>NZ_CP028923.1:3645454-3953636 GCF_005166025.1 Mangrovivirga cuniculi
CTTGGATACGCGCAATTTCCGGGTGGTGATCCAGCAACTGATGGAGTGGTAATGTCTCCTCAGTATTTCGGAGATGCTTCAGTGTCTGGCGGTAGTAATTTCTACCTTTCAGCTCCATTTGACCAGGGACGAACTGCTACTCACGAAGTAGGTCACTGGTTAAACCTTCGTCACATCTGGGGTGATGGAAATTGCTCTGCAGATGACTTTGTAAACGACACTCCTGTAGCCGGAAACCCTAACTACGGGTGTCCTTCATTAGGAACAAATAGCTGTTCTGGTGGCGGAAACGATATGTTCATGAACTATATGGATTATGTAGATGATGCGTGTATGTTTATGTTCTCTGCCGGACAGGATGCTAGAATGCAGGCTACTTTCTCAAATGGTGGTGGCCGTGAAGGATTCCTTTTAGATCCTGTTTACGATCCCGGAAATCCCGGAGGCGGATTTACCTGCTCAGGAACAGTTAGCAACTTCCCTTACAGCGAAAGTTTTGAAAGTGGCACAGGAAACTGGGCACAAGGTTCAGGAGACAACATCGACTGGACAAGAGATGCTTCTGGCACTCCTTCTTCAAACACTGGCCCTTCTTCTGCAAGTGATGGATCTTACTACATGTACGTAGAAGCGTCAGATCCAAACTACCCATCAAAATCTGCTTTCCTGGATGGTCCTTGCTTTGATCTTTCTGCTGAATCATCTGCTACTTTTAGCTTTGACTATCACATGTATGGATCGGCAATGGGAACTCTTGAAGTTCAGGCATTAGTTGACGGTGGTAGCTGGACTACAATCTGGTCATTAAGTGGAGACCAGGGAAATAGCTGGTTTACTGCCAATGTAGATATGGGTTCATATATCGGAGAAGTTGTAAAACTAAGATTTGCCGGAACTACAGGTTCATCTTATACTTCAGATATAACAGTAGATAATGTAAGCCTTTCAACCGGTTCTACAGGTGGTGGCGGTATCAGCTGCTCTACTACTGAGACTATTGGATATAGTGAAGGATTTGAAGGTGGATTCGGAGCATGGTCACAGGTAAGTGGTGATGATTTCGACTGGACCCGAAGATCAGGCGGAACACCATCGAGTAACACCGGACCTTCAGGTGCATTTGCAGGAAATAACTATGTGTATATGGAATCATCAAGTCCAAACTACTCGTTTAAAAGCGCTGAGTTAGCAGGACCTTGTTATGATCTGACTTCTGAATCTGCAGCAGTCCTATCATTCAGATACCACATGTACGGAGCATCAACAATGGGTGACCTTGAACTTCAGGCTACTACAGACGGT
The DNA here is from genome assembly GCF_005166025.1 of Mangrovivirga cuniculi. Lineage (NCBI taxonomy): Bacteria > Pseudomonadati > Bacteroidota > Cytophagia > Cytophagales > Mangrovivirgaceae > Mangrovivirga > Mangrovivirga cuniculi. Next base: position 3,646,757 of record NZ_CP028923.1, read on the forward strand.
TCAAACTGGTCAACAATCTGGAGTAAATCCGGAAACCAGGGTAATAGCTGGAACGAGGCCAATGTTGACCTTGCCGCATATCTTGGTGGAACTGTAAAACTAAAATTTGTAGGTACAACAGGTGATACCTGGCAGGGAGATATGGCAATTGACGCCTTGAGTTTAGGTACAGGAGGAAGCACTGGCGGAGGAACGACTAGCGCTACATTGTCTATCACTCTTGACAATTATCCTGAAGAAACAAGCTGGGAAATACTGAGTGGATCAACAGTAATTGCATCAGGTGGTACTTACGATTCACAACCAGATGGATCAACTGTAACTCAGAATATCGTTCTTGACGATGGATGTTATAACTTTGTGATCTACGACGCATATGGCGACGGTATCTGCTGTTCTTATGGCAGTGGTTCTTATTCACTAACTGCTGACGGCGTTACATTAGCATCAGGCGGATCGTTCGCTTCAAGTGAAACAACTAACTTCTGTGTAGGCGGCGGAGCTAGAACTTCTCAAGTTGCTGTTACCAGAGAAGGTGAAAGACCTCAAGGATATTCTGTTTATCCTAATCCTGCTAAGGACTACCTGAAAATACATATTGGTAAAATGGAGTCGGCTAAATTCAGAATTATGAATACTACCGGCCAGGTATGGAAAGAAGGCTCTCTTTCTAATACATTTAATGAAATCAATGTATCAGATTTAGACGCAGGACTTTATATAATTAGAGTTACAGATGGTGAAAATGTATTAGTTAACAGGATCCTAATCCAGTAAGCTATACATCTACCTTAATAATATTAGCCACCTCATTTAATGGGGTGGCTTTTTTTATAAAATATAGTTAGAGGTTCCTGGCATCCATCATTACTAAAACTTCGTGAAGCAGTGCGGTTAAAAACAGGTTCTCTAAAGGGTCCTCTTGATCACTTTCTAAAATTTGAAAAATTCATTATTTTAAAAGGGTCATGACGAAATACCTTCTTTTGATATTAATACTTATTTCTTCACTTGTGAATATCAGTGCTCAAAAGCCAGACCACCTGGTTATTGATATGACATTTAAAGACACAATAGTAAATGTTAATGCTACTTATCACAAAATAGTTCAATCTCCTGCGGACTCCCTGTATTTCTTATTAAACCCGGCTATTAATGTAGACACGATTAAGGCCGAGAATTTGGAATCATATCAAATAACTAAAAAAGAAGGCAGACCTTTCCCCTTCTGGCTTATCAAATTCAAAAAACCACTAGACAATAAATCAGTGGCATCGATTCATTTTGAATATAGTATCAATCTAAATACTCAAAATCATCTGAAGTCTGACTGGATCGAGTTAAATGCGGATAAATTATGGTTTCCAAACAATGGAGATTTAAATAATCAGTTTACTTACAATATTTCCATTTCTAATTTCCCTTCTTCTTATTCGTTGATTACTCATTCCGATGCAGAGACGGAGAACAAGAAAGATAAAATAATCATTAAAAAGAAACAGCCTGAATATGAAGTCTTAATATTAGCCGGTAAGGACATGATGGAGTGGAATTATAATGAAGACATAACTATTTATGCTAGTAATGACACAAAAGACTCTACACTAACATCAATAGGCAAAAAAGTAGAAAACAGCATTGCTCTGTTAAACCGAACAATCGGATCGTCAGATCCCATACAGAAATTCATAGTGGTTCTGCGAAACACTTCAAAAAAAGAACTTGGATTTCAGTTCAATAGAAAGAATTTGATTGTTACCGGAAAAGATTTTAATTCATACGCCAACTTATCTCATGAAATAGCTCACTATTGGTGGAGCATGGCAAATTTTATTGAAGAACCCTGGTTAAATGAATCTTTTGCCAATTATTCCATGTACCAGGTAGTAGAAAAATATAATTCAGACGCTTATAAATCAATAATAGAAAAACATCGAGAAATTGCCGATAGTGCTATTCCTGTATCTGAAGCTAGCCTTTTCACAGAAAATGCTTACCCCTCCTATTATTATAAAGGAGCCATACTTTTACTCGATCTGGAACAAAAAATCGGGCAAAAAATAATGTATAACATTCTTTCCTATTGTATAAAAAAAGAGATTAGTTCTTCCGAGGGATTTCTAAAAGAACTTCAAAGGCATACTAGTGAGCAAATCAGACAATCTTTTGCTAAAAAATTAAATGAATGATTAATTAAATTTATTTCAACCTATATCACATACCTAAAACCGTTATAAAATATCAGCCATTTTTTTATTTAAATACACTCAGCCATCATCCACACCCCTCCATTATAAATTCATCGAAAAAACAGGCTGACAACTATTTCAAATAGGTTTAAAATTGCTAGAATCTGCATTTTTAGTTAACTTCTTATACACCACAAGTAAATTCTATAGCCATGATACCGGTCAAATCAAACCTTCAAAAAGGGTATACTACCCCATTTCTTTTATTATATCCTAGTTTTAAATCACTTATAACCTTTCTTCTCTTTTCATTCTTTTTCATACCCACTTTCGCCCAGATACAAGTTGAAAAAAACTCTTTAGAACAAACTTCTGAACCGAAAATTAATCCTGAAAACGAGCGGCTGTTGAAAGAATTCAAACAAAAAGGCAACGTATTAATCCTACCGTCCGACAAAGTCCAATTAAATCAAACCATATCAGAGGAAAAGATTTTATTAGATAACAAGTACGAGAGTATTCTACTAAATAAGGATCATTTACGAAAAACAAAATCCTTTGAACTAAGCGACATATTAAATCAAAACAACACGGTTCAAGCGCTACCTGGATCAGAAGAAATCAAAAATCAAGAGCGGGAAACAACGATTATTAAGAACCCTGAAGGAATAAACAAAAATAATATTTCCAGAGAAATTCTGGATATGCTAATTAAAGATCAGCCTAATAATCCGATAGAAGTAAAAAGGTCCAACCTAATTTTTCAACAGGAAAAACCGACCAAACTTTTAAAATCTGAGCTCCCGGCAAAAAAAGATGATCAGATGACAATTTCAGAAACAGACACGGAGAATTATGCACCTGTAGCCACACCGGATGTATATACAACTCCTGAAAACACAGAGTTGGTCGTTTCTGCTCCGGGCCACCTGGCCAATGATACTGATTTAAATGGTGATGAAATAGAGTGGATTTCTTATACCGTTCCGCAAAACGGCACGGTAAGTAACACCAGCACTGACGGTGGATTTACCTATACCCCTAACCCCGGATTTTCAGGAATAGAAAACCTGGAAATAGCAATAACAGACAATAACGGTGGAATTAGTTTTGGTCTCATATCGATTTTAGTTATCCCTGATCAAAACTTGAATCCTGTAGCAGTACCGGATGTTTTCACCACTCCCGAAGGAACGCCATTAACTGTGACTGCCCCGGGACACCTTGAAAATGATCTGGAACCTGATGGAGACCAGATAGAATGGATATCTTATACTCTTCCTTCAAATGGTACAATGAGTAATACTACTTCTGAAGGAGGGTTCATCTATACACCTAACCCAGGTTTTTCTGGTATAGAGTCATTTGAAATTGCTATTTCTGATGGAAACGGAGGAATTGATTTCGGACTTATTTCTATCCTGGTAATCCCGGATCAAAATCGAAACCCAATATCACTACCCGACGTTTTCACCACCCCTGAAGGCACTCCATTAACAGTTTCTGCTCCGGGTCATTTAGTTAATGATTTTGATCGCGATGGTGATGAAATAGAATGGATTTCATATACTCTTCCTTCAAATGGTTCAATGAGTAATACTAGTTCTGACGGCGGATTTACCTATACGCCAAATCCCGGATTTTCTGGAATAGAATCCCTTGAAATTGCTATTACTGATGGAAATGGGGGTGTTAGCTTTGGATTAATACAAATTATGGTGGTTTCAGATCAAAACCGGGATCCTATTGCAGTACCAGATAGCTTTACAACTCCTGAAAATACTGCCTTAGTAGTTTCTGCGCCTGGTCATCTAAGTAATGATTTTGATCGAGATGGAGATCTAATAGAATGGATTTCATATACTCTTCCTTCAAATGGTTCAATGAGTAATACTACTTCAGAGGGTGGATTTACCTATACGCCAAATCCGGGTTTTACTGGCATAGAGTCTATTGAATATGCTATTACTGATGGAAATGGGGGAATTGCATTTGGATTACTAAATATAACTGTCACACCATCAGGAGGTACAGATCCTGTAGCAGTGGCTGATGTATTCACTACCCCTGAAAACACTCCTTTAATAGTTGCTGCACCCGGTCACCTTGCTAATGATTATGATCCAAATGGAGATCCAATTACCTGGATCTCCTATTCTTTTCCAGAAAATGGCACAATGAGTAATACCACCTCAGATGGTGGGTTTACCTATACTCCAAACCCCGGGTTTTCAGGGATAGAATCCTTTGAATATGCTATTTCAGATGGAAATGGAGGAATTGATTTCGGACTCATTGCTATTCTGGTAATCCCGGATCAAAACAGGGATCCAATAGGAATACCAGATGTTTTTACAACTCCGGAAAACACTCCATTAACAGTTTCAGCTCCGGGCCACCTGGCAAATGATTTTGACCGGGATGGAGATCAAATAGAATGGATTTCCTACACTCTTCCTTCAAATGGATTAATGAGTAATACTACCTCTGATGGTGGATTTACCTACACACCTAATCCAGGTTTTTCCGGTATTGAGTCTTTTGAAATTGCTATTACTGATGGAAATGGAGGAATTGCTTTTACAACCTTAACCATTTTTGTCATTCCTGATCAAAACAGAGATCCAATTGCAGTTCCGGATGTTTTCACTACCCCTGAAGGTACTCCTTTAACAGTATCAGCCCCAGGCCACCTGGCTAATGATTTTGACCTAGATGGTGACCAGATAGAGTGGATTTCCTATACCCTACCCTCTAATGGAATAGTGAGTAATACCATGTCTGAAGGAACTTTCACCTATACCCCTAATCCAGGTTTTTCTGGTTTAGAGTCTATGGAAGTTGCTATTACAGATGGTAATGGAGGAATTAGTTTCGGACTTATTACCATATTAGTTATTCCGGATCAAAACCGAACTCCTATTGCTGTACCGGATGTTTTTACGACACCCGAAAATACCGAACTGATCGTTACAGCTCCCGGTCACCTGGCAAACGACTTTGATCTCGATGGTGATGAAATAGAGTGGATATCCTATACTGTCCCGGAAAATGGTTTAATGAGTAATACATCATCTGATGGTGGATTTAATTATACACCTAACCCGGACTTTACAGGTATCGAATCTTTAACTGTCGCCATTACAGACGGTAACGGAGGTATCGGTTTCGGTCAACTCATTATTTCAGTTATACCAAATAACCCTCCAATAGCCGATGCCGGGGAGGTTCAGGAAGTTATTGAACAACAAACCGTCAACCTGGATGGTTCCGGCTCTTCCGATCCTGAAGGAGATCCGTTAACTTACTCCTGGATGTTTGCCAGTCCGGACACTTCTCCTGCAAAACCTACAGGTAGTATAGCATCACTAAGTGGAGCTAATACTGCAACACCTTCGTTTATTGCAGATATTCCAGGAACCTATTCTCTAAAGCTTGTTGTTAAGGACGGATTTAAGGATAGTGATCCTGATTTTGTTACAATAATAGCTATTTCAATTGAAGAGGCAATTAATAATCTGGGAGATGACATTCATTTACTGGCTAGTTCAGGTGTACTCAACAAAGGGCAGGAAAACGGGCTAATGAAAAAAATCGACCAGGCTCTCAAGCTGCTTGATAAAGGTAAGTATGGGGAAGCCTTAGCAGTTTTATACGATCTACGTATCCAGGTAATGGATCTCTACAAAAAAGACAATGTACTCTCTGAAGATCAGGCGATTGACTTAACATCAAGTATTGATGAGATCATTGCGGTAATAGAATTAAAGTATTCAGTCAGTAGCTATTCTGTTTCATCCGTTTCATCAACAATGACGATTTCAGGGAATGATTTAGCTATTGAAGAAGATTTGATCAGTATATATCCGAATCCTGTAAACACTACAGCTGAAATTAAATACAGATTAGATAAAGAGGCTAATGTGAGTATTGAGATGTTTAACCTGCTTGGACAGAAAATTCAGGTGATCAAGGATGGATTTAACAGAGCAGGAAATCACCAGATCACCCTTAGACCTGAAAATGTAAAAAGCGGTATTTACCATATCTTTTTCACAACCGACTCAGGCATACGTGAAATGAGAAAAGTGATGATCCTTCGATAATTATATTTGAAAGAGAATATTCAAAAATTAAATGGAAGTATAACAGATCATTCCAGAAATCAGTAATTCATAACCATATTCCGGATATAAATACACCTAATAAAGTATGATGTATCCGGAATATTTTATGATTAAGAATTGCGCAAAATTAAATATTTACTCAAAAATTTAAATTTTGATTAGAATAAATTGCACTTTATTAACAAATTATTGATTATATTTAATAATAACCAGCGATTTGAAAGACAAACAATAATTGCTAAAACTGCCAAATATCTGTTTTTAGTTATCGCTGAAAATTGAGAAAGTACGAGAGAGTAATAATGCACCTACTCTATATTTAATTGAAAAATTGAATAATTCTGACGTCGAATACAGGCGTTTACTCCGTAAGTAAATATCCTTGGGATTAAAGCATTACAGTCATTCAGCATCATGAAAAAGATTATCAACGGTTTCAGGCAAATCTTTGATTTTGCTATTCTCGCTAAAAACAGCAATTATAAATTTGGAGAAAAATTACAGATTTTCTGGGTTCTCCTGACTACCTACCTGGGCTCTAAGTTTAGTAAAAATAAAAGGGAAATAACTAAAAACATCTTTGACTATAAAGTTACAGCATACGACTATGACACTTTACTTTATTTGATTATTGAAATCTTTTTATCTACTGATTACTATTTTGATATCGAAACCGACTCCCCTAAGATCATCGATTGCGGTGCCAATATTGGTATGTCCATACTTTTCTTTAAAAAACTTTATCCTGATTGTTCTATAATGGCATTCGAGCCCAATCCGTATGCATTTGAATTATTGCAAAAAAATGTACAACAAAATAATTTGAAGAATGTCGAATTGCATAATGTCGGACTCTCAAATGATATCGGAGAAATAGATTTTTTCATAAACGATCACAAGGGATCACTCCAGGGGTCTTTTAATAAAGAACGAGGTGGAGAAAATAAAATCGTTGTAAAAACTCAAAAACTTTCAGAATTAATCCGGGACAACCATTTTGATCTGATAAAAATTGATATTGAAGGAGCAGAAATCCAGGTAATCGAAGACCTTTTTAGCAAAGAAAAAATCGATCATTTTAATAGATACAAGATTGAATATCACCATAAGATCGGTGGTGAAAAATCCCATTTATCGAGTTTTATCCAGCAATTTGAAAAAAATAATTTCGAATATAATATCAGAACCAACTTTTCTAAAATAGGTGAATTCCAGGATATTTTGCTGGATGTCTACAAATCGAGGAAAATGTCTAAGATGGTATAAAATCAATCCTTATTTCCGAAGAAATTCAAACTTAGTTACATATTTTTGCCTCCTCAATTTTGAATTAAGGAGACATGAAAATATTATTTTTATCAGCTTTACTGATTATTTTTTCAATACCAGTATTTTCTCAGGATACAATTTGTATTAACAAGACAATCAGTCATAAAATAGAATCTCAGTATTTAAATGAAACCAGGAATTATTGGGCTAGCCTTCCTCTAAATTATTCAGATACAATAAAGTACCCTGTGATCTATGTTTTAGATGCTGAATGGAGATTTGACCTGGTTAGAAATATTGCTTTTGATTTAGGTGCAAATAACATTATTCAAAATTCAGTTATTATTGGAATCCCACATATTGACTGGAAATTTAAAAGAGGAATAGATTTAACTTTCAGCCAAACCAGGATAGAATATGATGGTGAAATTGTTGATTCTACCTGGTATAATTCAACAAACTCAGGCGGAGCACTAAAATTTTATAAATATCTGGTAAATGAATTAATCCCGAACGTAAACAGTAATTATTCCACTAATGGCGTCGAAACATTAATTGGACATTCTTACGGAGGATATTTTGGTGGTTACATTCTGACTATGAAGCATCCCTTTGAAGTAATCCACATGTATGATCCCTCCATCTGGTATAGCAACGGGGAAGTAATTGAAAATATAAAAAGCAATCAAATAAATAAGGCTATTAAAGTAGTCATTTCATACCAGCCAAAACCCGAATTTCATAAATCGAAGATTGAAGAATTAATTGAGTTGTTAAAAAAAGATCCCTCAATTAATCTGACAACCTTCTTTTATGAAAAGAAAACACATAACTCTCTTTACCTTGATAGCTTTTATAAAGGGATACAGATAACCAATGACACGGTAAAAGTTCCGATCAATTAATGATTTTTTTTATTACTTTCCGCTTGCCTCATTAAAACATTTTCAGAGCTTGTGATACAATAGTAATTAAGAAAAAAATTATACTTTCAGCTAATTATAATCATAACTGATTTAGTGTAAAATCTATTTATCGGTAAAATAAACTAAACCTTAAATCAACATTTCTTTTAAAAAGGATTATTTTAACTTACTCTTTACCAGTCGATTAAATAGAAAAAAGCCAATTACAGGGTAGAGTATCAGATATAATGGCTAACTTATATAGAGGCCAGTGAAGTTATTTATTTTGGTTCTGGTGCATCAAAATCAAATCTTCAAATTATGGTCAACATTAATACTTTCTACCCCCGTGGCTTGTCCCTAGACAAGACACTTTTGATGTGAACATTTTTAATGGTCTGTCAGGGGACAGACCATGGGGCAGAGCTTCATAATAGAAATAATATTTACAAATATTTGACACAGTTAACGATTACCCAGGGTATAACCCTAAGACCCTGTTTCTTGTAAAGAGAACATATCATGTTAATTTGAATATATTTCTTATATTAAAAGGGTAAGAAGGTCAATTAAAATAGTAATCGATTCCTTTCTTTTATTCCAAAAAAGCTTCATAATCGTTACTTACAAATTAATCTTCATATCAAATTACAATCGGTATAAACATATAAATAAAAAATCAGGTGTTTTGGTAATATGACAGATTATGAATTGAAATGTGCTGTTTTGGAAGCTGAGAATAAAGAATTAAAAGAAAAACTAACCAGGCTGGAAAGGAAATTAAACAATTCCAATAGTTTCAACAAATCTGAAAGATTTTTAAAATCAATTCTGGATCATTCACCGACAGCAATCGGTATTTGCGAGGCTCCCGATGGACGCATTACGTATGTTAATGATGCAGTATGGAATTTTCGAGGTGAAACAGATGCAAGTTTAACTGATATCACAATTGAGGAATATGTCAATTCATGGAGAATATTTTCACCAGAGGGCAGGGAATATACTGGTGCGGAAATGCCAATGGCAAGATCTCTGATTGAAGGTATTGTCATCAAAAATGAAGAATTCATCATTCAGCTGGATGATGGCACAAGGAAATGGGGTGCTATTTGGTCAGCCCCAATATATGACGATAAGAATAATATAATTGCAGCCATTGCTATATTCGATGACATCACTCATCGAAAGACAATGGAGAATAAGATCAAAAAAAGCGAAGAATATTTAAATCGACTAAATTCTACCAAAGACAAATTCTTTTCAATTATTGCCCATGACCTTAGGTCTCCATTCAGTTCGATTTTAGGTTTAGCCAATTTACTTGAAAAGCAGGTTAAAGAAAATAATCTCGATGGCATTGAGGAATATTCTCGGTTGATAAAAAAATCTACTAAGAAAGCGATCGAGTTGCTCGAAAATTTGATTCAATGGTCGAGAACTCAATCGGACACTATTACCATGGCTCCGGAAAATATAGACTTGAAAAATCTCATCCCCCATGTTATTGGTTTATTAAAATATCATGCCAAACAAAAATATATAGATATAAAATGTGATATTCCTGATAAGAGCAAGGTAAAAGCAGATCCGAAAATGCTTAGAACCATTTTACGTAATTTGATTTCAAATGCGATAAAATTTACCAGGGAAAATGGAGAAATTAATATAAAAGTGGAAGATCAGAAATCAGAATATCATGTTATTATCGCTGATAACGGAGTGGGGATACCCAAAGATAAATTTGAAAAGCTGTTCAATATTGAAGAATCCACTTCGATGCCAGGCACCAAAAATGAAACCGGAACAGGACTAGGATTAATTTTATGTAAAGAATTCGTAGAAAAACACGGTGGTAATATCTGGGTGGATAGCATGCCCGGAAAAGGATCAACCTTTACATTTACTATTCCTAAGAAAGAAATTTAGAGTAAAATAAAAAGTCCGGAAATTAATCCCGGACTTTAATTTTATCTTCTAAAGATCCTTATTTATATAATTCAGGATACTTCCTTGGATTGAACTCATTCATCATTTTATAAACAGTCTCAAAAACAGTCTCTGTGTTTGGTTTACTGAAATAGTCACCATCAGAACTGTAGGCAGGCCTGTGTTCTTTCGCTGTTATCGTCATCGGCTTAGAATCCAGGTAACGATATCCATTTTGCTCTTCAAGAACTTTCTGCATCATAAATGCCGTTGCTCCTCCAGGCACATCTTCGTCAGCAAAGATCACGCGGTTCGTTTTCTTGATTCGATCAACTATTGTATGATTGATATCAAATGGCAGTAAAGACTGAACGTCGATCACTTCCACTGAAATACCAAACTCTTCAAGTTGCTCTGCAGCCTCCATTACTATCCTACACATAGAACCGTAAGTAACAACGGTTACATCAGAACCTTCCCTGATCACTTCCGGAACACCAAGTGGTGTAGTATACTCAGCAATGTTTGCCGGAACTTTCTCTTTTAATCTGTATCCATTCAAACACTCAATAATCAACGCCGTGTCATCAGACTGCAACATCGTATTATAGAAACCAGCAGCTTGCGTCATATCTCTAGGTACAAGAATATAAATACCCCGGATACTGTGCAACAAAGCTCCCATCGGAGAACCCGAATGCCATACTCCCTCTAATCTGTGACCTCTGGTACGAATAATCAAAGGTGCTTTCTGACCGCCTTTCGTTCTGTACTGAAGATTCGAAAGGTCATCAGCCATTATCTGGAGAGCATAATATATATAATCGAGATACTGAATCTCAGCAATCGGTCTTAAACCTCTTATCGCAGCGCCAATTCCCTGCCCTAAGATGGTTGCTTCCCTGATTCCTGTATCAGTAACTCTTAATTCACCATATTTTTCCTGTAATCCTGCAAATGCCTGGTTTACATCGCCAATGTATCCCACGTCTTCACCAAAGGCAAAAACTCTCGGATCCTTTTCAAGATTCGCATCAAAACAAGCCTGAAGAACTTCACGACCATCTACGAGCTTACTTGAATCGTCATACACAGGGTCAATAGCTGGTACGGTTAACGCTGCATCTTCTGAATGTGAGTAAAGATGACTGCTAAACCTGTCTTCATTTAATTTCTCTTCTCTTTTTAACCAGTTGAGAAGATCTGTTTTTGCAGATGAATTTTCACCGGTAAGATATCTCAGTGCTCTCTTCACAGCTCTGAATGAATCCAGACGGATCGGGTTGAGCGTATCTTTGAGTTCATTAGAGATCTTGTTCAGTTCTTTTTTATTTTCAGAACCTTCAGCTGTTGCCTTAATCAGATCTACTGCTTCCTTATGAACCTCAGCAATTGAACCATTGAAATCTTTCCAGGCATTATTCTTAGAGTCTTTCGCTTCTTTCTTAGCCTCTTTCTCTAATTTCTCAAGTTTTTCTTCGTCGGCAATACCCTCATCAATTATCCATTGACGCATTTTGGTGAGACAGTCATGCTCTTTTTCCCATTCCAGCCTTTCCTTAGACTTATATCTTTCGTGAGAACCAGAAGTTGAGTGTCCCTGTGGCTGAGTGATTTCAACCACGTGAACAAGCACAGGAACGTGCTCTTTTCTACAGATTTCTTCTGCTTTTCTATATGTTTTTATCAAGTCTGCATAATCCCAGCCGTTAACAGTCAGGATTTCATAACCCTTCTCATTTTTATTACGCTGAAATCCTGCAAGAGCTTTTGAAATATTTTCTTTCGTAGTGTGGTAACTCTTCGGAACACTAATTCCATAATCATCGTCCCAGACAGACATCAACATTGGAATCTGAAGTACTCCGGCAGCATTGATCGTTTCAAAAAATAACCCTTCAGAAGTAGAAGCATTACCTATAGTACCGAAAGCGATCTCATTACCGTTATCAGAAAACTCTTTAAATTGTTTTAAGTCTTTGTTTTCTCTGTAGAGTTTCGAGGCATACCCCAATCCTACAAGTCGAGGCATCTGACCGGCAGTAGGTGAAATATCCGAAACACTATTATATTCCTGGGCAACATTTTTAAAATTACCATTATCGTCGAGCATTCTGGTACCAAAGTGACCATTCATTAGTCTACCCGCACTGGCAGGTTCTGCTTCGACATCAGTATGAGCATATAACTGTGCAAAATACTCCTGAATAGTCAGCTCGCCGATAGCAAACATGAACGTTTGATCACGATAATATCCAGATCTGTAATCTCCTTTTTTAAAAACTTTAGCCATGGCGATCTGGGGGATTTCTTTTCCGTCGCCAAAAATTCCGAACTTAGCCTTACCCATAAAGACTTCTTTTCGACCTAACAAGCTGGCCTCACGACTGGCCACAGCTAATTTATAATCCTGAAGTACTTCTTTATTGGATAATTTTAAAGTTTTCAATGGGGTATCTGTTTTAGTTATTTCCATAAAATGCGTTTATTGAGATGGAAAATCTATTTGGGCTCTTCAAAAATACTTAAAAATGAGGGTGTTTCAAAGTCTGCACACCTTTGAAAACTACAGTAAAATCGCAACAAATAACAAGTGAAGAAGCAAAATAAGCTTCGTATTTAACGCAACCCCCTAACAACCACAGAATTAAAACCAATATTTTTGATTAAAATCAAAATAAAATTTTTATTTTTCAATTTCTTCAAAATCAAAAATACATTAAAAAATTAATTGCTTTGTTTTTGTATTTTTCGGCTAATTTTCAAGGCAAAAAGTAACAAAATATTATTTCGCGCTTACTATATTTGCATGCACTTAATAAACAACATTATTATGATTATCAGTGTCCCAAAGGAGATTAAAAACAATGAAAACAGGGTAGCACTTACCCCTGCTGGCGTGAAAGAATTGGTTAAGAGAGGCCATGAAGTGCACGTGCAGCAAACTGCCGGTGAAGGTAGTGGATTTAGCGACGACCTGTATGTTCAGGCCGGAGCAATTATGGAACCGACAATTGAAGCTGCATATGCTGCCGGGGAAATGATAATGAAGGTGAAAGAACCAATCGAACCTGAATATGGTCTGATCAAAGAAGATCAGTTGGTCTTTACTTATTTTCACTTTGCTTCTTCAGAGCCATTAACTAACGCAATGATCAACAGTAAAAGCGTTTGTCTTGCGTATGAAACTGTTGAAAAAGCAGACAGAAGCCTTCCTCTTTTGATCCCTATGTCAGAAGTAGCAGGTAGAATGTCAATCCAGGAAGGGGCTAAATACCTTGAAAAGCCTTTGAGAGGACGCGGAATTCTTTTAGGTGGTGTTCCAGGAGTACGACCTGCTAAAGTTCTTATTCTTGGCGGTGGTATCGTAGGTACTAACGCTGCAAAAATGGCTGCCGGACTGGGAGCTGATGTCACCATCATGGATGTAAACCTGGGTAGACTCAGATACCTGGATGATATCATGGCTGCAAATGTCAACACAATGATGTCTAACGAATACAACATCCGCGAAATGATCCAGACACATGATCTAATCGTCGGTGCTGTACTGATCCCGGGTGCTAAAGCTCCAAAGCTTGTAACAAGAGACATGCTAAAAGACATGCGCGAAGGTACTGTCTTAGTAGATGTTGCAGTTGATCAGGGTGGTTGTATCGAAACTTGTGAACCGACTACTCATGAGAATCCTACCTTCGTGATCGACGATGTCGTTCACTATTGCGTGGCTAACATGCCGGGAGCTGTACCGTATACTTCTACCCTTGCACTGACTAATGCAACTCTTCCATATGCAATTGAACTTGCTAATAAAGGCTGGAAAAAAGCATGTGCCGGTAATAAAGAGCTTGAACTAGGTCTAAATATTATTAAAGGAGAAGTTGTTTACAAGCACGTTGCGGAAGCATTTGACCTTCCATATACTCCTGTAGATAAATTTCTTAAATAAGAATATATTAACAGATATCAAACCGGGACTGAAAAGTTCCGGTTTTTTTATTTGTAATCCGGAAAGCCCTGGTGAGGTTGATACTGACCATCAGCATTTACCTGGAAGCAGAAATGATTTAACCCATTTGTCAGCATTAAATATTTTGCCCCAATAGTTTTATTGTACATAGCAGCCTGCTCAAAAACTTCTTTGGTGATCTTAACTTCCGGAGCCTTGCACTCGATCAGCATAAAAGGATTTCCCTGCCTGTAAACCAGCGCATCAGATCTTTTCTGCCTGACATTTACTTTTAAACCTCCTTCTATATTGATTAATGAAGCAGGATAATTCAGGTCGTGGATCAGATACCGGATAAAATTTTGACGCACATATTCCTCCGGGGTAAGCACAAGAAATTTTTTCCTGACAATATCCCAGATAAACTCTTTCCCACTTTCCCTTTTAGTTTTTATATTGTACCCTGGTAAATTAAGCTTAATCATTAACCTACATTTTTCTAATGCGAAATAAACATATAATACTCTATTCAACTATTTTTATTTCTTTTTTGACAACGATTTGCTCTTGTGACAAACCTCAAAAAGCCGATCTTGTTGTACATAATGCAGTGGTTTATACTGTTGACTCGTCATTTTCAACTGTTGAGGCCTTTGCAGTAAAAGACGGTAAAATAATTGAAACCGGAGCCAATTCCGATATCCTGGAAAAATTTGATGCCGAAAGCACGCTTAATATGGAAGGAAAGTCAATCGTACCGGGACTGATTGATGGACATGCTCATTTTTTCAGGTATGGACTCGGCCTCGTCAATGCAGACCTTACGAATACGACTTCGAAAAAAGATATCATTGACAGACTGGCCGCTCATCGCGAAAAATACCCTAATACTCCCTGGGTTATTGGCCGTGGATGGGATCAGAATGATTGGCCGGAAAAAGAATTTCCCTCAAGAAGAGACCTTGATAGTTTATTTCCCGACGTCCCTGTTTACCTCATCAGAATCGATGGGCACGCAGCTTGGGTAAATACCGCAGCGATAAACCAGGCTGACCTTACTCCGGAAAACACCGAAATCAAAGTAGATGGAGGAGATATCGTACTCGATGAATATGGCATACAGGGGATTTTTGTTGATAATGCCATGGATCTAATTAACAGACATATTCCTGAGGCTACACCCGAACAACAAAGACAAGCTCTTATTCAAGCACAGAAAAATTGCTTTGAAGTAGGACTTACAACAGTGGTCGATGCCGGACTGGATAAATCCACAATCGACCTGATGGATGAAATGCATGAATCAGGTGAATTAAAAATGCGTATTTATGCAATGTTAAATCCAACTCCGGAAAACAAGGAACACTACTTTGCCAATGGTCCTTATTTCACCGATTATCTGACAGTTTCTTCTTTTAAGATCTATTCTGATGGGGCTCTTGGAAGCCGCGGCGCATGCTTAATTGAACCCTATGCAGACAAACCGGAACAAACCGGATTCCTGCTTCAAAATCCGGAGTACTTTGATAAAACGGCAAAGGAAATGGCTCAACACGGTTTTCAGATGAACACCCATTGTATCGGTGATTCTTCAAACAGGGCCTTATTAAATATCTATGCGAAATACCTCGAACCGGGTAATAACAAAAGATGGCGAATCGAGCATGCGCAGATAGTAAACGACAAAGACGTTTCCACATTTGGGGAATATAACATCATACCGTCTGTGCAACCTACCCATGCTACTTCAGACATGTACTGGGCAGACGAGCGACTGGGAGAAGAAAGAATTAAGGATGCCTACATATTTAAAGAGTTATTAGATCAAACCGGATACGTAGCACTTGGCAGTGATTTTCCTGTTGAAGACATTAATCCGCTTTATGGATTTTATGCAGCCGTTGCAAGAAAAGACCTGAAAGGGTATCCGGAAGAAGGATTTCAAACTGAAAATGCACTTTCAAGGGAAGAAACTTTGAGAGGTATGACGATCTGGGCAGCGAAAGCCAATTTTGAGGAAGAAAAGAAAGGGTCATTGGAAACTGGTAAATTCGCAGATTTTATTGTGCTGGAAAATGATATTTTAAAAATTCCCGCTCAGGAAATACCAAATACAAAAGTTCTGCATACTTTTGTTGCCGGAAAAGAAGTGTATAAACGTCAACAATGATACCATTACCCTATCAACCCTATATAGTATTTCTGGCAATAGTATTTATGTTTATTGCGATATACAGAAACTGGCTGCGTCCCGTAGTCAGTTTCGCTTATACTATAATATTTTTTGTGGTGACGGGTATTATTTCTGGTCCGACTGTGATCAAAGGTCTTTCCAATGATAAAATCGCCAGTATCGTACTCCTAATTCTTATCACTACTGGAATAAGAAAGAACTTTAATATTGAACTTATATTCAAAGGCATGTTCCGTGACGGGATTTCTTATCGAACTTTCATCTCGAGAATGATGTTTCAGGTGGCATTTCTTTCCAGTTTTATTAACAACACACCGGTAGTCGCATTAATGACTCCATACGTTATCAAATGGGGTAAAAGACACAAGATCGCCCCCTCAAAACTATTGATCCCCATGTCTTTTGCTACGATCATGGGTGGTATGATAACTATAATCGGTACTTCTACTACATTACTTTTGATCGGGTTCCTTCAAAAGAATAATGAACCGCTGCTCAAATCAACTGACTTACTGATCATTGGAACTGTTATAACGATCATAGGAATATTATTTCTCACCTTCTTTGCAGGAAGATTACTGCCAAATTACAAAGACCTGATCGATAGTTTTAAAGAAAAACAACGGGAGTACCTGATCGAAACCAAGGTCAAAAAAAATTCGGAGTACCTGGGGAAAAGTATTAAAAAGGCAGGTCTTAGAAATATGAAAGGGGTGTTCCTGGTTGAAATAATCAGGGAAAACCAAAAGATTTCTCCTGTAGAACCCGAGGAAGTAATCCTAAGTGGGGACGTATTAATTTTCGCCGGAAATACAGATCATATAATTGATTTGGCAAAAAGCAACAACGGACTCAAACTACCACAGGAGGACCTTTACTCAGTTGAAGATGAAATAGAAGTGACTGAATGCGTTGTAAGTAATTACAGTAGCATGGTCGGTAAAACCGTAAAAGAAGCCAGTTTTAGAAACAGGTATGACGCAGCCGTGGTTGCCATTCACCGCCAGGGTCAGAAATTAAGTGGTAAAATAGGCGACATTCCGCTTCAGGCTGGTGATGTGCTCTTATTATTTAGCGGAAAAGATTTTAAAGAAAGGGTCGAATTATACAGAGACTTGTTCATCATCTCTTCCACCAGGGAAGTAGTTCAAAGCGATAAAAAGAAATACTATGTCCTGGGAATTATCGGAGCCCTGATCGCAGGACTATTGATCTATGGTCAGATTTCTTTATTTACTTCTTTATTGATCATCTTTTCAATTCTGGTAGGATCGAACATGCTTACCCTTCAGGATGTAAAAAGAGAACTTGACTTAAATATGGTTGCTATCCTGGTCATGAGTATTGCTTTGGGTGAAGCCGTATTTAATTCCGGTGCAGGCAATATCATAGCTAATTTCATGATCAACAATCTGCTTGACTATGGAACCATGGCTATTCTCGCCGGCTTAATGATCGCCTGTATGGTATTAACCAATGTAGTATTTAACGCAGCAGCAGTTTCCATAGCCTTCCCCATTGCTTTTGAGGTTAGTCAGCAACTAGGCATATCCGGGATGCCCTTTTATCTTGGTATTGCTTTTTCAGCTTCATGTGCATTCCTGACACCAATCAGCTACCAGACACATTTAATAATTTTTGGACCCGGTGGATATCAATTCAAAGATTTTTTCAAGGTAGGTCTCCCCGTAACACTGATCTATCTGACTACCGCTTTTGTTCTAATAACACTATTATATCCCCAGATAATTTAACCCATTTAAATTAAAGTACAACCCTTCATAAAATTCTTAGAATCCCGCTTTTCTGAGGGCGTCTCTGTAATTAAATTAGTGACAATATTTGTCATATTTATTAATGAAAACTGAATTTCAATGAAGCTATTTAATTATGGACTCATTGTATCTTTATTTGCTTTGCTTTTAACAAGCTGTGGAAATGAAAAAGATACAAGCGAAGCTCCAACGTATACAGAAGCTGATATTAAAGCAGAATCTCAAAAAGCAAATCACTTTTTCGACTCTGTATTTGATGCATCTGTGGATAGAAGTCCGATGTACCAAAGTTATCTTGGTATAAAAAAGGATTACGGGAAATGGGATGATATTTCTGATGAAAACGCCAAAAAAGAACTGGAAATCGCCAAAAAAGAGCTGCAGTATTTAAAAGATTCAATTAACCCTGAAGCTCTCGATAAACAGACCAGGATCAGTTATGAATTATTTAAAGAAGACAGGAAAAATGAAATCGAAGATTTTAAATGGAGATTTCATAACTATCCCGTCAACCAGATGTTCGGATTACACTCACAAGTACCGGCGATGCTGATCAATATTCACCAGGTCACTGATTCAAGTGATGCTGCTGCCTACATTTCAAGACTTAAAGGGATAAAACCTCTTTTTGACCAGCTAATAGAAAACTTAAGAATGAGAGAGGACAAAGGAATTATTCCTCCGAAATTCGTATTTGATCATGTAATTGACGGATCAGAAAATATAATAAAAGGAGCTCCTTTCACAAATGGAGAACCAAGTACCCTTTTAGCTGATTTCACAAAAAAAATAGACGCACTGGGCCTGCCTGAAGAAGTGAGAAATAATTTTATCAACCAGGCAAGAGAAGAACTACTAAATTCTGTTCAACCTGCATATACCAGTTTACTTTCTTTCTTAAAGGCACAGGAGGAAAGAGCTAATACTATGGATGGTATCTGGAAATGGCCTGGAGGGGATAAATATTACAACGTTGCTTTAAATAGAACAACAACCACAGACCTAACTGCTGAGGAAATTCACCAGATCGGACTTGATGAGGTACAGCGCATACATGGTGAGATGAGAGAAATCATGAAAGAGGTTGGATTTGAAGGCTCTTTACAAGAGTTTTTCACTTTTCTGAAAACCGACGATCAATTTTTCTATCCGAACACAGATGCAGGGAAAGAAGATTATATGGATAGCGCTAAATCGATCATCGACAATATGGAAAGCAGGCTTGATGAATTATTCATTACTACTCCTAAAGCAAGAATCCAGGTTAAGAGAGTCGAAAAGTTCAGAGAAAATTCTGCAGGTAAGGCATTTTACCAGTCGCCGGCGCCGGATGGTTCAAGACCGGGAACATATTATGCGAATCTCGCTGACAGTAGAAACATGCCAAAATATGAAATGGAGGCCCTTGCTTACCACGAAGGAATCCCGGGGCACCATATGGATCGTACTATAGCTCAGGAGCTGACAGGAATTCCTAAGTTTAGAAAGTTTGGTGGTTATACAGCTTATATTGAGGGATGGGGATTATACAGTGAATTTATTCCTAAAGAAATGGGACTTTACGAAAATCCTTATTCAGATTACGGGCGACTTGCCATGGAGCTTTGGAGAGCATGCAGACTTGTCGTGGACACTGGTATCCATTCAAAAAAATGGACAAGGGAAGAGGGAATTGATTATTACCTGACCAATACTTCAGGAAGCGAAAGAGAATGTGTGAGAATGGTTGAAAGACACATTGTAATGCCATCTCAGGCTACTGCTTATAAGATCGGTATGTTGGAAATCCTTAAGTTAAGACAAAAAGCAGTGGATGAACTCGGAGATAAATTTGATATCAGAGAGTTTCACGAAGTAGTATTGACAAGTGGAGCAGTACCGCTAAATGTACTTGGAGATCTTGTAAACGAGTATATCGAAGAAACAAAAAATGAAACTTCTGCTGAAAACTCAGAAGTTTAATAGAATCAATATCAGAAAAATATAAAAAAGGTCCGAGTTTAAACTACCCGAACCTCACTTACACAGTTTTTTAGATACTACCTTTTTAGACACTACCTAAAAAAGGCAAGCTAATTAGCTTGCCTTTATATTTTCTTTAAAGATTATCTTTTTTTAGAAGAATTTGAACCTGGGAAAAGTCATGAGCTGCTTCTAAAAATTCAACCATAAGTGGCCATTTTTCTTTTTGAAAGTAATTATCACTGTAATACTTTTTCGTATCAACAATCAGCTTGCCATCTTCTATTTTAGCTTCACTGATAAAGCCTCCTGTTTCATTTTCTACGTTCTTATTCAGTTTATCAACTCCTTCTACAGTAAACCCTTCAGGAATATTCAAAACAATCTGGTAATCAAATGACCGGGCATATGGCTGGTATATATCGTATTGCCTGTCTTTTTCTTCTTCTGACAGATCAACCTGGCCTCCTATGAATTTACCTATTTCCAAAAGATAGTTTTGACCAACTCTTTTGACAACATCGCTTAATTCTGCTTTAAATGTATAAATGAAAGCTGGACTATCTTCATATCTACCGGTTTCTATAACTTTATATTCACCAACTTCTTCAACCTTAAAATCCAAATCATTTTCAACAATTGTTTTTAAGTTCTCTTCTAAGTTTTCGTCTCTCTTCTGCAGATATTCTTCCTTCTTTTTAAGAAGTCCTTCTCTCTCTTTTCTTTTTCTTTCTTCAAAGTTTTCTTCAATTTCATACCGCTCTTTATCCTCATCTACATAGTGATAGTAATCAAGCAGGTATTTTTGATAGAATTGTTTATTGATTCCCTTAGTCTCATTTCTGACGCTAATTTCAACCTTATCACTATCCAGATCAGCAATTTCAATTTCAATTTTAGATTTACCGTTATTGTCTTTGTAAGACATCTTTGGAATAGAAGTCTTAGTCATATCGAAATTGTAGAGATTACTGCTTCCATCTACGCTATAAGCCTCAACTCCCTGGAGATCTTCAGGTATAATTGTTGGGGTTGAATAATTGCTAAAATTACCAATATAAAAAGGCTCTGAAGTGTTTACTTTAATAAGATATTCTAATTCATTCATTAGAATCACATCATCAACGTGAGAAATAAATCTTGGAACAGTAACTAAAAATTCGTGAGGAATTTCTTCCCTTCTAAAATATTGAGACAGACCAATTAGATCTTTAAGATTATTGCGGCTACCATTATACCCCTTTACAGTAGCAGCTTCTTCGTACTTAACTTCATTAAAATGACGAAATGCATAATACGCTTCCCTGGCGAAAACATTTTTGTCTTTTTCCTTTTTAAAATTTTTCTTCATGTATTTTCTTACTTCCCAGGTGTTCCCAAGAATCATTCCATAGAATCTTCTTATTAAATATTCCATTTCTTCCTTGGAAACCTCAGATTTCACTTCTTCAGGCTTACCCAGGAAAAAAGGTAAATCATTGGCCTGAGTGGCTGAAGCATATATCACCTGGAACTTTACGGTTGGAAGCTGACGATTTGGGAAAAACCATCTTAAATCCTTTGCACTTTCACTATCGCTATATTCCAATACCCATTTATTAAGATCACCCTTTTCATTCCTTGTATTTTTAAATTTCGGGGCACCATTCAGCGTTTTTAAATTAATGTAGCATCTTCTCATTACGTCAAATGAGATTTTCTGCTTCATAATAGGATAATCATCATTTAGCTGAAATAATTTGGGGTCAAATATATGGTAGGTAATATTTTGAACTATCTCTTGTTCTTCAGCAATATAATAATCGATAATATCACCTATTTCAAGATTAGGCACAGCAAGTTTATAGTATTCATACTCTTCATTATTTAACTCCTGCTCTTGTTTAACCGCATTTTCTAATGAAACCTCTACCTCCCTGCCATCAGATTTAATAATCTTATAGCCAGAATACACATCGTAACGGTTTCGGCCTTTTTTTCTACTCCCCGGAAAAGAAAACTGTGAGAATTCTTCAACAGCAGACTGATCTAAAAGCTTAACCCTGTGATGGAAGTAATGGTCATATTGCAATACCCCTGCAAAAGCCGGCTTGCGATAAGATAAGAAATGCTCCTTCGCTATTATAACTGCTGATTTCCCATTCCACTTCTCCGGGATTTCAGTGACCTTGAATTCTGAATCCACCGTCTCCCACATTAATTTTTTAATTTCCTCCGCTCTCTTGTCTCCAAATGGGTTAGGATTGGCCACCAAAACACTTTGGGAAGCACCTATAAAAAATAGCATCCCAATAAAGGCAATATTATTGAGCTGCTTGTAAAATAATCTGATCATTGTAAAAATTGTTAATTGTGTTAATAGCTTTATTCCAATTGATAAATTCTTCTTTAGGAAGTATGGGTTTTAATATTTTAATTTCTTTGAAGTAAATTATCCTGTCGCCCTTCTGTCGAAAATGCATATTAAACGAATAATAATCACTTTTAATTTCAACAGGCTCTGGCAAATAATTAACCTTATACCCTACCGGAATTTTAAGTTCACCTGTTGTTCTATTAAAAGATTTATCGCCAAAACTGTATAATACTTTTCTATCCTCTTCAATCTCTCCTTTTGAAAATTCTTCATAAAAATCCAAATCGACATAAATCTCATCACCAAAAGAATTGAGATTGTTTTCGAGCTTCATGGAATAGGTAACATTAAATACTTTTTCACGATCAAAAGCTGAATATTCATTGATCATGAAGTTATCCGGATCGTCAGAACCACAGACTACTGCTTTTAGAATTTTCTCCAGATCCTCACTTTCCTGATTACTCAAAAAATAAAGTAAGTCTTTCTTCTTTTCACCCTTTAATATTGTTTCACCAATTCCTGCTAAAACGCCATCCTGAATGGTGAAATTCCAATTAGATTCTTTAAGGTACTTTTCTATTGGCTCAACCCTTACAGTATCGATCAGGTATCCGACTCCATTTTCGATCATAATTTGTTTTCCCTGGATCCTTTCGGCATTATAATCCAGTTTATTAAACTTCTCCGTTGGATCTAAAAAGTATTTATTGTCATTGAGATAGGCCACACAGATCATATGATTATCTACAGCTAACGAAGGAATGTCATAGGTATATGGGATTCTATTAGTACCAAGCCAACCTAATCTGGCATCAATCCCGACGATGGAAAGCATTTCTCTGGTTAGGTTCGCCATTCCCTTACAATCGCCATAAAGATTATAATATACTTCTTTAGCATCTTCCGGTTTAAATCCTGCCAGGCCATCTTCAAATGCGATATACTTTATATTATCCTGCACCCAGTAATAAATTGCTTTCATTTTATCCAGGTCAGAATCTAATCCTGCTGTGATTTCTTTGACCTTGGCTTCGAAAGATTTTGAATCTCTTGAAATTTGTTTGGTCAACTGATAATACCAGCCATAAAGGTCTTCTGTAGAAGAAAGAACGGTTCTTTTCTCCTCATTTATGGTATATGATTTGGTTAAGATCAAAATATGAGGAAGGAAATGCAGATATCCGGGAGTCCTTTCCAGATCTGAAAAATCTTCAACTTCACTCAGCGTATAAGTGTAAGTTGTAATCTCATCTTGCTTACTCTCCTTCTTTTGAATATTATATCCATCAAAATTCACTTCAACCAATTCGATATCGGCATAATCAGGTACTTTTATCCTGATCAGGCGTTCTTCCACCGGTAGATCGTCTGAAAAGAATATCTTAGTCAAATATTTAGGATCAGTAAAAATTGTTTTGGATTCGAAATTGATACCTCTTCCCCTGTAATCAAACTCAAAATTGTAAGCACACACTTTAGCATCGGAATAAAAAATATCTCCGGACTGTACATGACCACAATACTTTTCATAATCTACAGATCTTCCACGATCATTTTCAATATCGTAGTCGTCTATAAAAGAGTTATCACTAAAGTAGTTACGTTTGATATATTCAGTACCGGAACTAAGCGCCAGAAACTCTAGATTTTCCGATAAAGAGGCATGCAATTCATCAGTTTTGTTATCAATGTAATACTCATAGTCTGATATGGATTTAAGAATGACCATATCCTCATCTTCGTACTTATCCTTTAATTTATTTGCTTTTGATACTAACTCGTCATCTAATTTTTGAGCAAAGGAAATAAACTGACAAAGAATAAGAAGTAATAAAAAATTAAGCTTATTCATAGTTGAAAAAATATCAGATTGCAATAATAAAAAAATAAAAACTAAATAAAAATCTTTGCATCAAGGAGTTATTATCAACGCTTCGTTAATAAAGGAATTATTGTAATTATTAAATCAATCCTCAGGTACTTCTTTTATCTTAAATGCCTTTGATAAAGGAATAGTAACCAGTATTATCAAACCAAGAATAAAAAGGATGGTTAACCAGATCACAGAGTTGCGCATATTACGTGTTACCTGTTCTACTATACCCCAGCCGAGGGTGCCGATTACAATTGATATATTAAAGGTGACATCATAAAAGCTAAAATACCCGGCATGATCAATGGTTTTTTCAGGAATCATTTTAGCAAATGTAGCTCTGGATAAACTCTGGATCCCACCCATAACCAGGCCTACAAAGAAAGCGATGGTTATAAATTGAATTTTAGTATAAGTAAAATAGGCTCCAAAGCATATGGCTATCCACATAATCAACATGATCACAAGGGAGAACTTATTGCTTTTTTTAGTAGCCAGATATGCAAAAAATATAGCTCCTAGGATTGCAACCAGCTGAATAACCAAAACAGTAAGAATAAGAAAATCCCCCTCGAATTTCAGTTCTTTTTCTCCAAAAGTTGCAGCGAGATACATGGTAGTCTGCACACCCATGTTATAAAGGAAAAAGGACAAAAGGAACTTTTTCATTAAAGGTAAGTGCCTGAGCGTTCTGAAAACTTTTCTTATTTCTTTATACCCACTGGCTAGTACCTTGGTAGTTACTTTCCTGTTATAAGGGTTTTCAGGTAGTCTGTTGAAACTTATTTGAGCAAATCCTGCCCACCAAACACCCACTAGGAGAAAACTAAATCGAGCTGCCTGATCGTCGTCTGAAAGAAAAAATGTATCCGGTGACTGGATCATGAATAAATTAAGTACCAGTAAAAGAACTGAGCCAGCATAACCAAAAGAATATCCACGGGCACTGACTTTATCAATCCTGTCCTCAGTAACGATTTCCGGCAGGTAAGCATCATAAAACACCAACCCACCACTATAACCTATACCGGCTAATACCGTAAGAATGATTCCATACTCAACATTACTACCATTAAAAAGAAATAAACCTGCACAGGATAAAGACCCCAGGTAGGTAAAAAACTTCATGAACTGAATTTTCTTACCACTGTTATCTGCTATTCCGGATAGTAGTGGCAATATTAAAGCGATAATCAGAAAACTGGCAGATAGTGCATAGGAATACAAAACGGAGTTTTCTATTTGAAGCCCAAAAAAAGGAATCTTATCTCCATCGTAAAATGCCCTTGTTGCTGAAGTAAAATATATTGGAAATATAGTGGAAGTGATCACGAGTGAGTAAACTGAATTAGCCCAATCAAAAAATGACCAACCATTAATTATCTTCTTATCATTTAATTTATGAGTTCCTTTATCTAAAACTTGCTCCATAAATAAAAAATATATCCTGGCGCAAGATAAAGAAAGACATTGTAATAACTCAAAAGGAAGCTAAATACTTAATTAATATTTAACTCATCCTACAAAAATTATAATTATCCCGACAGGAGCAACTTTAAAGCCGGGATAATTGCCAACATCTCATTGTTCTTTATCAACAAGTTGTGGTGTATTGTACATAATTTTTAAGGCGTTTGCTTCTCTCAATTCTTGTTGAACATCGGAAACAATACCCATTTTAGTTTCCTGATCTACCTTTAAAGAAATCGTTATGGCATTTTTATCGATCTCATCAAGCTTATCTCTTTCCCTGGTTACCCAAAGTACTAACTCATCCATCCTTACAAAAGCATCGTTTGCCTGAACAAGTGGTTCCTGACCGAATTTCTCTTCTTTTGGCTTTCCTACGTACAAATGAGACACCAGCGACTTTCTTTCAAGTTTGGTTATATCTTTTGCGTCAGGAAGCTTTTGTTCAACTAAAAGCTTATCCTGCCTGATAACTGTTGTAACCATAAAAAAGAACAGAAGCATAAAAATAATATCCGGTAATGCAGCAGTCGGAATGTCCTGTTTAGCTTTGTTTCTCTTTCTGAATTTTGACATATCAACCTCCTATTTTATTTGGTTCAGCAATGGAAATTCTCATCGGAAAAGCTTCTTTAGCTTTATCAATCTTAGCCTTATGTTCAGGATTCTTAGGATCCAGATTCAGGTATTCAGATGCACTAAGATCAAACATGCTGCCCCTTGATTTGTAGTAAGCACCCTGTACCTGATCCAGAACAGTAATGAAGAGATCATAGCTCGTACCCCTATCTGTTTTAATTGACACAATACCTTCAAGAGGACTATCTGATAATTCAGAATTCACTCCATTATTATTTATGAATTCGAAAACCATTTCTTTTAATAAACCGGGATCATTAAGATCCTCCTCTTCTACTAACAGCTGATCATTGGAATTAATTAATATTTTAAAAAGATTTCGATCTGGTATGTCAACTTGAGGTTTATTCTCTTCATCAACCTTTGGTGGAAGTTTAATCTGTAGTCCTTTATCCGAATTTATTTGTGTCGTAACCAGGAAAAATATTAATAGCAAGAAGGCTATATCAGCCATTGAGCCTGCATTTACTTCCTGTTGTTGCCTATTCCGTGCCATATAATTTCGATTTATTATTAATAATGTAGTTATATAACTAATATTTAAGTTATATAATCTTTCACTAATTAACTAATCTTTTAGTTATTAATAATAAAAAAAAGCCTCTCTGAAACCAGAGAGGCTATATATATTTTGCACAGTGGGATTAAATATCGTCTTTTACTAACTGTGGCGTATTATACATGATCTTCAAAGCGTTAGCTTCACGAAGTTCCTGTTGTACGTCAGAAACGATACCCATTTTAGTTTCCTTATCAACTTTTAAAGAAACTGTCATTTGATTTTTGTCTACTTCGTCGAGTTTATCTCTTTCCTGAGTAACCCAAAGGATAAGCTCGTCCATTCTGATAAAGGCATCATTAGCCTGAACTAATGGCTCAGTACCAAACTTAGCTTCTTTCGGTTGCCCTACATAGAGATAAGAAACAAGCGATTTTCTTTCCAGCTTTGTGATATCTTCAGCAGCCGGTAAGCTTTGCTCAACCAAAATCTCATCTTCTCTGATCACGGTTGTCACCATAAAGAAGAAAAGAAGCATGAAGATAATATCTGGCAAAGCGGCCGTTGGTATATCCTGACTGGATTGACTTTTCTTTTTAAACTTTGACATTATTGACCTCCTAACTTATTCGGTTCAGCAATTGAAATTCTCATCGGATAGGCATCTTTAGCTCTATCGATCATTTTCTCTTCATCAGGTTTTTTGGCATCAAGTCCAAGATACTCCTCTCCGGAAATACCCAGTACTCCACCTCTAGCTTTATAATAAGCTCCCTGAGCGTTATCCAGTACTTGAACAAACAACTCATAACTAGTACCTCTATCCGCTTTGATAGATACCACGGCATCTTGTGGACTATCAGATTGTTTCGGATCGACACCATTATTAGTTATAAATTCATGTACCATATCTCTCAACGCATACGGATCATTTAAAGGCTCATCCTCTACCAGCAACTGATCATTCGAGTTGATCAAAATTTTAAAGATATTTCTATCTTTCATTTTGATATCTGGTGGTGGCTGAGTTGGATCCAAAGGTGGTGGCAATTTAATTTGCAACCCCTTATCTGAATTTATCTGAGTAGTAACCAGGAAGAAAATAAGTAGTAGGAAGGCGATATCCGCCATAGATCCTGCATTTACTTCCTGATTACCTCTGTTTTTACTTCTAGCCATAAATTAATTATCTAATTAACTTAGCAATCATTGATACGAAAATACCTACAAGTCCGCCTACGATTAAGATGTAAGTCATGATCAATAATGCACTAACAGACTTGGAAACTCCTGCACCTAGTCCAGGAAACTTTGCATAAGATGTAGCTTCTGACATGCTGTATCCAATGAAGAATAAAACAACTAGAGCCAAAAGACCGGCACCAACTTTAAGCAAAGATTTTGGGTCACTCAATGAGTTGATCAAAGGAAGGATGATCACTGAAACAGTGGCAATTCCGATCAACGCATATGATAAATATATTAATATGTCAGTTAATTCCATAAATCTTTAATTTACTGTGTTATAATATCTAACGACGACTAATAAATTTTATTTAGTCAATTGGTGCTTAACAAGCAAGTCAACCAATGTGATAGAAGCATCTTCCATCTGGTTAACCAAAGAGTCGATTTTAGAAACACAGTAGTTGTAGAATAACTGTAGGATAACCGCAACGATCAAACCAGCAACAGTTGTTAAAAGTGCTTGCTTAATACCACGAGCAACAAGAGAAGGCTGGATATCACCTGCAGCTTCAATTGAGTCGAATGCGTCAATCATACCAATTACAGTACCCATGAAACCAAGCATTGGAGCAAGAGCAATGAATAGTGAGATCCATACAAGACCTTTTTCTAATTTACCCATCTCAACAGAACCGTAAGCAATGATTGATTTTTCAACCATATCAACACCTTCAGACATTCTCATAAGTCCCTGAGTGAAGATTGAAGCAACCGGGCCTCTAGTGTTTCTTGTAACTTCTTTAGCAGCTTCAACACCACCTTGCTGAAGAGCGTCTTCAACGTTAGCTAACAATTTCTTAGTGTTAGTAGTCGCAAGGTTAAGAGTGATGATACGCTCAATAGAGATAGCAAGACCGATGATCAGACATGTTAATACAACAGTCATGAAACCAACACCACCTTCAATGAATTTTTCTTTGATAACCTGATGGTAATCAGCAGCACCTTCAGACTCAACTTCAATAACGTCTTCAGCAGCTTCTTCTGCAGGCTCCTCTTCTACTGGAGTCATTTCTTCTGAAGCTTCTTCAGTAGTAGCCTCAGTAGTATCAGTTTCAGCATCACCCATTTCGTCTTGAGCGAAAATTACTGACGTAGAACCAAAGTTTAGAACCCCAGCTAGTGCAAATAAAGTAAGTAACTTTTTCATAATTCAGTTTTTAAAATAATCTGTTTACTCAGTTAAGTGTTAAATTTATACTTTTAAATAAACTATTCAAAAAAAAGTGGCGGAGAGAGAGGGATTCGAACCCTCGGTACCGGTTGTGCCGGTACACCCGCTTTCCAGGCGAGCACCTTCAGCCACTCGGTCACCTCTCCAAATTATACCGCAATATACTTTTTTCCAATTTAGCAGCACAAATAAATCAATTATAACGCCTTTTTGCAAGTTAATATATGCTTTTTTAAGTGGCTGTTATAGTAATTTCTCCGGCAATATTTTCTCGTAACCGGCGTTTTACCTCGTTTACGTCTGATATTGAACCCAATAGAAACATTAATTTTGTAACAGCAGCCTCCAGGGTAATGTCATCTCCTGACACAACTCCCATTTCCTGAAGCTTTTTACTGGTAGCATAACGACCCTGAATTACTCTCCCTCCAATGCACTGAGATACGTTATAAACGATTATCCCTTTATCCATAGCCTTTTTCAGGGCATTGACAAACCACTTTCGGGTAGAAGCATTACCAGAACCATAACTCTGTAAAACCACTCCTTTCAACTTTTTCATCGAAAGAATTGCATTTACATATTCTTCTGTTAAACCTGGAAACAAAGGCATAACTGCCACACTGCGATCAAATTGATTCTGAAAATTCAATCTCTTACCCGGGATAAATGGCTTAATTGCTCCATGGTTAAACTCAATCGTAATTCCCGCCTGGGCTAGCTTCGGATAATTTTCCGATTTAAATGCTCCAAACTGAGAACTTCTTATCTTTTTGATCTGTTTCCCCTGATCAATATTGAATTAAAGAGTATACAAACTTCGGTGATCAATGGATTGCCATTCTCATCTTTTGCAGAGGCCATTTCCAGACTGGTAAGGAAATTCTCCCTCGCGTCAGACCTCATCACCCCTATCGGTAATTGTGATCCGGTAAAAATAACCGGCTTATTCAGTCCGTCTAACATAAAACTTAATGCCGATGCTGAATACGCCATGGTATCCGTACCATGTATTACAACGAAGCCATCATATTGCTCGTAATTTTCATCGATAATGTATCCGATGTCCTGCCAGTGCGTTGGTGAAACATCTGATGAATCTATCGGCTTAGGAAATGAAATTACCGTTAACTTTAAGTTGTAATTTCGAATGTCAGGTAATTTCTCGAAGATCTTGCCAAAATTGAATGGAGACAATGAACCATCAGCATCCTTTTCCATCCCAAGGGTTCCTCCTGTATAAATAATTAACAGGTTGGCAATGGGTGGTTGCGGCAATGCTGTATTTATATTTACTATTTTATAGTTCATCACTTCAGTTCAAATAGTTTTTCAGCATTATCTGCTGTGATTTTTTTCAATTTGATCAGAGGTATATCCAAATATTCAGCAACTTTTTCTGCTACATATTCTGTATATGCCGGCTCATTTCTTTTACCGCGGTATGGCACAGGGGCTAGATATGGAGAATCAGTTTCCAAAACTATTTTAGAAGGATCCATATCCGGTATTACCTTGTCCATCCCTCCGTTTTTAAAAGTAGCTACACCTCCCAGACCAACGAGAAAATCCAGATCAATAATCTTATTATATTGATCCTGATCTCCTGTGAAGCAGTGAAAGATCCCTTTTAATGAAGGATATTTATTTTTTTGTTCTGCTACTATCTCTATTGTCTCATCAATAGAATCTCTGCAGTGCAATACTATCGGAAGATCGTACTCTGCAGCAAGGGCTATCTGCCCAATCAAGGCTTGCTTTTGTTCTTCAAATAGCGATTTATCCCAATATAAGTCCGTGCCAATTTCACCAACTGCTATGAATCTGTCATCTTTTTTTAACCAATCTGCTACAAATTCAACTTGTTTCTCCCATTCTTTATTTACAGAACACGGATGGATACCCATCATTGCATAACAAAAACCAGGATTCTTTTCGACCACCTCAAGCATTTCATCAACACTTGACTCATCAATGTTAGGAAGCAGTATTTTAGTGATTCCGGCTGATTTAGCCCTCTCAATTGTTTCATCAAGGTCACCTTCAAACTTCTTACCGTACAAATGCGCGTGTGTATCGATCATGATCTAACTTCTCTTCCTTTCCATTCAGGGCTTTTACCTACCCCCCATTTTACAAGAACCGTAAAATTCAAGATAAATGAATAGAATTCAAACAATATCACCGCTGAAATATAATAGAAAAATGCAATTTTTTTAAATGAAAACGGTAAACTACAATTATATAACATCTTGAGTACAATTCTTCCGGTTAACCAGGCAAATGCTGAAACACCAAATCCGGAAATTAAAAGAGTGATGAAAATTAAAATCCATAAAGCTTCAGCCAGGTAAAAGATCAACCATCCCGGTGCTTCTGAAACACCTCCGAGCCACCATCGCAATCGCTGACTTACCAGTTCATCCCATCTTAATTTAGGTTGGGTGCGTGCAATAACCTGATTATTAGCAACCACTCCGGCTCTAATACCTGTTTTTTTTCTTACCAGGTAAAAAATGGCAGCATCTTCTGTATGTGAACGGTGAGTAGCCTCATACCCTCCGCTTTCTTTATACGCCTTAGCTGGCATCGCCATGTTGTTTCCATTTCCGGTTACCGGGACACCGATTCCCTGAACAGAAACTACCCTTCCCAAAGCCATAACCCAGTCCACTCTTTGTAAAGCACTTAAAAAAGAACTGACCACAGGCACAGTAGGAGCAATAACTATCTCATTGTGCTTAACTACCCTGGCTGCCATATTTTTTAACCATCCGGCATTCATAATGCAATCAGCATCAGTAAATAAAAAAACTTCTCCCCTTGCCTGGTTAGCCAGATAATTTAATCCCTGTGCTTTATTATTTAAATGCTCAATAGTTGGATAATCACCACCAAACACCCTTACATTCTCATTTTCCTCATATCGCTGTAAAATTTCAGCTGTTTTATCGGTACTATTGTCATCACAAACCAGGATTTCAAATTTATCCCTTGGGTAAGCCTGGCTTAACAAGGAGTCAATGCATGAAGAAATATGATCTTCTTCATTTCTGGCCATTATCAATACTGAACAAAATGGCAGTACCTCCTCATCCGTTTTTTGCTTTTTGGATCTCAGATAGAGAAATATATACCAGAGAATAAAGTCAATCGTTAGTACTGTAATTACAAAATAGATCATCTGACAGACTTTAATAATTTAAACTGAAATCCCTCTGAAATACAATATTTAATGAATGGCTCCAAAGTAGACTTCATTAAAGCCTCTGCTTTTAATGAATCATGAAATACGGCTATAGTCCCCGGCTGAAGATGCTTTTTTAGTTTTTTTAATATGACATCAGAATTTAACGAAGGCGAAAAGTCCCCACTTAAAAGCGACCACAGAACCAAATCATATCCTTTAGACGAAATTTCTTTTATTTGCCTGGGTTTAATTCTACCATGAGGGGGTCTGAAGAGTAGATTATCATCATATCCATTCTTCACCATTTCCTCCTTACAAAGTTGAATATCTTTATAATACTCTTCGTCTGTCAACTGAAACCCATTTTTATGGTGAAAAGTGTGATTTGCGACTAAGTGTCCATTATCAATTAATAATCTAAACACTTCAGGATGTTTTCTGACATTATCACCAACAAGAAAAAAAGTGGCTTTTATATGATATTTTTCGAGTAAATCCACAACCCATGGAGTTACTTCGGGAATTGGACCATCATCGAAAGTGAGATAAATATCTTTATTATCTGTATCTACCTGCCAAATACACCCGGGATAGACCTTCCTCATCCATTTCGGAGTATGATGCAGAAACACTGCCATTATTTATTAAACTTAATACTCAGTAAGGTAATATCATCAGGAAAGCGTTGATTTTCCCTAAACCGATCAAGATTATTCATTAACACACCATGTACCACATCCGGAGTGTACTTGATATTATCCGATACAATTTCACTAACCCGTTCGATGCCCATTTCTTCATCATTATTATTCCGGGCTTCGACCAATCCGTCGGTATAGGTAAATAAATAACTTTCTTTTATCCCTTCAATTATTCCATGGTTTAAAAAAGGAAGTTCTTCAAAGGCTCCTAAAAGGGTTGTACCTTTATCCAGATAAGAAACTTTCTTATTCTTTAAAATCATAGGGGGTTATGACCACAGTTTACATAAACCAAATTGTCTTTTTCAAGATCTACTAATCCAATAAAAAAAGTAATAAAGTTCTGTCCGTTAGCGCTCTGGAAAATATGTAAATTAAGGTCATTAACAATTTCTTCAAGGTCTGTTGTTCTTCTGACCAAAGTTCTTAATGCAGCCTGGAAATTCGACATCAACAAAGCTGCAGGGACTCCTTTTCCACTCACATCTGCAATACAGAAAATAAACTGATGATCATTAACAGTAGGAATGTAATCATAATAATCACCTCCAACATTTTGATGAGGGAGATAAAAAGCATTCATAATAACTTTATCATCATGCCTTAGTTCATCGGGGAAGAGGTAGTGTTGAACATCCCTGGCAATTTCCAGTTCCCTTTTCATTGCCTGTCGTTTCAATTCTTTCCTGGCCAGTTTTTTATTTTCAATTGCCACCAGTAACAAATTAGCGAGTGTCTGGGTAAAACTAAAAACACCCTCACTCACATCACCTTCACCGGCAATCGTTGAATCTCGTATATATAAAAGTGCAAGTAAATTTTCTTTATGCCGAACAGGAATCACCCAGTTAAACTGATCGAAAAATGGATTCTCGACTCCATTAACAAAGGTAGGCGCCACTAAATTCACATGGTGTATTGGCGGTTCTGATTCCAGGTCAGGGTTTTTAATTCCAAAGGAAGATTTAAGATTCCAATTATATTCATTAACAAAAAGAGCTAACCCGGAAAATCTCAGATTAACTCTTAAAGTAAATTCAAATATTTTATACAGGGATTTTTCAGGCAGGTTTTCATTTATCGCCTGCGTTACCTCGAGCAAGGCCTGTAACTGAAGTTCTTTAAGGTCAAATTCGCTTTTTAATTTTTCGAGATCATCCATAAGATCATTTTAACAGCGACTTAGGATCAAGCGCATCTCTAAGTCCGTTACCTAATAAATTAAATGCCAATACAAGCAAAGAAATCGCTATACCAGGCAATACGATCAGATGCCATGAGTTTGGAGTACCTATTGAGTCAAAGCCCTCACTGATCATAATACCCCATGATGGTGTTGGCGGTTGTACACTCAGTCCAAGAAAGCTAAGTCCTGCTTCCAGAATAATTGCAGCAGCAAAGTTAGAAGTTGCCAACACAACCAGTGACCCGACTAAGTTAGGTAAAATATGTTTAAAGATGATCCTTCTGTTCTTATATCCAAATGCTTGTGCGGCTTCTACAAACTGTTTTTCTTTCAATACTTTAAATTGTCCTCTTACAACCCTCGCTACTTCGACCCACATAGTAAGACCTACAGCAAGAAAAGCAACCATTACACCCTTATTCTGAAGTCCCATACTTATGGCAATAACCAGCATAATACCAGGTATAGACCAAATCACTGAGAACATCCAGACAATAAAACTATCTATTTTACCTCCAAAGTATCCGGCTATTGCTCCAAGAAAAACACCCAGAGTAAGAGATATCAATACAGCAAGAAAACCAATACCTAGCGAAATTCGCGTTCCATATAATAATCTTGAAAGCATATCTCTGCCGGATGAATCTGTACCGAGCCAATATGTTCTTGATTCTATCAGTTCGTCTTCGATAGTAGAGATCAGCTCTGATCTTGAAATGGTTTTGATCTCATTATTAATATTCACATACGTGATCGGATTAGTTGAATAATCAACATTTGATTCTCCGGGAAGTTTATCACTATCGCCTACAAACACAGGTGCTATTACATTTACCAATGAAAATCTTGACTCCTGCATGGAATCTCCGTAAGGCGTAACCACTATTTCATCACCTTCAATTCGGTAATCCTGAAGAGGTACTATGCGATATTCACTTTCCTGCCCCTGATAAAGAGCTTCCAAAAATCCTGCTTCATCAACTTTATGGTTCTTATGGATATGGAGAATATCAACTGTAAAAAAAGGTAATTGCTTTTTAATCTGCGGTGAACCCTGATTAGTCTGCGGCGTATTATCCGGAATTATCAGGTAGCCCAATACGGTGATTAAAACTGCAACAATTATTATCACAACACCAAACATTGCCAAACCATTTGACTTCAGGTTTAAATAGGCATAATAGTATGGTGAATGATGTGAATTATGATTTTCTGTCATTTCCTGTCTAAATTAGAAAATTCCGGATTTCCCATTTCCCAAACTCCGGAATTATCAGCTTTTCTATCCTTCCAGCTAAATCCTTTAAACAAGGATAGCATACCAAAAAAAACTGAATACAGCGGATAAAACACCGCCAGTAAAAGTATTCTTGAAAAGTAAAACGATTTTCCGAAGAATGAAAAGACTCGCTTTAAAAACACTACCTCGCAAATCGTTTTAACCATCAGTGACAAAAGTACAATAAGTGAATTATAAAAGACAAAATTTAACGCTATTAATATTAAACTGATTAACACAAGAACATACATCAGAAAGATAATTCCCCCGCTTATTCTTACTCCGATTGGCTGTTTACCTGTTTTCCATTTTCCTGCCCAGCGTATTCTCTGATGATAAAATTGTTTTAAATCATTTAAAGGATCAGTTTTTACTATTGAATCGCGATCATAATTATATTCAATAGCACCAGCTCCATATTTTTCGTAGATATATTGCATTAAAAATATATCATCCCCACTAGCCAGCTCCATTTTCATACCTTCTTCAAGAGCTGATAAATAAACACTCTTTTCGAACATCAAATTTGCAGCATTGCACATAATCGGGTTCCCATCACCTAATGTTGACATTGTTACACCTTGTAATGCTGCGAATTCATAAGTCTGAAAATCTTCAAGAATTCCCCCTCGCTGGTTCATCCATACCGGTCCGACTATTAGCTTTAGATTTTCTTGTTCGACAAATTTACTAGCCATGCTACCCAACCAATTCGGTCCAAATGTACAATCCGCATCCGTGGTGATAATCACTGTTCCTTGTTCACTATAATTAACAGCATTTCTTACTGCTTCTTTCTTTCCGAATCCTGATTTTAAATTTAATAACTCTGCATCAACATCTGTCTTTCCAACCCAGTTGGATACTATGTTATAACTCTCATCATCAGAATGATCGTTGATCAATAATACTTTAAAGTTAAGTGAATCAGTCTCTAAATGATCAATACAGTTTAATAGTTCAGGAAGGTTTTTTTCTTCATTTCTGAAGGGAATAATCAATGTTAGAGGGGCATCAAATGAAGATTTTTTCTCTTTTTTTACGTGGTTAATATATTTTAAGGACCTGATAAGGGAAAAGGAATACAATGATACTATCCCAAGAGTGATGAAATAAATTATCATTTCCATACAACCTCCCTGTTTTTATGTATCCAGAAGCATAAGGAAGTCATTACATTATTGGAAAACCAGACTATAAACACTGCTGTAGTAATCAATATCACTTCATTAGAAACAGCATCAAATATATATAAAGCACTGATTTCTCTTACTCCTACCTCACCAATCCAGTGAAAAACAGGAATAATTGATCTCAGAAAAAGAACTAAACTCATTCCGGTAATTATCTCTAAATTACTATGAGGTAATCCCAAGGCTTTAAATGCTAATACAAATTGAAATAGGATCAATAAAAACCGAATCGCATGAAAAGAAGAAATTTTCAAAATCATGGGAAATGAAAATATATCTTTATCTAATTTCCTGATAAAGAAAATGATTCCTGTGGAGATTAAAATACCGGAAATTATTATAATCCACCAATTATTAAACAAGACTGGATATTTATTGATTCCAATAAAAAATAAGGAACAAACACCAAACAGGGAGGAAACTATTCCGGCACTTAATTTAAGTGTCGTCCAGGCGGCAACATTGGCTTTAGCTTTTATTGCAGAAGGCAAATAACGTTGTCTCCCAATTATTTCTCCCGGTGAGGCTAACATAAAACGAAACAGCAAACCATTTAATGTACTCTTCCATGCGGTAGAAAAATCAATATTCAGAGCGGCACGCAATCTAATGGCTTCTATTCCCCAGGTAATTGGTGACAATACCAGTAATAAAAAGATATAGGAAACACCTGCAAGTTGAAATGTAAAGGAGCTTATTGAAGTCTCAGCAATTTTAAAATAAGCCGCTGCAATCAGAGCTACTAAAGAAATAATATTTAGTGCCTGATTGAATTGCCTTGATTTCAAAAAGGTAAAGCTCATAAGAATGTTTATCTTGCAGTAATGGTAAAAATCAATACAAATCCTAAAAAGGAAAGTATTATCCTTGGTCTCGATCCGGGTACCCAGGTAATGGGATACGGACTAATCGAAGTTAAAAATACACAAATCCGATTAATTCAATATGGTGTTATCCATTTAAAGAAATATTCAAGTCACGAATTGAAATTAAAAAAGATTTTTGACCGGATCACATCTCTGATTGATGATTACTTACCTGACGAAGTCGCTCTCGAGGCTCCTTTTTATGGAAAGAATGTTCAGTCAATGTTAAAACTTGGCCGTGCCCAGGGTGTTGCTATGGCTGCAGCGTTAAACCGGGATATTCCGATTTTTGAGTATTCACCAAAGAAAATCAAACAATCGGTAACCGGAAATGGAAATGCTTCCAAGGAACAAGTAGCCTCAATGCTTCAACAATTATTAAAATTTGATCATACCGAAAAACTTCTCGATGCGACTGATGCTTTAGGCGTGGCCTTATGTCATCATTACCAGGATGGAGTGGTGACCAGTTCTCCAAAATCATGGAAAGCATTTATTAATGAGAATCCCGGGAGAGCAAAATAAAAATGGTCAACACTAATCAGGGATGCTCAATTCACATTTATTAAATAAAAACCAATAACCATTAACTTATCTGCTAACTGCTGTCTTGGTTCTTGTTTCCACGAACCGGTTTTCGGATCTAAGATCCTAAATTATCTATAGTTCCAGATGCGCTTCGCTAACATCTTGAACAGCATCATAAGGGCACCAGCGAGACGCTGGAGCCAGGAGCAATTTTATTAAATGATGCAAATTATAATTTCTACGCCCTGGTCGTGTCCTCGCGAACCGGTTGAGACTTTTGTTAACTAATAACCAATAATTCAATCTCTATTAACTTAATTCCTAATAACTCAATAATCAATAACCTATTAACAAACTACCGCCCTGGTTCGTGTCTCCACGAATCAGTTGTAACGGATCTAAGATCCTAAAGTATTTCAACCTCGAGATGCGCTTCGCTAACATCTCGAAGAGCAGTATAATTGCGTCAGCTTTTCCCCATGACGATCTCCTACCGTCGATATCAGGGTCTAAGGATCTGTGTACTCTATGCGTTCCCCTTGACGACTTCCTTTCAGTCCTTGTCAGGGTCAAAGGATTTGCGGAGTGTTATATTTTTTAATCGAGTCCAGCATATCAATAACTTAATAACCCAATCTCTAATAACTTATCACAAATAAAAAACCGGGCTGTTTATACAACCCGGTTTTAATTTTAAAATATTTTATTTTTACAATTCGTTTTTGATCTTCTCAGCCATTTCAGCAAGCTCATCATTTGAAGGCTCTAATTTGGGCCTGGAGAAATTAATATCCCCCATTGAATTCATCGGTACCAGGTGCACGTGAACGTGTGGAACTTCCAGTCCGATCACTGCAACACCAATTCGTTTACACTCAACAGCCTTTTTGAGGCCTTCAGCTACTTTCTTAGCAAAAAGCATCAGTCCCGAATATGTCTCATCATCAAGATCAAAAATATAATCTACCTCCTCTTTAGGAACCACCAGCAAATGCCCGTGAACCAAAGGCTGAATATCCAGAAAAGCGATATAGTTATCATCCTCAGCAACAATATGGCCGGGAATTTCTCTGTTTATGATCTTTGTAAATATTGATGACATGCTATTAAATACTGATATCTAATATTTCAAATTCTATTTTTCCTGCAGGAGCTTCTACGATAGCAGTTTCTCCGACTTTCTTTCCTAATATACCTTTTCCGATCGGTGATTGCACAGAAATCTTTCCTTCTTTAAGGTTAGCCTCCTCTTCTGAAACAAGCATATACGTTACTTCCATGCCGTTCTTTTTGTTCTTTAGTTTTACTTTGGCAAGTAAGGACACTTTTGAAGTATCAATCTTGGTTTCATCAAGTAATCTGGCATTAGCAACAAGGTTCTCGAGCTGTGAAATTTTCATTTCCAACAATCCCTGAGCATCTTTAGCTGCGTCATACTCTGCATTTTCACTCAAATCTCCCTTATCCCTGGCTTCAGCGATTTGCTTGGAAATATCTGATCTCCCTTTGGTTTTAAGGTGTTCCAATTCACTTTTAATACGCTGTAAACCCTCTTTAGTATAGTAAGATACTTTTGACATAACTCTTTAAATATTTTTTGAATTTTTTCTTCGGCTTTGACAATAAAAATAACGGAACTGGAAAGAGCCCCGTTAAATTGAATTTGGTGTTTTATTTCATCAAACTCTAGACAAAGATAATCAAAATACGGAAAATAGTAAAGTCTAGAGCCTTTCTTATTTACCAAGTAGCTCAGGATACAGCTCTTTGATCTGCTCTTCTAGTTCAGGATCCATCTTTGCAAGGAACAACGAACGCACCTCCTTAAATTGCTCAGCATTTAGGCCAATCGCTCCTCTGAGATCTGCTTTATAAAGGTTGGCCTGAGCGAAATCAGCCCCGGTAAGATAGGCCTCCCTCAAATCAGACTCCATTAAAAACCCATTATTGAAATCTGCTTTGATTAAAAATGCTCCCCGGAAATTAGCTTTGATCATAAAAGCATCTTTAAATATTGCCCCGGAAGCATAAGCTTTCTGAAGGTTTGCCTGGTTAAGATTAGCATTTTCAAAATCTGTCTGGTTCAACCGGGCATTTTCAAGGTTAGATTCAATAAGCTTCGACCCTGAAAGATTTGAGTTATTTAAATTACTACCTTTTAAAATTACGTAATTCAGATTCGTTCTTGCAAGGTGAGTATTAACCAGGTTAATATTGTAAATCTTATGCCTGTTTAGTCTTTTGATATTACCTACTGTCCTGAAGGCTGCTTCATCAGATTCCCACAGTCTGAAATCATCTATTTCATCTTTATAAGTTTTGATTCTCTGGCGCTCCTCCCCCTTCTGATTTAACCAATAAAGCAGAATACCAATTATTGCTAGGTCAAACAGCATACCGTGAGCCTCAGCAAGAATAGCTTCTCTAAAAGCATCAGGATGAGTCAGGTAGTAATCAAAACTTAAAAGAAACACCACAAGAGAAGCTCCGAGTAACACCAATGAAGCTGTTAAAATCGGATTTTCAGGGATCCGCTTAATACGGGTAAATATATTTTTAAATTTTTCCAAAAAGTCAATTTTTATTCAACACAAGGGCTATCTTTTCAACAATAACCTCACTGATCTTTTCATAACTTTCAAATGTCCAGCCAGCTACATGAGGAGTAAATAAAGTGTTTGGCATTTTAGTTAATTTATCAAAAAGATCTTTCTCTTCACTAGTTAGCTTATCCAGTTTTTCAACAGGAAGTACATCTAACCCCATTCCCCAAACCTTCTTGTTTTCAAAGGCATTAACCAGCGATTTAAAATTTGATATCTCCCCTCTCGCTGTATTAATAAATAAAATCTTATTCCTGAATTTATTAAAAAAATCGTCATCAACCATATTCCTTGTCTCATCAGTAAGTGGAATATGTAAACTCACCACGTCCGCATTTTGCTGTAATTCTTCTAAAGTGACCTTTTTAGCAAAATCATCATCTATTTTAGGTAAATACTTATCATAAGCTAAGATCTCAGGCTTAAAAGGCTGCAATTTCCTTGCTACGGCCCGGCCCATATAACCATATCCGATCAGTCCGATCGTTCGGTTTTTCAGTTCAAAACCACGATTCCCCTCACGATCCCAGATTGATTTCCGTACTTCGATATCAGATTTTGGTATATAATTAAGGAGTGAAAGCATCAACGCAAGTGTGTGTTCAGCTACCGCATCCCTGTTTCCTTCGGGAGCATTAATTATCTCAATACCTTTTTCCTCCAGTAGATCGGTATCCAGATTATCGATACCTGCACCGGCACGGCAAACTATCTCCAGGTCATCGGCATTCATCAGCAAAGACTGATCGATTCTGACCTTAGACCTGACTACCAGAATATTGATACCTTCGAGCTGCTCCGGTAACTCATCCGGAGTCAGATCAGGTTTATATTCTACAGCAATTTTTAATTTTTGCAGTCCTGTAATGATGCTCTCATGCATCTTATCAATGATCAGACATTTTTTCATTTCTATAATAGAATATGGGCAACGGTAAAATAAACAGTCAGACCGAGAATATCATTTGCGGTGGTAATAAAAGGCCCTGAGGCCAGAGCTGGATTAACACCAAATTTTTCTAAAATCAGCGGGGTCAATGTCCCCATAAAAGATGCCAGGATAACCACGTTGAATAATGCGATTGAAATCACAAATGCGAGATCATAAGGCATGCTAAGCACCACTGAAGCTCCAAATACGATCGCAGAAAGCACCAATCCATTGAGAAGAGCTACTGACAGTACTTTTATCAACCTGGTGAACATTCCCTTTTCAAATGCAGACCTTGTGGCAAGAGACTGTACTACAAGCGAAGAAGACTGAATACCTACATTTCCTCCTGTTGCAGTGATCAGCGGGATAAAAAAAGCCAAAGCAGTGACTGCCTGGACCTGTTCGTCAAAATAACTGATTACCCTTGCACCGATCATCCCTCCAAGGAGACCGATCAACAACCATGGCAATCGGGCACGAGATAACATCCAGACGCCATCGTCTTCCTCCACATCTTCGGAGATACCGGCCATGATCTGTCTTTCTTCTTCAGCCTGTTCGGTGATCACATCTACAATATCATCGATAGTAATTCTTCCAACGAGCTTGCCCAGAACGTTAATCACCGGTACTGAATCAAGGTCATATTTACGCATCAGATCGGCTACCTCTTCCTCATCCATCGAGGTTTCTACTGAAATAGCTTCCGGTTCATATATATCAGCAATCAGGGTATTATCCTTTGAAAGAATAATTCGTTTAAGTGATACCCTGCCGAGAAATTTTTCATCATTATCAACTACGTATAAGCTATAAATACGCTCTACATTTTCAGCCTGCCTCCTGATCTCATCGATACACTGATTAACAGTCCAGTTGACATTACATTTAATCAACTCTTTTGCCATTAGACCACCTGCACAATCTTCATCGTACCGCATCAGATCGAGAACATACCCCCTCATTTCTTCATCAGGAAGCCGCACGATCACCTCATCTTTTTCTTTGTTAGGCAGCTCATTAATAATATCCACTGCATCATCCGAATCGAGGTGATGAAGATATTCAGCAATCTCTTCAGCATTAAAAACCCGTAGAAATTTAACCCTGGTACTTTCCTCAAGTTCATTAATAATATCTGCAGCAGTCTCATCATCAATAAGCTCGAGAATGTATTTTGAATCTTCCGTATTGAACTCGTAAAGAATATCGGCAATATCAACATAACTGG
This sequence comes from Mangrovivirga cuniculi, assembly GCF_005166025.1. NCBI lineage: Bacteria > Pseudomonadati > Bacteroidota > Cytophagia > Cytophagales > Mangrovivirgaceae > Mangrovivirga > Mangrovivirga cuniculi. The sequence continues at coordinate 3,690,029 of NZ_CP028923.1, forward strand.
CACCCTCCAGCAGATCTATAACCCGGGAGCCATTGCGTTCTTCTACTGCCTCCTGAAGTTGCTGAAGCAGTTCGTTACTTAATTCAAACGGTATTTTCTCTTCTGTGCTGTTCAAGATCTTTAGTTAGTTTTAAAAAGTCATCGACTGAAAGCTGCTCTGCCCTCTTACTATAAAACTCATGTTCCTTCATGGAAGGAGGTAAATTTAAAGGTTTAAGTGCGTTCCTCAATGTTTTTCTCCGGTTTTGAAAGCCTTGCTTTACAACTTGAAAAAAAAGCTTCTCATTACACTCAAGACTTTGCCTTTCATTTCTGGTCAACCTGATGACCGCCGATCGTACTTTAGGAGGTGGCACAAATACTCCGGGCTCAACAGTAAATAAGTATTCCAGGTCATAAAAAGCCTGAAGTAAAACACTTAGGATACCGTATTGTTTATTACCGGGAGGAGACACCAGTCGATCGGCTACTTCCTTTTGGATCATTCCGACTACTTCAGGAATTTTATCTCTGAAATCGAGTACCCTGAAGAAAATTTGCGAAGAAATATTATAAGGAAAATTACCTATAATTCCGAACGGTTCTTCGAAAAACGAAAGGTCTTTTCTCAGGAAATCAGCCAGTAAAACCTGGCCTTTTTTTTCCGGATACTTTTCATGAAGGTATTCTACCGACTCCTTATCAACATCAAAACACCATACGTCAAACTCATCTTTTTCAAAAAGAAATTGCGTAAGCACCCCTGTGCCTGGACCGATCTCAAGTAATTTATTGTACTTGTCTCCACTCTGAAGTGAATCGGCAATCTTTCTGGCAATATTGAGGTCTTTTAAAAAATGCTGCCCCAGGTGCTTTTTTGGTTTGACTTTTTGCAAGATATCAGATGTTAATTTGATTTATATTTATCTATATAATAGATTTCCCTTAAATTAGCATTCGATTTACCACAATTTCAAAGAAAAACTCGCATTTACAATGGAAAATGGAAGTAAAGATGATCTGCCCAAAATTGGAATTACCATCGGTGACCTTAACGGTATCGGAACTGAGGTGATCATTAAGTCACTCATTGACAACAGGATGACTAAGCAATTCACCCCTGTAATCTATGGGTCGACAAAAACGCTTTCATTTTATCGAAAAGCGATGAACGTTGATAATTTCAACTATTCACACGTAAAGAATGACAATAATTTCATTCCCAAGAAGATCAATGTTGTAAATGTCTGGGACCATCCGGTAGAGATAAATATGGGTAAATCGACTTCCGAAGGTGGTGAATATGCTTTTAAAGCACTGGAAAAAGCTGTCAGTGATGCCAAAGAAGGACATATCGATGCATTAGTTACTGCGCCTATCAACAAACACAACATTCAACAGGATGACTTTGATTTTCCGGGACACACTGAATACCTGGCAAATCGTTGTGGAATCAATAACGAGTTGATGTTTCTGGTAAGTGAGGATTTGAGAGTCGCGGTGATGACCGGGCATATCCCACTTAAAGATGTAGCTGGCAAGCTCAACAAGGAAAAGATCATTGATAAGCTAGAAGTGATGATCAATAGTTTAAAGCACGATTTTGGTATAAAAAAGCCAAGAATTGCTGTTATGGGCTTAAATCCTCATGCCGGGGAAATGGGTCTGTTAGGCGATGAAGAAGAAAACATTATTTCACCGGCTATCATAGAAGTGAAAAATAAAGGCAACCTGGTGTTTGGACCGTACCCTGCAGATGGCTTTTTTGGTACTGCAAGTTTCAAAAAGTACGATGCCATCCTGGCAATGTACCACGACCAGGGATTAATCCCATTTAAAACATTAGCCTTTGAAACCGGTGTGAATTATACAGCGGGACTTCCGATCATCCGGACATCTCCGGACCATGGCACAGCATATGATATTGTAGGAAAAAACCAGGCTGACCCAACCTCGATGATGCAGGCTATCTTTACGGCTATTGATATCGTTAAGAACAGAAAAGAGTATGATACTTTTGAATCTGCTCCACTAAATGAGGGAAATCCTTCAAAAGGTTAGAGTCTTTTACCAAAAAAATTCGTCAAATAAATAATTATTGCTAAATTTGCGACCTTAATTAAACAGGTAGTGTCTAAGAAAGCTGAACATATCGTTAATATCCAACGACTTAAGGCAGGTGAGCACGAGTTTGACTATCACCTGGACAAGGAGTTTCTGGAAGAACATGAATATGATGAAGCAACTGATGCAGACATCAAAACGAAACTGACTGTTGATAAGTCAGAAACGATGATCAATGCAACATTTGAATTTGATGGCACTATTGGTTTAGTTTGCGATCGTTCGCTGGATGAGTTTGATTATCCGGTTGATCTGAAAGAGCGCATAATATTTAAGTTTGGCGATCACAATGAAGAATTGGACGACAACTTATTTCTTATAGAACGCGATACAGACGAGATCGATTTCGGACCGCTGATGTTTGAATTGATAAGGGTATCGATCCCAATGAAAAAGCTTCATCCACGATATAAGGATGATGATGACGATGAGGAAAACTGGTACACTTTCGGTGGAGATGATGACGGAGATGATTCTCCCGATGATGATGAGGTGATCGATCCGAGATGGGAAAAATTAAAAGGATTAAAAAATAAATAGATTAGAAATAAGGCTTTAAAAATAGATTAAAATGGCACATCCTAAGAGAAAAACGTCGAAAACGAGAAGAGATAAGAGAAGAACTCATTATAAATCTACTCCAAAAACTCTAGTTGAGTGCAAAGTAACTGGCGAGCACCACATGCCTCACAGAGCTTACTGGCACGAAGGCAAACTTTACTACAAAGGTAAAGTAGTTTTAGAGAAAGAAGTTTTAGCATAATCTTCTCTGATAAAAAGATTAAACCTCGTCTGAAAATTCCAGACGGGGTTTTTTATTTTAATCAAGTTCCACCCCGCTCCATTATCAGATCAAAAGTTTATTACATCATTCTTCAAAAGGATCTGAAAATTGTCATAAATTCGAATCCTAATATCTCAACGATTCAGGGGTTATCCCAATGTCTGTAATGTTAAGGCCAATTCTGCGCCTTATAAATTGGTTCGGTAAGCCTGACTGAATTATCCTTGCAAGCTTTATTGGATTAAGTGCTAACACCGCTTTTTCTAATAATTAAAATATGATTTTGAATTGCAGGGAGAGGAGAATTAATGAAGATATTTTATATCACCAGTCCACGGTTTGATTATATGCAAGATCTGCTTTACAGCGGATTATGTAAAGTTTATGGCACCAGTAATATCAGGGTGTCCCCAATAAATAAAAGTTATATTCTTCCGGTAAGAGATTATCCCAAAAACCTGGGGTATCAGAAAAACAACATTTTCAGGTCCTTAATCCCCCGGTTTTCTATAAAAGAAGCAGACCTTGTCATAGTGGCCTCAGCAAAACCTGAAACTCTGAGGGAGTATCAACAGGTGATCGATGAAATTCCGGCAAAAACAAAGGTGATATTTATCGATGGTGGTGACAGAATCGATATTGGAGGAGATTTCTATAGACGGGGTGTCGGTCAGTTATATGATAAACTAACTGAAATAAGACCTTTTGATTTTATTTTTAAGCGCGAATACCTCCCTGAGCATCAAGCTTTGACCAACGTCTTTCCACTACCGTTTTGTTTTAATTTCGATGTATTAAAGGGAGTAGACCTGGAAAAAGATTACAAGTATGATGTATCATTCTGGGCTGTTGAATCTGCCCCAATCAGAACCAGGGCTCTTGAATTATTAAACGACAAATACGATTGCAGGGAAAACGGAACTATCAAAAATCAACAATTTCATAAATATCAAAGAAAAGGTGATTACTACCTCGAAGAAATAGCTTCATGTAAAATCGTTTTAAATTTCAGAGGAAACGGCTGGGATACGATGCGTTTCTGGGAAACACCGGCCCTGAATACATTTATGATCAGCCAGGAACCGGAGATCAACATTCCTAACTCATTCACTCATGGTGAAAACATCATTTATTGCAAACCAGACCTTTCTGACTTGACTTATCTGATTGATTATTACCTTGAAAATGAAAAAGAAAGAGAGCGAATAGCAAAAAATGGCTATGAGCATATTAAAAAATATCACACTGATGTTCAGCGAGCTAAATACGTTATCAATACTGTAACCAAAAACCAGCACGTGAGAAACAATAAGCATTTCAGCCTGATTAATTCGATTACCTGAATGACAATTATTTGAACATCACTTGAATATAAAGATTCAATTGATTTAGTTTGCAAACGCAAAATTGGTAAGGCTTAATTACGGAATGAGTTTTTCTAATTATAATTAAAAGATAATATACAAGAAAGATGGCGCATCCTAAGAGAAAAACGTCGAAGACCAGAAGAGACAAAAGAAGAACACATTACAAATCTACTCCAAAAACGTTGGTAGAGTGTAAAGTGACAGGAGAACATCACATGCCTCACAGAGCTTACTGGCATGAGGGGAAATTGTATTATAAAGGTAAAGTAGTATTAGAAAAAGAAGTTTTAGCTTAGATATTTAAGTAAAAAAAGCGCAACCTCGCTTAATTAATTTTAAGTGAGGTTTTTTTATATTAAATGCAGTCTTAAATTTGTCGGCAGGCAATCGAATTTAAGACAGCCGCTTTTTCGGCTATAACAAAATATTATAATGACAAAAGTACAAGCAGCTATAACAGGTGTACAGGGTTGGGTTCCTGACTATGTCTTAGATAATAAGGAACTTGAAAAAATGGTGGACACGACAGATGAGTGGATCACTACCCGTACCGGTATTAAAGAGAGAAGGATTCTGAAGGGCAAGGATCAGGGCACATCTGTTATCGGTATCAATGCAGTAAAAGGTCTTCTGGAAAAAACAGGCACCTCTCCTGAAGAAATAGATATGATCTTGTGTGCAACGACCACACCAGACATGCTATTTCCTGCTACGGCAAATATCATTGCCAATGGCGTAGGAGCTAAAAATGCTTATGGCTACGATGTTCAGGCAGCCTGCTCAGGTTTTCTGAATGCACTAGTTACAGGCAGCCAGTTTATCGAAACAGGAAAAGCAAAAAAGGTAATCGTTGTCGGGGCAGATAAAATGTCATCGATCATTGATTACAAAGACAGAACTACCTGCATTATCTTCGGTGATGGTGGTGGAGCTGTAATGCTTGAACCTAATGAGGACGGTTTTGGAATCCAGGACAGCATACTAAAAGTTGACGGTTCAGGTGAACAATACCTGCACATGAAAGCCGGAGGTAGCCGAAGACCTGCATCTCAGGAAACTCTTGCAGCCGGAGAACACTATGTTTACCAGGAAGGATCAGCAGTATTTAAATTTGCTGTGACTAACATGGCTGACGTAGCTGCAGAGATCATGGAAAAAAACGACCTTACCAGTGATGACGTAAGATGGCTGGTCCCTCACCAGGCTAACAAAAGAATCATTGATGCTACCGCCAACCGAATGGGTGTAGGTGAGGACAAAGTAATGCTTAACATCATGCGTTACGGCAATACAACCAGTGGAACGATCCCTCTTTGCCTTTGGGATTATGAAAACCAATTAAAAAAAGGTGACAATATTATATTAGCTGCATTTGGTGGTGGTTTCACTTGGGGATCGGTCTATATTAAATGGGCTTACGATCCGAAATAAACTATCACTCTTTTTAAGATTAAATTCGTAAATTAGACTTTAAGATATGGCAACAACTGCGGATTTTAGAAATGGATTGTGCATAGAGTATAATAATGGACTTTATACTATTGTAGAATTCCAGCATGTAAAGCCCGGTAAAGGCGCAGCCTTTGTACGAACCAAGCTTAAAAACATCGAAACAGGTAAAGTGGTTGAGAACACCTTTAATTCAGGAGTTAAAGTCACTACCGCTCGTATCGAGCGAAGACCTCACCAGTTTCTTTACCAGGATGATATGGGATACCATTTTATGGATTCCAATACATTTGAGCAGGTTCAGCTTCAGGCAGATCTCGTTGAAAATGCCGACCTGATGAAGGAAGGTCAGGAGGTAGAGATCATTTACCACGCAGAAACTGAAAAACCATTAAATATGGAAATGCCTCCATTTATTGAGGCGACAGTAACTTATACAGAACCAGGCTTGAAAGGCGACACGGCAACCAACGCCACCAAGCCTGCAGAACTAGAATCAGGTGCAACTATTCAGGTTCCCCTATTTATTAACCAGGATGAAAAAATTAAAGTAGACACCCGAACTCGTTCGTATGTTGAACGCGTAAAATAACAACCATGAAAGCAAAAGAAATCCAAGATTTAATCGATTTTATCTCAGAAAGCGGACTGGAAGAAGTTAATATTGAAACTGACCAGATCAAGCTTAAAATCAAAAGATCAGCAGCGTTGAACGAAAAAGTTCTAGACATGCTGAAAAATATGCCGTCTTCAGCACCTAGTGCTCAGGCTGCACCGGCTCCGGCACCTGCACCAGCACCGGCTGCTCAGACACCACAACCTTCTGCTCAACCATCTCAGCCTTCAGCACCTGCTGATTCAGGAGATGAGGGTAATTATGTAACTATCAAATCTCCGATGATCGGTACTTTCTACCGCTCGGCTAATCCTGAGAGTGATCCTTTCATCCAGGTGGGCGACGAAGTAAAAGCAGGTCAGACTGTGTGCATCGTAGAAGCGATGAAGTTATTCAATGAAATTGAATCAGAGATCAAAGGAACAATCGTTAAAATCCTAGTTGACGATGCATCTCCAGTTGAATATGATCAGCCATTATTTTTGGTTGACCCATCTTAATTGATTGTCTGATTTAAATATATTCGTTGTGTTTAAAAAAATATTAATTGCTAACCGGGGTGAGATCGCATTGCGTGTAATCCGAACCTGTAAAGAAATGGGAATCAGAACAGTGGCTGTTTACAGTACTGCTGACAAAGATAGTCTCCATGTGAAATTTGCAGATGAGGCCGTATGTATTGGCCCCGCGGTTAGTAAAGACTCATACCTGAGCATTCAAAAGATCATCTCTGCAGCTGAGATAACCAATGCCGATGCAATCCATCCGGGATATGGTTTCCTCTCTGAAAATGCAGAATTTTCACAGGTTTGCCAGGACTACAATATTAAATTCATTGGTGCCTCACCGGAAAACATCGACAAGATGGGTGATAAGGCTACAGCCAAAGCGACCATGAAAGAAGCTGGAGTTCCGACTATTCCGGGATCTGAAGGATTATTAAAATCTCCAGGCGAAGGTAAAAAGCTTGCCAGCAAGATCAAATACCCTGTTATCATCAAGGCTACTGCCGGTGGTGGCGGAAAAGGTATGCGTATCATCAAAAGAGAAGAAGATTTTGATAAGGCATGGGCCAGTGCCAGGCAGGAAGCAGAGGCTTCATTTGGTAATCCAGGGCTATACCTTGAAAAATTCATTGAAGAGCCCAGACACGTTGAGGTTCAGGTGATGGGCGACCAGTATGGAAAAGCCTGCCACTTGTCTGAGAGAGATTGCTCTATCCAGCGTCGTCACCAGAAGCTTGTAGAAGAGACTCCTTCTCCGATCCTCGACAAAAAACTTCGTGATAAAATGGGTAAAGCTGCGATTAAAGCTGCTGAATTTATCCGTTACGAAGGTGCAGGTACAGTTGAATTTCTCGTGGACAAACACGGTGACTTCTACTTCATGGAAATGAATACCCGTATTCAGGTAGAGCATCCAATCACTGAAGAGGTAACTGACTTTGATCTGATCAAAGAACAGATCAAAGTGGCCATGGGAGAAAAAGTTTCGGGTAAAAATTACTACCCTAATCTGTTTTCCATGGAGTGCCGTATTAATGCGGAAGATCCGAGCAGAGATTTCAGGCCTTCACCAGGTAAGATCACCAACCTTCATATTCCGGGTGGTCATGGTGTAAGAGTTGATACTCATGTATATGCCGGATATTCTATTCCTCCGAATTACGATTCGATGATCGCCAAGCTGATCGTTAGTGCTCAATCGAGAGAAGAATGCCTCGTGAGAATGAAGCGTGCTCTTGAGGAGTTTGTAATCGAAGGAATTAAAACGACAATACCATTCCATATCAAGCTGATGGATGATCCTGACTTTAAGAAAGGTCAGTTCACAACAGCTTTCATGGATACATTTGATTTAACTGATCTTTAATAATAAATTACCCTGACATGCGAAGCTTCGTCAGGGTTTTTTTATGCCTAAATTTTTAAGTCTGATATCGGTTTTTATACTTTTTTCTTTCTCACTCAATGCCCAGGATACCACAAAGACCGAGAGTATTGAGAAAAAGGAAAAACTATTCATGATAACGGGAGGTCCGATGGCTTATCGTGGTGACCTGGGTAATGGATACGACCAGTTCAGATTTAATTTTTCAGCTGCTTATCATTCCCTCAATTATAAAACGCTTCATTTCGCTGTAAATCTAATGGCCGGGAGTATATCCGGTGGATCTTTTTCTACCAGGGCCGCAGTAGATAATACTAACAGTTATTTCAAATCATCAATAATTAGCATTTACCCTGAGATCAACTGGTGGTTTATCGATAGTGATCAGTGGAAAGGAGGACTAGGGGCCGGAATCGGAATAATCAGGTTTGATCCGGAAGATGCTGAAGGCAACCGCTTGCTCGATATTCCCCAGACGAGAAACCAAAATGAAACTTATGGAAATATAAGTGCAGTTATTCCATTGACCTTCACTATACAGTATTACCCATATGATTATCTTGGTATCACAGCAGCAGCCGGATTTCTAAATCCTACAACAGATTACCTGGATAACATTAGTGAAAGGGGAACTCAAAATCTGGCGGATAATATTCTTTTCTTCCGTGCCGGAATAGTTATCAAACAATAATTATTCGTCTTCTTCCTGAATTATTCTGACCAGTTCTTTATACCAGTCTTCACCATACTTACGAATAAGCGGTTCTTTTAAGAATTTGTAGATCGGAACATGAAGTTCTTTTCCAAAAGAACATGCAGGAGAACAAATATCCCAGCGGTCATAGTTTAATGCTTCAAGATCCTGAAACTTGCTTAACCTGATCGGGTATAAGTGGCAGGAAATCGGCTTCTTGTAATCAATTTTCCCGTCGATATAAGCTTGCTCAATACCACATTTGAGAATACCTTTTCCGTCGTAAAAGGCATACGCACATTCTTTACCATCAATTGTCGGAGTAGAATAATCGCCTTCAAAATCAACAACATAGGGACCTTGTTTTTCAATTTCTTCCCTGCCCTCTTCACTCAGATATGGCTTAACATGCTCCTGGATCTCTTCCATTTTGTCAAGCTCATCAAAATTTAAAGGGGCACCAAGGTCACCTTCAACACAACAAGCTCCTTTGCACTTTTCAAGGTTGCAAACAAAAAACTTGTCTTTGATGTCATCTGAAACCAACTTATCCCTGACGATTAACATTTCTTATCTCCTCTATTAATTCAACTGCAAATCTACCTAAATAAAACCATTTGAGCGAAGTAAAAATGAGACATGAAAATAAATTCCTTTTCAGATAGAACATTCTCAAAGCACAAAAGCCTTTATTATTAAAGATGAAATTTCTGTCCTCTCAATGCTTCTAAAAATATTTTTTTGACATCCTGTGACAATAAGGCTTTCCCTCACTTTCTCTCCGTTATTTTTTTCTAAATTTGTAGACTGATGAATATGGACAATAGAGAGAATTTGGAATATCTGGACCACCTGAACCCTCCGCAGCGGGAAGGTGTCCTGAATGTGGAAGGCCCGAGCATGATCATTGCAGGCGCGGGCTCAGGAAAAACAAGAGTACTAACCTATCGAATCGCCCATCTGATTAGGGAAAAGAACGTTGATCCTTTTTCGATTCTGGCGCTGACCTTTACCAATAAGGCAGCGAGAGAAATGCGTGAGCGTATCGAAAATGTGGTCGGGCCTGATGCCAGAAGCCTCTGGATGGGTACTTTCCACTCGGTTTTCGCGAGAATATTACGGGCTGAAGCTCATCATATCGGGTATCCGAGCAACTTTACTATATACGATACAGACGATAGTAAACAACTTATCAGACAGTTGATCAAGCAATTTAATCTTGATGACAAAACATATAAAGTTAATAGTGTACTCGGTAGAATTTCCGGAGCAAAAAACCGGCTGATCTCCTGGCAGCGCTATAAACAGGATGCAGCGATCAGGGCTGAAGATGAAGCAGCGATGAAGCCAAAAATGGCTCAAATTTATGAGGAATATGTAAAGCGCTGTGTCAAATCTTCAGCAATGGACTTTGACGACTTGTTATTCAACACCAATATTCTATTCAAAAATTTCCCTGATGTCCTGTTAAAGTATCAACATCGATTCAAATTTGTGATGGTCGATGAGTTTCAGGATACTAACCTGAGTCAGTACCTGATCACCAAAAAACTGGCTGCGGTTCACCAGAACATCTGTGTGGTAGGTGACGATGCACAAAGTATCTATGCTTTCCGTGGTGCTGACATCAGAAACATACTAAATTTCGAAAAAGACTATCCCGAGCTAAAGATTATCAAGCTCGAGCAAAATTATAGAAGTACTAAAAATATTGTTCAATCAGCCAATGCGATCATCGCAAAGAATAAGGCTCAGCTAAAGAAAAGCGTTTGGACATCTAATGAGGCCGGTGACCAAATCGAGGTCATCAAAGCTCAAAGTGATAATGAAGAAGGAAGGCTGGTCGCCCAGTCCATCTTTGAAGAAAAGATGAATAACCAGCTCGAAAATAGTGATTTTGCGATCCTCTACCGAACCAACTCACAATCGAGATCGATGGAGGAAGCGTTGAGAAAAATGAATATACCATACAAGATCATTGGTGGTCTTTCATTCTACCAACGTAAAGAGATCAAAGACCTGATCGCTTACATGCGGTACACGGTCAATCACGATGATGAACAATCACTTCGCCGGATAATTAACTATCCGAAACGTGGAATCGGGAACACAACGGTAGAAAAGATCATAGTTGCAGCATATGAAAACAACCTATCTCTCTGGGAGGTGATACAAAATCCTCATCGCTTCTTTTCCGGACGGGCAGCTAATGCGATTGATGGTTTTACCACCCTGATCAAAAGTTTTAAGAAAGAAGTAGAGCAAAAAGATGCCTTTGATGCTGCGACAGCTATTGCCAAAGGATCGGGAATTTTGCGTGAGCTTTATTCAGATAAGACTGTTGAAGGACTGAGCCGATATGAAAACGTTCAGGAATTACTGAATGCGATCAAAGACTTTGCTGAGAGTGAAGATGTTGAAGACCGTTCAATGGATGCATTCCTTCAGGATGTTGCCCTGCTGACCAGCGCAGATGATTCATCGGCTGAAGATAAAGATAAGGTCACACTGATGACCATTCACTCGGCTAAAGGACTGGAGTTTCCATATGTCTATATTGTCGGAATGGAAGAAGACCTATTCCCCAGCCAGATGATGCTTAATAGCCGTGCTGACCTCGAGGAAGAACGAAGACTTTTCTACGTAGCGATAACACGTGCGGAAAAGAAGTTGTATCTTAGCTTTGCGACCTCGAGATACCGGTTTGGAAACCTGAAAATGTGTGAAGCGAGCCGTTTTATCGATGAGCTCGATCCTCAATATATTAAAATGAGTACACGCTATGGTAGCCGGCAACCGGAATCAATGCCGGGTCAAAGGCCTAGTTTTGCCGGAGGCGGATCAAATGCAGGTGGATATGCAAAAAACCTTGTATCGAGTATAAATAAAGACCGGACAAAAAGCCAGCAGCGTCAGCCTGCCAAAGAGCATACGCCGAGTGCCGGATTTGAAGCTTCGGACATAACAAATCTGAAAGCCGGGGATAAAGTCGAGCACCTTAAATTTGGTTTTGGAGAGGTACTTGAGATCGATGACAGAGGTCCCGGAAAGAAGGCAAAAGTTAAATTTGAACATTTTGGAGAAAAAACATTGCTCCTTAGCTTTGCTAAGCTGAGGATTATTGAATAGATTTCAGCGGTTAAAACAACCATATAATGGATTATAACACACAGAGAAACCACCTTATTCTCAGGGAATATGGTAGAAACGTTCAGAAATTAGTCGACTATATCACCCATGAAGTCGATGATAAAGATCAGCGCACCCGTTACGCTAAAGCACTGATAGAAATGATGAAACAGATCATTCCTGATCTGAAAGACACGAAAGAAAACCTCCAGAAATTATGGGATGACCTTTTTATCATCTCAAAATTTCAACTGGATGTAGACAGTCCTTTCCCTAAGCCGAGCCCTGATACACTGGAGAAAAAACCTCGAAAGGTTGAATACAACCAGCACAACCATATGCGTTATCGCCATTATGGGGTGAACATCGAATTGCTAATCAAAGAAGCAATGGAGATGGAGGATCAACAACAACAAACAGAAGCGGTAGTCTATATTGCCAGGTTGATGAAAACTTTTTATATGACCTGGAATAAGGATAACATCGAAGACAACGTTCTTATTGAACAAATTGAAAAACTAGCCGGTGGAAAGCTGGAAGTAGACCGGGATGCTATTTTAGGTAAAAACCTGATCAACCCCTTATATCGAGATAAAGAAAACAGGCCTTCGTCGAGCAAAGGCGGAAAAGGCGGCGGAAAAAAGAAAAAGAGAAAATACTAAATGGGATCATTTCGAATTCAGGGTAATGCAAAATTGAAGGGGGAAATCATTCCCCAGGGAGCGAAAAACGAAGCATTACAAATACTTTGTGCAGTTTTACTGACTGAAGAAACAGTAACTATTCATAAAATCCCAAACATCAGGGATGTAATGAAGCTTATCGACCTGCTCGACGATATCGGGGTAGAAGTTGAAAAGCTGGGTGATGAATCATACCGATTTACAGCTAATAATATTGACCTCAAATACCTTGATTCTGACGAGTATAAGAAAAAAGCTGCTTCACTACGTGGTTCAGTAATGATGCTGGGGCCTCTATTAGCACGATTTGGCAAGGCTTCGATTCCCAAACCAGGTGGAGATAAAATAGGTCGACGTAGATTAGATACTCACTTCCTTGGTTTTAAAAAACTGGGCGCTGAATTCAAATATGATAATAAAACTTCCCATTTCAGCATTGAGGCTAAGAATGGCCTGACCGGAACATACATGTTGCTTGAAGAAGCATCAGTAACTGGTACTGCTAACATCATCATGGCAGCAGTAATGGCTAAGGGAAAAACCACGATATATAATGCAGCTTGTGAACCATACATTCAGCAGCTATGCCGCATGATGGTTCGCATGGGAGCAAATATCCATGGCATCGGATCTAACCTATTAACCATCGAGGGGGTAGAACGACTTTCGGGCACTACCCATACCATGCTTCCGGATATGATCGAGATTGGTTCATTTATTGGCATGGCTGCTATGACTCAGTCAGAAATCACAATCAAAGATGCCAGAATTGACCAATTGGGAATCATCCCTGAGATGTTCCAGAAGCTGGGAATTAAAATGGAATTCCATGGTGATGATATTCATATTCCTGCCCAGGATTCTTATACCATTGATACATTTATTGACGGATCAATATTAACCGTTGCTGATGCAGTCTGGCCGGGCTTCACTCCTGACCTGTTGAGTATTGTATTAGTTACAGCTACCCAGGCACAGGGAACAGTGCTTGTTCACCAGAAGATGTTTGAGAGTCGTTTGTTCTTCGTCGATAAATTGATTGATATGGGAGCCCAGATCATCCTTTGTGATCCACACAGAGCAACAGTGATCGGACTTGACAGAAAAGTAAATCTCCGGGGCATCCAGATGACCTCCCCTGATATTCGTGCGGGAGTATCGCTATTGATCGCCGCACTATCAGCTGACGGCGAAAGCGTAATACACAACGTAGAGCAGATTGACAGAGGATACCAATACATTGACAAGCGATTGAATGCGTTGGGAGCTAATATTGAGCGGATGGATTAAAATTAAAACTTCATCGTAAGTTTATCGCTTCTGGCGAGCCGAAGGACCCTGAAACTAACAACAGGAAGTCGTCATGGGGAGATCTGCAACATTTAAATTAGATATTCATATAAAACCGGGTTGTTGATTGTAGCCCGGTTTTTTTTTGTGTCCGAATAATAACTTCATCACTGCCCCTGGCGCCGGAGTCGCGCTGGTGCCATTAAATTATTACGCTGATGCTCTTCCAGATGTTAGCGAAGCGCATCTGGAAGTTTAGATACATTAGGATCTTAGATCCGTTACAAAAAGATATAGTTATTAGAGATTAGGTTATTAAGTTATTGGTATGCTTGACTCGATTAAAAAATAAAACACCCCGCAAATCCTTTTACCCTGACACGGACTGAAAGAAAGTCGTCATGGGGCGCTAAGAACGCTAAGGAACACAGCAAGCTGTTTATATTTATTACCAAAGAGGGCACTGAGTACACAGAGAATTGCTGACGCAATTATTCTGCTCTTCCAGATGTTAGCGAAGCGCATCTGGAAGTTTAGATACATTAGGATCTAGATCCGTTACAAAAAGATATAGTTATTAGAGATTAGGTTATTAAGTTATTGGTATGCTTGACTCGATTAAAAAATAAAACACTCCGCAAATCCTTTTACCCTGACACGGACTGAAAGGAAGTCGTCATGGGGGTGCTAAGAACGCTAGGGAACACAGCAAGCTGTTTATATTTATTACCACAGAGGGCACTGAGTACACAGAGAATTGCTGACGCAATTATTCTGCTCTTCCAGATGTTAGCGAAGCGCATCTGGAAGTTTAGATACATTAGGATCTAGATCCGTTACAAAAAGATATAGTTATTAGAGATTAGGTTATTAAGTTATTGGTATGCTTGACTCGATTAAAAAATAAAACACCCCGCAAATCCTTTTACCCTGACACGGACTGAAAGGAAGTCGTCATGGGGGTGCTAAGAACGCTAGGGAACACAGCAAGCTGTTTATATTTATTACCACAGAGGGCACTGAGTACACAGAGAATTGCTGACACAATTATTCTGCTCTTCGAGTTGTTACCGAAGCGTATTTCGTAGGTCAGATAAAATTGCATCTTAGATCCTCATTAAGCAAATCATATTCTTAAAATCACCGCAGAGACGCAGAAATCGCAAAGGAAACAGCAAGCTGTTGTGTTTTTTTACCACAGAGAGCATAGAGAACACGGAGGAAACATCAAGATGTTTGAGTTAAGTAACACCGAGTCCGCAGGGTTCAAAGAGAATTACAGACTAAATGAAATTAATTCTCTTATCATAGAAAAAAGGGAGGTTTCACATCCGATGCTTCAATCTTTTATTAGTTGATTCTTAGAAGGGTGCGGTAGGAATGGCAATATCCCGAGGGTAGGGAGGAATGGGCGCTAGGAGGATCGATATTGTCTTGACCTTTTTGCTTCGTTTTTGTGTCAAGACAAAAATGAAGAGAAAACTGTTTGAATCAAAATTAAGAAGATTCAAAAATAAACAGGATTGACCTTAACTCGAGTAAAACACACACCGCAAAGGCGCGAGGACGCGAAGGAACAGCAAGCTGTTTATATTTATTACCACAGAGAGCACAGAGTACACAGAGAATTGCTGACGCAATTTATACAGCTCTTCGAGATGTTAGCGACAGCGCATCTCGTAGTTTTAATAAAAGAAGATCTTTGATCTGTCATAACTGGTTCGTGAGGACACGAACCAAGGCGTCAGTTAGTTGATAAGTTATTGGTTATTGAGTTATTAGGTTATTAGGTTATTAGTTATTAGGAAGAATGCAACATTTAATTTTTCTACATATATAAAAAATGTTACTGGCATCAGCATCACGTTTATGCCCTTACCCTTCCCCCAATTAGTCCATTTTCATGACACAAATCTTTAAAATGTCATAGAACTGCACTTTTTATAATTTTTTCAAGATTTTAATCATCAAAAAATGTCATTTAATGACAAAATCGATTTTATAAAAGGGTCGACAGGGGTATATTTGACTACTGTCAACCAAAACAATAATGCGATCTGCTATGCTAATCTCTATCAAGGTTTGGAAACTAAACTGCAGATCGCATTTACTTTAAGGGTTTAATTGTGTACTAATTATGTGAGACAGCTGGTTGTTGGTACTTCTAAGGAAGATTAACTACATCTAAATGATTATAGTTTGGTAACACTTGTGGTAAGGTGGTATCTGTTTAACAGTTAATTTGGCTCAACTTCCGATGACACGTATCAGCAACCTTTTTTCTCCGATTTTCATTTAGGTTTTAAAAAAGTACACGGGTTAGGAAGATCCCGGTGAACCATGATTCACCGGGATCTTTTATTTTAAACAATTATCAACTAAAGCTCTCTTAAAATTTCGATTCCTGAATGATTACCTATAAATTGAGATAGAGAACACATAAACATTAATATGAATACTAAAACTTCAACTCTGTTTCTGGGAATGTTAATTAGCTTTTCAATATTTTTCTCCTGCTCTTATGAAAAAGAAGGTGAGGATGAAAATGAAGAAGAAACCAAAGCTCCAAAGCCATCGATGGCTGTTAAAAACACGGAATCATATTACAATAATGTAATGAAAGGAAGTATGAATGAGACTGTGGTAATGGATGGCAAGGAAGTCACGATCTTAGAATATGGTGAAGCTAAACCAAAAAACACTGATCTGTTCAAAGTAGCTCCGGACAAAAAGCTTGTTTATGTAAAAGCCAGTGTAACGAATACCGGCATCGATCCGTGGCAGTCGAGTATGGTTCAATTTTTTCTCAGGGATGCATCCGGAAAGGAATACGCTCCTGCCCTGTACGAAATAGACAAAGGCGAAAACTTCCCCAATACAGAACTAGGCATGGGAGCCACCTCAACAGGATATATTGGCTTCGAGGTTGATGCGTTATATTCTGATCTGGCAGTAGCTTACGCCGTTGACCTTTCAGAAGGTAAGGTGATTGTAGTTGGGTTGTAAGAATAGTTATGAGAGATTTGGTTATTGGTTATTGAGTTATAAGGGATTAAGTTATTGGTTATTGGTTAATAGTCTTAACTGGTTCATGGGGACACGAACCAGGGCATACCGGATTCAAATCCGGTTTATTACCGGTTCGACATGCCCTGCGGAACATGTCGAACAGCAGCATTATTTGGTTGATACCACAGTCAAGTCAAAACATGAAAATATTTTTCCTTAGTTAATAAATCCCATTATATTGCGGCTTTTTAAACACTATGCGTACTATCATGAAAACCAAACCATTTTTTTTAATTGCCTTGATCGCATTTTCGTCGCTGGTTTATTCTTGCACTGAAACCAAATCAGATGAGAAATCTGAAACTACCGAAGAAATCAAGGCGACTGTTGAAGAAACTGAAGTAAAAGAATCCTCTCCTTCTGCTGTTGAAAACACTGTTGCTTATTATGGTGATGTAACAACCGGTAAAATGAACGAGGTAGTAGAAAAGGAAGGTAGAAGAATCATCGTTTTAGAATTCGGTGATGCCAAATCGAAATTCCCTGACGTTTCTGAAATACCTGAAGGAAAAAAGCTTGTCTACATCAAAACGAGGGTAGAAAATGTCGATGCAGAAGAATGGAAGTCCAGTATCCTGCAGTTTTTCCTTCGTGATGCAACAGGTGAAGAATATGCTCCTTCTCTATACGAAGTTGACAAAGGAGAAATGCTTCCACAGGTAGAGCTTAACAAGGGCGATATGTCTGAGGGATATATTGGCTTTGAGGTAAATCCGGAAATAAAGGATTACTGCCTTGCTTATACAGTAAACTTAGGAGAAGGAAAAATGATCGCAATAGATCTGAAATAAGATATTTAAGATTATGATCCCAAGGGCCTGGTCGAGAGACTGGGCTCTTTTTGTTTAGTTAGGTTTTTAGTTATTAGAGATTAGGTTATTAAGTTATTAGTACGCTTGACTCGAAATTGTCTGAACTAGGATTTTTAGGATTAATAGGATGATAGGATTGCTTATGACTCGAAATTGGAGAACCGGGATTGACCTTGATTATAAAAGATAAACAGGATTGCTATCAACTCGCAAGAAAAAAACACACCGCAAAGACGCAGAGATCGCAAAGAAAAACAGCAAGCTGTTTATGTTTTATACCACAGAGAGCGCAGAGTACACAGAGAATTGCTGACGCAATTTATAATGCTGTCTCACTGGCGCCAGCGTCGCGCTGGTGCCTTATAATAACATCTAACAATCACCTCCTTGCTGCTTCGTATCTCGACTTCGAATGAAATGATGGGTTTAGGTTGGTTTATATCTTTTAACCGGTTCGTGGAGACACGAACCAGGGCGGTTGTTAGTTAATAAGTTATTGGTTATTCAGTTATAAGGGATTAAGTTATTGGTTATTAGCTAATAAAAGTCTCAACTGAAGCATCACAAAGTCCTCAGGGATCAAAGAGAATTACAGACTCAATGAAATTAAATCTCGTACATAGAAAAAAGGGAGGCTCCACGTCCAATGCTTCAATCTTTATATAATTGATACTTAGAAGGGTGCGGTAGGAATGACAATATCACGAGTATTAGACCCTGACATCGACGCAAGGAGATCGTCAAGGGGGTGGGGAGGTTGGCGAGCTAGGAGGATCAATTTTGTCTTGACCTTTTTGCTTCGTTTTTGTGTCAAGACAAAAATGAAGAGAAAAACTGTCTGAATCAGAATTAAGAGGATTCAAAGATTAACAGAATTACCCTTAGCTCGAATAAAATAAACACACCGCAAAGACGCAGAGATCGCAAAGGAAACAGCAAGCTGTTTTTTTCACAACAGAGAACACAGAGAATTGCTGACGCAATTTATAATGCTGTCTCACTGGCGCCAGCGTCGCGCTGGTGCCTTATAATAACATCTAACAATCACCTCCTTGCTGCTTCGCATCTCGACTTCGAATGAAATGATGGGTTTAGGTTGGTTTATATCTTTTAACCGGTTCGTGGAGACACGAATCAGGGCGGTAGTTAGTTAATAAGTTATTGGTTATTGAGTTATAAGGGATTAAGTTATTAGAGATTGAGTTATTGAGTTATTAGTTATTGAAGATTAAGTTATTACCAATTACTCCACCATTTCTGCTGTTTAAGATGTTAGCGAAGCGCATCTGGAGCTATGGATAATTCAGGATCTTAGATCCGAAAACTGGTTCATGGAGACACGAAGCAGGGCGGCAATTAGTTACTAATAATTAAGTTATTAGCTCTTACTCTTCCTCCCCTTTCAAATTATGTGTAAAGAGTCGGGGATTAACGAATAGCTGAACCCAGGCCCAGTTGTTCGTATTTTCATTGGTCGTCCCTCCTTTTATGGCGCTCATTTGATCAGTAGCAAACATGTGGGAATATCCCACCTGTGTCTTTACATTTTTATTAATCTTATGAGTATAAACAAGGTCTATTTCAGTTCCCAGGTCACGATCATCTGTGCCGATTATATCTGCATTAGACATAAAATAATGAACTGCCATTTTTAACGAATTACTTTTTCCCGGCTTAAATGTTGTACTCAGGTAATAATCATTTAACCCAACATTGTTAGCGTGGTTTCCTACGTAAAAATAATCCATATACCCGTTGAAAGCATGGTTGGTTCCATACAGAGGAAAAAAGGACCTGTTCCTATCATCGCCTGCCTGATCTGTCCCACTCAGAAGCTCCATCCCGGCAGCAAAAACTGTTTTATTCGGACTAAAAGCTACTTCCAACCCAAGGTCATAAGCACTCAGATCTGTATCCTGGCTAGCCTTGCCCGACTGGTAATATCCGAAACCTTTGAAGGTAAAATCTCCGGTCGGGGCGGAGAAATACAATCCAGTGGTCTGCCTGTTATACACGCCATCAGTAATAGTATTGGCTGAATCAGCATAAGCCTGAAACCCGTTATTTAAAAACAAGAAGCTCACGACAGTCTTATCCCATTTTTTGGACAAGTAAGCATATTGCATCGTTTTATAAGAAAAGAATCCGGTGATATCGTAATCATTTCCGTTTATCGGTTCCCCAACCTGGTTGAAGGCAAATCCCAAATCTCCCTTTAAGCTTTCTTTATCATACCTTACTAATAATGCATCGTGAGTTCTTCCCTGCATTGCCCAATCCAATCCACCAAGTATCCGCTGATTATCATACGAAATGGGCTGCCTTCCAGCCTGAATAGCCCAGTAATCATTTAAATATATTTTCGCCCAGGCTTCAAAAAGCATAAAAGAATCATTTCCATCAGAAGGCAAAATCTGCCGGGTGTCTCCCCAGGTACTCACATCCTGCACACTTAATTTGATCTCAAGAAGTTTACTAACATAACCCAGCTTCAATCTGGCCCTTTGGCGAACAAAAGCTGCCGGTTCGGTATTATCGGGAAACAAAGTTGAAAACCCATGTCGGTATTCAAATCGATCGCGCAGATCAAGATCCATAGTAAATTCCTGTGAAAAAGAGACATAGGCAGTTAACAAAAGTAGGGTGATGAAAAATGATTTCATTTGTTAAAAATTGAGGTGATAAATGAATGTGTTTCTCTTTGATAAATATAATTTAATTAATTAACTTTTGACAAGTAAAACGACTTATTCCTATTGTCACTTTTTAAGAACATTTTCCCGAAGAAAAAATCCAGATGGAGGACCATAGCAACTGTCTCTATTGCCAGTTTGTTAGGACTGGGTGCTTTCATTGCTTATGAAGCACATGTCACTTCCTATCTTTCGGATGATCCACAGGCCTGTGTAAACTGCCACGTGATGACTCCAGTTTATAACAGTTGGATGCACAGTTCGCACCGGGAATGGGCTACTTGCAATGATTGCCACGTGCCGCATGATAATGTTTTCAATCAATATTACTTTAAAGCGAAAGACGGATTGTACCACGCTTCGATATTCACTCTCAGAGCCGAACCCGATGTGATTTTCATGAGGGAAGAGTCTGAGAAAGTGGTTCAAAACAATTGTATTCGCTGCCATGTACAGCAGATAACTCAAGCGAAATACGAAGACTGGATAGAGTCGCACAAATCAGACCGATTAGACAGAACATGCTGGAGTTGTCACCGCACTGTCCCTCATGGCAGGCTGCACGGATTAACTACAGTAAAATATAATATAGCACCAGTACCAACCAATCAAACAGAGGTAGTAATACCCGAATGGCTGGAAAAAGAAATTGATGAATCCAAAACCGCTGCGAAATGAAAAACAAAGTCCTTTTCATCGTAACCCTGGTAATCGTTTTCCTATTAGGATTACTTGCATCCAGTATCATAAATCGAAAAAATGAGGCCAGGTATACTTCCTATGTTCCCCAGGCTGATATAATGAAAAATGACCCAAGAAATGAGGTGTGGGGTGAATACTATCCGCAACAATATCAATCGCACCTTCAAACTTCTGACACGAATTTCGTTTCCTTTCAGGGTGGCTCAGCCATGCGGGATATTCTTGAAGAGGATCCTAACCTGGTAATTCTCTGGGCTGGATACGGGTTTTCTAAGGATTACAACCAGGGCCGCGGTCATTTCTATTCTATCGAGGACATTCATAATACCCTGCGTACAGGAGGACCTGACGGACCCAATGACGGACCGATGCCTTCAACATGCTGGACATGTAAAAGTCCGGATGTACCCCGGTTGATGAATGAAATAGGCATTGCTGAGTTTTACGATGGAAAATGGGCAGCAAAAGGCCCCCAGGTAGTGAATCCGATCGGTTGTGCCGATTGCCACGATGCGAATACGATGAAATTAAAGATTTCAAGGCCTGCGCTGATTGAAGCGTTTGATGCGATGGGCAAAGACATCAAGAAAGTGACTCACCAGGAAATGCGGTCTCTTGTTTGTGCTCAGTGCCATGTTGAATACTACTTTAATAAAAATTTACCTGGAAAAGAAGGCACTCCATACCTTGTGTTCCCATGGAAAGAAGGAATGAGCGCTGATGACATGGAAAAATACTATGACAATATCGAATTTTCAGACTGGACTCACCAGATAAGTAAGGCTCCGATGCTGAAAGCACAGCATCCGGGATATGAAACTTACTTAACCGGTATCCATGCCAAAAGAGGTGTTTCCTGTGCAGATTGCCATATGCCATACAAAAGTGAGGGAGGTCAGAAATTTACCGACCACCATATTCAATCTCCATTAAACAATATTCAAAACTCCTGCCAGGTGTGTCACAGGGAGGAAGCGGAAAAGCTGAAAGAAAACGTTTATGAAAAGCAACGAAAAGTAAAAGAAAACAGGTTGGCACTGGAAGAAATGTTGGTGAAAGCACACATTGAAGCCAAAAAATGCTGGGATCTTGGTGCGACAGAAGAACAAATGGAATCTATCTTAATGGATATCAGGCATGCGCAGTGGAGATGGGATTTTATCGCCGCAGCTCACGGAGCAACATTTCATGCCCCAACAGAAATATCAAGAGTATTAGCTTCGGGAATTGTTGTTGCCCAGGAAGCCCGCGTAAAACTGGCAAGGCTTTTAGCTGAACTCGGACATAATAAACCTGTCCAAATGCCCGACATATCTACTAAAGAAAAGGCCCAGGAATACATTGGCCTCGATATGGAAGAGCTCAGAAAAGATAAAGAAAAATTCAAGGAAAATCTTTTACCAAAATGGTTGGAGCAGGCAAGGGAGAGAGAACAAAAATGGAATAATGAAAACGTCTCTGCCTCGGCTCAGTAGCACTATCTTTTATTCTGTTTAGTATTTAAAGTTTTCAAAATTATATGCGATTTTTTTACCGCTTATTCGGCTCATCTGTGCTAGCACTTTTATTGTTGTTGACGTTTGCTATTTCCATGGCAGTAGCAACTTTCATAGAAAATGATTACGGAACAGCTGCAGCCTGGCAAATAATCTATGATAGCTGGTGGTTTGAACTGGTAATGTTCGGTCTGGCTTTAGCTTTTCTTACCAACATCTATAAATACCGACTTTACAGGAAACCCAAATGGCCAATCCTCTTATTTCACATTTCCTTTCTGGTCATTATCATCGGGGCTTTTATCACTAGATATTATTCTGAAAGCGGAGTAATGCGTATACGGGAGAACGAATCTTCCTCCACTATAATTTCAGATAAAAAATACCTCCAGGTGCATTTCACCAAAGATGACCAGCATAAAGGCGTTTCCCAGGAAGTCCATTTTTCTAATCACACTGATGAAGATATTATCTGGAACCCGGAATTTGATAATCGTGAAATTGAAATTGAGTTATTGGAATACATCCCGGATGCTTCGGTAGAAATTAACAGCGATGAGGAAAGAGGTGAGCCATTTATCGAAATGGTAGTTTCCGAAGGTCAGGGGCGCGAAACTCATATTTTAAGAAAGGGGGAAACCAAACTCTTTGGCGATCACGGACATGCGATTGGGTTTAATAGTGACAATGAAGAGGCAATAAATATTCTTCAGGACGGAGATGAATTCTATATTGAGTCTCCCCTCCCACTTGATTACTTTATCATGGCCAATCAACAACCCGGACATATATTAGCAGATAGCCTTCAAAAAATTTCACTACGTACCGTTTTCCGACTACACAACCTATCATTTGTTCCTTTGAAATATCATGACAAAGGTGTAATTGACATTATCAGCAATCCTGAAAAGCCCGGTGATAATGATCCGGTAAAGGATGATGTAGTTCGAATGAAAGTATCCGTTGGAGATGAAAGTGAGGAGCTGGACGTCTTGTATCGGGAAGGATTTTTACCGACAGTTCATACAGTTGAATTGGCAGATCTATCGATTGATGTTTCGTATGGTTCCAAAGGTATTGAACTGCCTTTCTCTATAAAGCTCGAAGATTTTCAGCTGGAGCGTTATCCCGGATCATCAAGTCCTTCGTCTTATGCCAGCGAAGTGGTGGTTCAATCTAAAGCGGAGTCTTTTCCCTATCGGATCTATATGAACAACGTACTGGATTATTCCGGATACCGCTTTTACCAGGCCAGTTATGACACCGACGAAAAAGGAACCGTATTATCGGTAAACAAAGACCGGCCGGGAACGCTGGTAACTTATGCCGGATATATTCTACTTGGAATTGGCATGTTCTGGACGTTATTCGGAAAGGGCTCACGATATACACAGCTAAATAAAAAGCTTAAAAACCTGAAGAATCAGACGAACATACTGATCCTATTAATGGCATTTGGTTCGTCAATAATTATAAACGGACAGGAAAATCAGCAGGAGAAAGCCGTTATCATTGATGAGCAACAAGCTGAATACTTTGGCAGATTGCTCGTTCAGGATCTCGACGGACGAATTAAACCCATCAATACTCTTTCATCAGAGTTTTTAAGAAAAATCTCAAGGAAAACGTACCTGGAAATCCCATCAGGAGAAAAGACAATCCGCCTCAATCCGGACCAGGTATTTATCTCGATGATGATGTATCCATCACTCTGGCAAAACATCCCAATAATTAAGATCGATGGTAAAAAATTAACGTCTGTTCTCGATGAAAACCTGACAGAAAAAGAACGCATTCCTTTTTCAGCATTACTCGGTAAAAACGGACAATATATTCTTTCTAAAGAAGTAGAAGAAGCAAATAAAAAGAAGCCGGCAAACAGGACTGAACAAGACAAGGAAGTCATCAAAGTTGATGAGCGTTTTAATATTGTTTTTAATGTGATTTCCGGAAATTACCTGAAAATCTTCCCAAGGAAAAATGACAAAGAAAAAAACTGGTATAGTTTCAACCACGATTTTTCTAATTTCAATGCCGAAGACAGGGCTTTTGCGCAAAACATTATCCCTGCTTACTTCAGCGACCTGCAATCGGGAAATTATTCCGATGCCGTTGAGAAAGTAGATTACATTCATACTTATCAGCAGGTATTGGGTGCAGGATACATTCCTGATTACAAACATGTGAATGCCGAGATCTGGTACAACAAGCTCAATCTAAACTTCTGGTTATTCCAGGCATGCTTTACCATTGGTATTATTCTTCTCGTGTTGGCGATAGCTAAGATCTTCAAACAGAATAAGCCTCTGAATATCCTGTGGAACTCGATGATCATCATTTCGTGGATCACCTTCCTGATCTTTACCGCCAACCTGGTGTTGCGCTGGTATGTTTCCGGTCACCCACCATGGAGCAATGGCTATGAGATGCTGGTATTCGTTTCCTGGGTACTGCTTTTATGTGGATTTATCGTTCACCGCAAGTCAGATTTCACCCTGCCACTGACGATGTTATTTACCGGGGCATTATTGTTTGTGAGTTACCTGGACTGGATCAATCCGGAAATCACTAACCTGATGCCAGTGCTCAAGTCTTACTGGCTAAAAGTGCATGTAGCAACAATAGTCAGCAGTTATGCTCCGTTGGCTCTGTCAGCATTGATCGGAGTCATGGTCATTGCATTGATATTAATGAGGAAGAGTTCGAACGAAAAAGAAATTAACATTCGGATAAAAGAGCTGACCTATATTAATGAGATATCCATGACCATCGGACTGTTTGTATTGACTATCGGAACATTTTTAGGTGGAGTCTGGGCCAATGAATCATGGGGACGATACTGGGCCTGGGATCCAAAAGAAACCTGGGCATTGATCAGCATTATTGTATATGCGATCGTGTTACACCTTCGATTCATTCCCAAGCTTAATAACTATGTGGTATTCAATATCGCGAGTATGTTCGCCTTCTGGTCGATCATTATGACCTCCTTTGGCGTGAACTACTACCTATCGGGATTACACAGCTACGCGGCAGGCGATCCGATGCCAATTCCTGATTTTGTGTATGTGACGGCTATATCGATGGTCGTGTTGAGTGTATTGGTAATTGTTAAGGTTAAGAGGTTTGGGGGGAGAATTGGATATTAGGTTATTGGGTTATTAAGTTATTAGTTATTGGAGATTAAGTTATTGGTTTCATTTAGACACTGAACCATCACTCTTCTGTCCCTGGCGCCAGCGTCGCGCTGGTGCCGATTAATTATTCAAAAACTACTGAAATTAGAATACTCAGCTTTGTCGATTTACATAAATAATTGTCAGAATCAGGATTTACAGGATGGAAGGATTTACATGATTTCTCTCGACTCGCAAGTAAAAAAACACACCGCAAAGGCGCTAAGTACGCTAAGAAAAGCAGCAAGCTGTTTAGGTTTTATACCACAGAGAGCGCAGAGGAAACAGCAAGCTGTTATATTTTACCACAGAGAGCACAGAGTACACAGAGGAAACATCAAGATGTTTGAGTTAAGTAACACCGAGTCCGCAGGGTTCAAAGAGAATTACTGAATCGATGAAATTAAAATGTTACATAGAAAAAAGGGAGGTTTCACATCCGATGCTTCAATCTTTTATTAGTTGATTCTTAGAAGGGTGCGGTAGGAATGGCAATATCCCGAGGGTGGGGAGGAATGGGCGCTAGGAGGATCGATATTGTCTTGACTTTTTTGCTTCGTTTTTGTGTCAAGACAAAAATGAAGAGGAAACTGTCTGAATCAGAATTAGGAGGATTCAAAGATTAACAGTATTGCCCTTGACTCGAATAAAAAAACACACCGCAAAGCCGCAGAGATCGCAAAGGAAACAGCAAGCTGTTTAGGTTTTATACCACAAAGATCACAGAGTACACAGAGAATTGTTGACGCAATTTATTTATATCACGGTAATACTTAGACCCTATAGCTCCAATTAAATTTAATGATTCTCCGCTCTCACTCTCACACTCACTCTGCTTTCCGGAGGTGGGGAGGAATGGGCGCTAGGAGGATCGATATTGTCTTGACCTTTTTGCTTCGTTTCTTGGATGCTGACATGCGATAGCATCGTCAGTTTTTGTGTCAAGACAAAAATGAAGAGAAAACTGTCTGAATCAGAATTAAGAGGATTCAAAGATTAACAGAATTACCCTTGACTCGAAATTGGAGAACCACTATTTACAATGATTAAAAAAGATTAACAGGACTGCTCTCGACTCGCAAGTAAAAAAACACACCGCTAAGGCGCTAAGGACGCGAAGAAAATAGCAAGCTATTTTAATTATTACCACGGAGCACACAGAGATCGCAGAGAAAAACAGCAAGCTGTTTTATAGAAACATTCTTTTTAATAGAAACAGTTTATCCAGACATCGAAGAATGGAGATCGTCGTCTTTACGTTAAGGATACAAGGAAATTGTAGATACAACATGTTCGGAAAACGAGTATCAAGAAGGTAATAGTAATTGCATCCTATATAAAACGTTGCATAGAAGGGCGCGGTAGGATTGACAATATCACGAGGGTGGGTTGGTTGTGTGTTTGGAGATTTGATATTGTCTTGACTTTTTTGCTTCGTTTTTGTGTCAAGACAAAAATGAAGAGAAAACTATCTGAATCAGAATTAACAGGATTCAAAGATAAACAGGATTGCCCTTGACTCGAATAAAAAAATACACCGCAAATCTTTGACCCTGACACCGACGCAGAAGGTCGTCAAGGGGGCGCTAAGGAAGCGAAGAAAATAGCAAGCTGTTTTATTTTACCACAGAGAGCACAGAGTACACAGAGGAAACATCAAGATGTTTCTATATCAATCGCTGCCGTGCAGATCACTTAAAATCATATATTAATTACTTGAGATCAAATCATTCTTAATATTGAATATTCACTTTACCCTGAAATTTTTCACTAATTTCTCTCAATTCTTCTTTTGTGAGCTGAAGATTATTATGACTAATATCTAGTTGTTTTAGATTTTTTAATTTGAACAGTACTTCAGGAAATTCTTTGAATTGATTATAACTAATGTTTAAATATTGAAGAGAATCGAAATTGACGAAAGAGTTTGGTAATTCATTTAAATTATTGTTTTCTAAATTCAGAACCTTCAATTCAGTGTTGTTTTTATCAATTTCAGGGAAGCTTGATATAAAATTCCTTCTCAAGGAGAAAAAACTAATATTACCTTTATCAAAGATAGCAGGTGATATTTTTTTATATGATTAAAGTCTGCTATCAACGTATCTATATTTCCATTTTCTATTCCTGATAACTCTTCAATGAAATTATTTCTTATTTTAAGATTCCTTAATTTTTGAAGATTCCCTATGTTACTGGGAATAAAAGTAAGGTGGTTAAATGAGATATTTAATTCGGAAAGATTAGTCATATTAGAAATAGATGGAGGTAAACTATTTATCTCGTTTTTAGACGCATTTAAAACTTCCAGACTTTCTAATTCTGTTAATTGTGATATATCTCTAATATTATTTCTACTGATGTTTAAATATTTAGTATCTGATAACCTTTTAGAATGAGAAGGTTGTATTACACTCAGTGAATTTCCTGATATGTTAAAATTAATGGGATACTTTTCTTTCTTCAGCCAACCATACTCATCATATTTATCTTCAGGCAAATCACTGACATGAAGTATTTTGTTGTTGCGATCAGTATTATCGTTTTTACATCCTGTTAAGGAGGCCTGAATTATTATTAAAGCAAAAAACAGAAGTATTTTTTTTCGATTAAATAAATACATATATACGTTTGCCCTCAAATTATTTCAGCGTAGTAAGAGGCTATTTCTTAATCAACAAATTCAATTCTGATAGGTTTAAAATCTTCTCTGATACTATCTTCCAGGTCTTCGTCTACAATATATTTAGAAAAAATTATGGTTTCCAAGCTAGTAGATTCTTTAAGGAAATAGGGAAATTCTTTTAAATCAATATTATGAAGATATAAATAATTTAAATTCTTTAATTTGATAATTTCTTTGGGAATGGAGTTAATCGGATTATTTCCTATAAAAAGAGTTTCTAAATTTTCACATTTCAAAATTGACTTCGGGAAATCTTTAAGATGGTTATCATTTAAGTGTAATTCACTCAAACTTTCCAAGCTCTGACCACTGATTTCAAATGAGCTAATTATATTTTCACTTAAGTCTAGTTCGATAAGGCTTATGTCAGGGAATTCGTTTATTTCTTGTATCTTATTTTTTCTTAGTTTCAGGTATTGCAGGTGTTGAAATTTTTCAAGACCAGCAGGAAGATTTTTTAAGTTTGAATAAACTATATTGAGATATTGCAAACAGTTGTTTTTATAGAAATTTTCTAACACCGAATTATCAATATTCTGATCCTGAATATCAAGCCATTTTAAATTTCTTAAATTCGACAACTTCTTTTCGTTCAGTTTTATAGCAGTTGAATTTACACTTTTAACTTCATCAAAGTTGATATTATTATCATCTTCGAAATCATTAATGTCTTTACCTACAAAATAAGTATTCAATGCAAACAAACTATCATAATCTAACGAAGTACATTCTCTGCGTTTTTCCATACCAGTTTCTGTGATATTTTTTGATTCAAAATCATCGGTTGATCTATTTTTACAGTATGTTAATAATATACATACTGGAAGGTAAAGGATTATAAATATCTTTCTCATTAGGTATCAGGTGTTAAATCAGCTAATTTGAATTTTTTAAGTACCGTCTTCCACTCAATCTCAGTATCATCACCTCCAACTTTATTATTTTTCTCATCAAGGAAAAACCTGTCTGTCCATAATTGATCTGCCATTGATATATCTTTTTTCAAAGGTAGATCCATAATAGGATAATCAGGTGAAAACGCATCTTTTAAAGCTTGAAGTGTGCCTTCTGGCCCTGTTGTATCATCTATTTGGGCATGCATCAGTTCATGGCTCTTCTTAACGTAATTGTAGCGGGTTGAAATTTCTATATATGCGCTTTTCCATCTACTAAAAGACCAATCGTAGCCATCTTTTGAATTTCTAATCCATTTTAATACAATTCCCTGTTTAATTATTTTTTGACTGGGGAATATATTATCTGCACGTCTTTCTGCTTCCATCACTAATTTATCGCCGCTAAGTCCTTTAAAGTAATTCTTGTTTGCAGCTAAAAACTTTCTATAATAATCCTCTTTTAATTTATTATTATCATGTATACTAATGAAGCCATTATCAATTAAGGAAAGAAAGTCTCCAGCCGAGATATTATTAATATTATTTACCTTATTATAAATTTCTGTGGCTGCATATGCTAAAATTTCGTAACCAATTGCCCACATGGGATTACTTTTACCTGCTGCTGTAAGTGCAGATTTAATGATTTCACCTACGAAACCTGGAATCGATGCATCCTTACTTTTTTCTGCGTTTGTAAGTTGGCTAAAAGTACTTATTAGGGAAATTCTACAGGCATTTATGTTAGATCTGTATTGATCAAAAAAATTACCAGAAATAATAGCTAATTGTTCATCAGAAAGTTGATCTTCTTGTTTTGCTTTCTCTTCCTCTTCAATTAATGCGCCATTCTCTTGTTTGCTTTTTATTTCCTTTACTTTTTTCCCCTCAGCTGCTTTCTTACCCATCTCATCAGCTTCTTTTTCAAGGGCTGGATCATCATTTACCGCCGCTCCTTTGGCCTGGGTTGTAGCTTTTACTCTTCCCTGTTTTTGCTGTACCACATGGGTAAGCTCATGACCGATCAGCTCCTGCCCGGATTTGGTATCAGGATTATACTGGCCTGGAGCAAAATGGACTTCATTGCCCTGTGCAAATGCCTTTGCTCCCATTTTAGTAGCCTCTGGAGAATCTTTGTGCACATTGACATCGGAAAAACTTGTTCCAAAAGAGTTTTCCATCTTTTGCTTTACATTTCCGGAAAGGGATGATTTTCTGGACTGTGACCCCGGTGCAGGAGCATCATTACCAACTCTAAAGCCAGGTTTTTTCAGGAGCTGGAGTGTTTTTTCTTTATTGTTTTTTTTATCGGGCTGCCTAAATCGTTGATGATTTTGATCTTCTTTTTTTGCGTAATCCACTGAAAAAAATGTAATGGTTGATGAAATCAAAAGTATAAGTTTGGTGACTATATTCCAAAAGAGGATTGAGTTTTATTTAAGACTTAATTTCATCTTTTAGTCAATATTTGTGTCAGGCTATTTAGTGAAAGTTATTAGAGATTAGATGGATAGTTATTGGAGATTAAGTTATTGGTTATTAGAATGCTTGACTCGAAATTGTCTGACCTAGAATTTTTAGGAATTAAATAATAGGATGACAGGATTGCTCTCGACTTGTGATTGGAGAACCGGGATTCACCTTGATTATAAAAGATTAACAGGATTGCCCTTGACTCGAATAAAATAAACACACATCAAATCTTCAGACCCTGACATCGACGTTAGGAGATCGTCAAGGGGCGCAGTGATCGTTAAGGAAACAGCAAGCTGTTTTATTTTACCACAGAAAGCACAGAGTACACAGAGGAAACATCAAGATGTTTGAGTTAAGTAACACCGAGTCCGCAGGGTTCAAAGAGAATTACTGAATCGATGAAATTAAAATGTTACATAGAAAAAAGGGAGGTTTCACATCCGATGCTTCAATCTTTTATTAGTTGATTCTTAGAAGGGTGCGGTAGGAATGGCAATATCCCGAGCCGAAGGCCCTGACATGCGATAGCATCGTCAAGGGGGTGGGGAGGAATGGGCGCTAGGAGGATCGATATTGTCTTGACTTTTTTGCTTCGTTTTTGTGTCAAGACAAAAAATGAAGAAGAGAAAACTGTCTGAATCAGAATTAAGAGGATTCAAAGATTAACAGGATTACCTTTGACTCGAAATTGGAGAACTTGGATTGACCATGATTAAAAAAAATTAACAGGATTGCTCTCGACTCGCAAGTAAAAAAACACACCGCTAAGGCGCTAAGGACGCGAAGAAAATAGCAAGCTATTTTAATTTTTACCACGGAGCACACAGAGATCGCAGAGAAAACAGCAAGCTGTTTTATTTTACCACAGCGAGCACAGAGTACACAGAGAATTGCTGACGCAATTTATTTATATCACGGTTATGATTGGATCTCTATAGCTCCAATTTATTTTAATGATTCTCCGCTCTCACTCTCACACTCACTCTGCTTTCCGGGGGTGGGGAGGAATGGGCGCTAGGAGGATCGATATTGTCTTGACCTTTTTGCTTCGTTTTTTGGATGCTGACATGCGATAGCATCGTCAGTATTTGTGTCAAGACAAAAATGAAGAGGAAGATAATTCATCATTGTATATAGAAGATTCAAAAGAGAAAGAACTACCATAAAACAAAGTACCTACCTCCTCTCCCCCTCTCTTTCAAACCACCAAAAAAAACCCTTATTATTGACCCAACTTTATCAACATCAATTTTTTAAACTAATGAAATTCTTAAACTTTTTCATTTATCTGGCATTCACAATTTTAGTTCTGATAATTTTAGGGGCAATCGGTGCAGGCTTGATTTATCTGTTTATAATGAATAATATAGATGTCCGTTCAGGACCAATACAGCGCTTATCCGAGACGATTTATTTGACCTTACCCCTCTTTATTGGAATTGGAATAGCAATTCAGTCTTTGATAAACAAAATTCTCGGAGCAGGACGAAGCAAATTTTTCACTGCTTTTTATTTTACAGTTATGCTGCTAATAATCGGTTCCGCTTATTACTTCAAAGTGTGGGACGGAACTTCTGTTAATGAATTCTTCTGGATCGGAGTCCAGGGTTGTTATTTATTAGGTTCGGTATTATTTGCTATACCCAGGACGAAAAAGGTATTCATTAAAGAAAAAAGCATTAGTTCGGATCCGGAAATATTATAATATGAAAATAGCAGGAAAAATAATCATAGTAATACTTGTACTAATTTCATCATACCCGGCAACACTTGTATTAAATCTAATTGCTGTCCTGACATATGAATCAGTATTTATTGAGCCTGTAAACAATAAATTACTATTTATCAGTATACCTTTGGCAATTACTTATGGATTAGCTGTCCAATCTTTTACCATTTGGGCGACCAATATGGTAACAGCAAAAGTATTTAACTGGATATATACATTACTAGTCTTCGGATTTGTGACATTCATGTTAAGTTCTAATGCGAGAGAATTGATATTTAGAGACCTTTCCATGTTCTCGTTATTCATAATCATGATCTTCATAGGAGTTGGCGCCTGGCTAAGAGTGTTGAAGATAATCGATAATCGATTTAAAAAAACTAAAACTGAGAGTGATATTCTGGATATGAAGTGAGTGGAATTTACTTTTTAAACTGAATTACCATATATTTATGTAACTGAATTTAGAGCAATTCAAACTCACAAATGGAAATCATCTTATTAATTTCCTTACCATTGATTGCGATAATTATTTTATCGCTTTATCTGAATGCTAAAATGCCCCAAATCATTGGGTCTATTGGAGAAGGTAAGGTCGCTCGAAAATTGAAAAAGCTGAACAAGAAAGAGTATATCGTTTTCAATGACATTTACTTGGAATTTGATGGTAGAACCACCCAGATTGACCACCTTATTATATCTGTTTATGGGGTTTTTGTTATCGAAACAAAGAATTACTCCGGATGGATCCATGGTAGTGAAAAATCAGAATATTGGCACCAAACAAAATATAAAGCTAAATGGAAGCTTTGGAATCCTATAAAGCAAAACTTAGCACATGTATATTTCTTGAAAAAATTGCTATCAGAATTCGGTCGACTTAATTATATCCCGGTGGTTGTTTTTGCTGGAAATGCTATTTTAAAGAATGTTCATTCAGATACTCCAGTGATTTATGTAGAAGAATTAAGATCATTTATCAAGGACTATTTCATTGCTTATTATTCGGAAAGTGACATTCTTGCCATGGCCAATAAAGTCGAGGCATCAATAACCAAAAACAAGAAAGGCCATCGAAAACATGTAAAGAAAAACCTCGAAGAAAAAAACTATAAAGCTTGGGCCAAAATCTGCCCGAAATGTGGTAATGATTTAGTTCTAAGAAATGGTAAATACGGGCAGTTTTATGGATGTTCGAATTTCCCGGCTTGTAAATATTCGGCAAGGGATTAACCTAAGTGTTTTTATACTTTAAAACAACCAATTCAAACATGAAAAAAGACTACTCATTTGAAGAACATGTTCACCGCTATGCCTGCTGGACAGCTGCACGTGCCGCACAACGAAGTTTTACAAATTCAGAAAATATTAAAAATGCTATCGAAGCAACTGATCTAAGAAAGGTTATCAACTCAAAAGAGAGCTTCACTGAAGAAAACTTTGATATTCAACATAAAATTTGGGCTAATGGTATAATCAACCATTTAAAGTCTCTTGGTATTGATGAGGATAAAGTAACTTATGGAAGAGCAGCTAAGATCATTAACATCTACATCAAGACTGCTGTTGTATTAAGGGATCCATATTGCAACCTATCAAAGATTGCTCACCCTCCAATTGATCGGATTCTTTTACAGAATATACATAAAGAAAATAATCAATATGGTTTTGATAAAGCCAGCTGGACTTCCTTTGATGAGCAGGAGTATTTTGATGTAATTGAAAAGTTAAGAAAGTTAGAGTTTGATTATTTATGGAAATTGGAAAGGTTTTGGGAGATTTAGGAAAAATCAAATATCTTTAAAATAATATTTTTCAACTATTTACTCGACTATGGTTTTAAAACAGAATCCTTTTTCATTTTACGATTTTTTAGGATATCTAATACCAGGTATTTTCTTTCTTTCTAGCATTTATTTCACCTTAGATCATTTTAATTACATTGATGCAAAAAATTGGTTAGAATCAGTTTTATTAGATAATCCTATTGACTATTTTATTCTAATAATTGTAGCCTATGTAATTGGGCATATTATCAATTACTTATCTTCAATAACTATAGAGATTTATTCAAATTGGAAATATGGATTTCCTTCAAAAACCTTAATTGCTAGAAAACCAAAAGGATATTTTGATTTTGACTGTAAAAAACCCAGGAATTGGATAAAAAGATTAATTCTACTCCCTATGTTTTTATTACCCTTATGGCCTACAGACTTTATATTTGGAAACTTATTTGGAATTAAAGCCCATTTAACTCGACCTATGGATCGACCATATATAGATATTGCTAAACTCAAAACATATTCTCTAATAAAGATTAACGGGTATTTAGAAGCTGATAAGATGGGTAGTGCTGATTCATTAAATTTTTTCAGGTATCTATATCATTATGTTTTAGAGAATTGCCCAAACCATGTTCCTAAATTGCAGAATTATGTGGCACTATATGGTCTACTAAGAACTTTCAGTTTAATATTTAATTTCCTATTCTTTATATGGTTTATTCTCTCAATAACAAAAGAATATAGTTTGATAAATTATATAATTGCCGGAAGCTGTATGGCAATATGCTACATTTGCTTTATGGCATTTATGAAATTCTATCGAAGATTTTCATTAGAAGTAATTATGGCTCATATTGTCACGTATAAAATACCTGAGTCTAATAACAACGGATTTCTTAAAAAGATTTTAAATTTATTTTAAATTTCGCCTTTAAGGCATTCAAACTAACCACTTCAAAAATTGGAATAAATCATAAGTCTCAAGTTATTCGAATTCATATAATCTCTTCTCATTTGTCTTCGATTAAGTAAAATCTTTTAAGCCTTTATCTTATACATATACCAGCCTAAAATTACTACAATTCATTTCCCCTCCTAAAACCGTATTTTTAATTCTTTATAAAGAGCTAATAAGTACAAGTACTTGATTTTTTAACCTGACTTTCATTTTTAAACATGTTTAATAATAATCTTACGCTTTCATTATTTATTAAAGCAGATATTTCGTCTCATAGTTTGTGATAAATTTGTAATTTAGATCAAATTATTTTTAAACCTGATTATCAACTGAGGATACTTCACTATCGCTTTAGAATTGGATAATCAGTTTGAATAAACAGAAAGTTTTTAAACTATAGCGTTGATTTAAAAGACTATCAAAAGGATTTATTGAAAGAAAATTTTAATGACTAAAGAACATCAAATAGAAAAAAATCTGATCGAACAATTAAAAGGGTTAAAATATACTCATCGACCAGATATTGATGATAGAAAAACACTTGAACAAAATTTCAAAACCAAGTTTGAAGCACTAAATAGAGTTCGATTATCTGATAGTGAGTTTTTGCGCTTGCGTGAAGAAATAATTGAACCTGATGTCTTCGAAGCCTCCAAATTACTTCGTGAAAGACAGTATTTTCAACGAGAGGATGGAACTCCTTTGCATTACACCCTTGTAAATATTAAAGATTGGTGTAAAAATGAATTTGAGGTTGTTAGTCAATTAAAAATCAACACCGAAAACAGTAATCAACGATATGATGTCATTCTACTTATAAATGGATTACCGGTTGTTCAAATTGAATTAAAAAAATTAGACATTTCTCCACGAAAGGCTATGCAGCAAATTGTGGATTATAAAAATGAACCGGGTAATGGTTATGGGAACTCACTTATGTGCTTTATGCAATTATTTATTGTGAGTAATCGCAGTAACACATTCTATTTTGCAAATAACAAAATTCAACATTTTCAATTTAATGCCGATGAGCAATTTTTGCCGATATATCAGTTAGCTGATGAAAGCAATAATAAAATAACTCATCTTGAAACATTCACAGAAAAATTCCTATCTAAGTGTTCGCTTGGTGAGATGATCAGCAAATATATGGTGCTGGTTGAAAGTGAAAAGAAAATGCTTGTGATGCGCCCATATCAAATTTATGCGGTAAAAGCGATTGTTGATTGTATTCACCAAAATAGAGGTAATGGGTTCATCTGGCACACTACTGGTAGTGGTAAGACATTAACTTCATTTAAGGCTTCTACCCTATTAAAAGATAATCATGATATTGAAAAATGTCTTTTTGTAGTAGATAGAAAAGATCTTGACAGGCAAACACGCGAAGAGTTCAATAAATTTCAAGAAGGCTCGGTAGAAGAAAACACCAATACAGAAACTTTGGTAAGACGAATGCTTTCTACAGACTATGCTGACAAGGTAATTGTAACTACCATACAAAAATTAGGTCTGGCGCTTGATGGAACTAATAGTCGCAATTATAAAGAGCGGTTAGAGCCGTTAAGTGATAAACGAATAGTTTTCATATTCGATGAATGCCACCGCTCACAATTTGGAGAAAATCATAAAGCAATTAAAGAGTTTTTCCCAAATGCCCAACTTTTTGGCTTTACAGGAACGCCTATTTTTGATGAGAATGCAACCTATAAAATACGCGAAGAACAATATGAAAAATACAAAACAACAGAAGCCATATTCGAAAAGCAGTTGCATGCCTATACGATAACCCATGCAATAGATGATAGAAACGTTTTACGATTTCATATAGATTACTTCAAGGGCAAAGGTGATAAAACACCTAATCCAGGAGAGCCAATCGCTCAGCAAGCTATAGTAGAAGCAATTATTAATAAACACAATGCAGCTACTAATCAACGAAAATTCAATGCAGTGCTTGCAACTGCTTCAATAAATAATGCAATTGAATATTATCGTTTGTTTAAAGAGGTTCAAAATAGTAAATCGGCTGAAGACCCGGATTATATCCCACTTAACATTGCCTGTGTTTTTTCTCCACCTGCTCAATTAATTGCTAAAAATGGAGATAAGCAAAGCTTAAAAAATGCAGCTGACATCAAACAACTTCAGGAAGATTTACAACAAGAAAAAGAAGATAATAAGAAAAACCCTGAAGAAAAGAAAAAAGCATTAACAGAAATAATTACTGATTACAATAATCAATATGGCACAAATCATAATATCAATGATTTTGATTTGTACTATCAGGATTTACAGGCTCGCATTAAAAATCAAAAATTTAGTAATAAAGATTATCCACACAAGAATAAAATAGACTTAACAATAGTTGTGGATATGCTACTTACCGGGTTTGATTCTAAATATTTAAACACCCTGTACGTAGATAAAAATTTAAAATACCATGGTTTGATCCAGGCATTTTCAAGGACAAACCGTGTGCTCAATGACACTAAACCGTATGGCAACATATTAGATTTCCGTTCCCAACAAGATCCAGTAAACCAGGCTATCACACTTTTCTCTGGTGAGGATGGTAGTAAGGCGAAGGAAATCTGGATGGTAGACCCTGCACCGGTAGTGATTGAGCAATACCGCGATGCTGTAGAAGCATTAGGTGATTTCATGCAAGAACACAATCTGGTAAACGAACCTCAGGCAGTTTATAATCTTCGAGGTGATGCGGCAAAAATTGCTTTTGTAAAAAACTTCAAGGAAGTACAACGACTTAAAACCCAACTTGATCAGTATACCGATTTAGATGATGAGCAACAAGCTACCATTGAAGCCATTTTACCTAAAGATAATTTACAAGAATTTAGAAGTTCGTATTTAGAAACAGCCAAACAACTTCGGGAGATTCAACAAAAAGAAGGTGATAATGCCCCAGAAGATATTCAACAATTAGACTTTGAGTTTGTCTTGTTTGCCTCTGCTGTTATTGATTATGATTATATAATGAATCTCATTGCAGAAAGTACACAGCAAAAGCCATCAAAGCAAAAAATGAGCAAGTCTCAAGTAATTAGCTTGTTAAAATCAAACTCTAATTTGATGGATGAAGAAGCTGACTTATCTGAATATATAAATCAAGTAGATTGGAGTGTTGGGCAAACCGCCAATGAGCTAAAAGAAAATTATGAGACTTTTAAAATTGAAAAATACGATAAAGAATTAGCCCAAATAGCAAATAATCATGGCTTACAAACAACAGAACTAAAAAGTTTTGTAGAACAGATAATGAATCGAATGATTTTTGACGGGGAAAAACTCACCGATCTGATGGAACCATTAGAATTGGGGTGGAAACAACGAAGTAAGGCAGAAACTGCACTAATGAAAGAATTAACCCCTCAATTAAAGAAATTAGCACAAGGTAGAGAAATATCAGGATTAGCTGCTTATGAATAAAAAAGGAAAATTAATACCTAAAATACGTTTTCCTGAGTTCGTTAAAAATGGGCAGTGGGAAGAAAAAATGCTTGGCAAGCTTGCAAAAAGAATATTAACCAAAATAAAAATGGAAAAATCACTTCTGTCTTTACAAATTCTGCAACTGATGGCATAGTAAATCAGCGAGAATATTTTGATAAAGATATTGCTAATAAAAAAAGCTTAAATAATTATTATTTAGTAGAGGATGGAGACTATGTATACAACCCTAGAATATCAGTTCATGCCCCAGTTGGTCCATTGTCAAAAAATCGATTAGGAATAACTGGAGCAATGTCTCCGCTTTATACAGTTTTTAGATTTAATGATAAACAGAATAGTTTTTACGAATA
This sequence comes from Mangrovivirga cuniculi, assembly GCF_005166025.1. NCBI lineage: Bacteria > Pseudomonadati > Bacteroidota > Cytophagia > Cytophagales > Mangrovivirgaceae > Mangrovivirga > Mangrovivirga cuniculi. The sequence goes on from NZ_CP028923.1 coordinate 3,729,335, forward strand.
TTATTTCCAAACCTCACATTGGTATAAATCAATAAAAGCTGCCTCAAACACAGGAGCAAGATTTGATAGAATGAGCATTACTGCTAGTGCATTTATGGAAATCCCTGTTTTGTATATTAGCTTACCTGAACAACAAAAAATCGCCTCCTGCCTTTCTTCTTTAGATGAGTTAATCGCAACACACAATGAAAAGCTTGAAGCTCTAAAAAACCACAAAAAAGGATTAATGCAAAACCTCTTTCCTCAGGAAGGTCAAAAAGTACCAAACTATCGGTTTCCGGAGTTTAAAAATGATGGGGAGTGGGTGGAGAAGAAGTTGGGAGATGCCGCTGATTTTATTAATGGCAGAGCATACAAGAAAGAAGAATTGCTCACATCAGGGAAGTATCGTGTTTTACGAGTTGGCAACTTTTTCACTAACAATGAATGGTACTATTCAGACCTAAAACTTGGTGAAGACAAGTATTGCGACAATGGCGATCTTCTTTATGCTTGGTCAGCATCTTTCGGTCCACGAATTTGGAAGGAAGAAAAGGTTATATACCACTACCATATTTGGAAGGTTGTTGAAAGAAGCGATATAGATAAGCAATTCCTCTTCGTCCTACTTGACTTTGAAACTGAAAATATCAAAACAGCACAAGCAAGGGGGCTTGGAATGCAACATTTGACTAAATCAGGTATAGAGTCTTGGGAAAGTAGAATTCCACCAACCAAAGAAGAACAACAAAAAATTTCTTCTAGTTTTTCTGCTATAGATGAACTTATCACTGCTCAATCAGAAAAAATTGAACAGCTGCAGCAACATAAAAAGGGCTTAATGCAAGGCTTGTTTCCGAAAATTGATAGTTAAAAAATGAGTGGTCAAAAGAAACTGCATAAATTTAAATCGCTGAAGGAGGTTGCTATTAGGCTAAGAAGTGACCTAAATGATCATAACTTTGTACTACTCTATGGCTATAATGGTACAGGTAAGACTCGTTTATCTGTCGAATTTAAGGATAGAAGTAAGAAACGTAAAGAGAATCCTGAAACTGATACACTATATTATAATGCCTACACCGAAGACTTATTTTATTGGAACAATGATTTAGAAAATGACTCTGAAAGGCATTTAATTATAAACAAAGAATCAAGTTTTTTTGAAAGTTTCAAACAATTAGCACTCGAAGAAAAAATATTTGTCTTTCTTGAGCGATATGCCAATTTTGACTTTAAAATTGATTATGAAAAATGGACTATCTCATTTAATAAGGGGAAAGAACCATATATTAAAGTATCGAGGGGTGAAGAAAATATATTCATCTGGTGTATTTTCCTGGCTATTATTCAATTGACAATAGATGATGATGATAAATCAGGTCCATACAAACATGTAAAATATATTTATATAGATGACCCTATCTCCTCTTTAGATGACAATAATGCAATAGCTGTTGCTAGCGATCTTGCTCAATTGCTAAAAAGAGGGAAAGATAAAATTAAATTTGTTATTTCTTCACATCATTCATTATTCTTTAATGTAATGTATAATGAACTTAAAAAAATCAAACACAAGTGCCATTTCCTACACAAAAACAATGGTGATGGATACGTGCTACAAGCTACTAACGACACTCCATTTTTCCATCATGTTGCAATGCTAACTGAACTAAAATCAGTATCAGAGTCAAACCAAATAAAAACTTATCATTTTAACATGTTAAGAAGTGTACTTGAGAAGACTTCAACTTTTTTTGGATATGACGAGTTTTCCAGGTGCATCTATGGAATAGAAGATGAGGTGTTATATTCACGTGCTTTAAACTTATTAAGTCATGGGAAGTATTCCATTTATCAACCTGTTGAAATGAACCCTGACAATAAAGACCTATTTAAAAGAATATTAAAGGCGTTTCTGGATAAACATGAATTTCAATTACCAGAAATATTTGCTTAAAAAATTTAAAAATGACACAAACAGAACAAGATAAATTAGGTAAAACCCTTTGGGCAATAGCAGATAATCTCCGAGGAGCAATGAATGCAGATTCGTTTCGTGATTATATGCTTTCATTTTTATTCTTACGCTATCTATCCCACAATTACGAAGAGTCAGCAAAAAAAGAACTAGGTTCCGATTATCCAAAATTGGAAGAAGGTGATAAACGCACTCCACTTGGTGTTTGGTATGAGCAAAATCAGGAAGATGTACCTGAATTTGAAAAACAAATGCGTAGAAAGGTTCATTATGTTATCAAACCAGAGCACTTATGGAATAATATTACCGAAATGGCTAGAACCCAAAATGGAGAATTACTTCTCACTTTGGAAGAAGGCTTTCGATACATTGAGAATGAATCTTTTGATAATTCGTTTCAGGGTTTATTCTCTGAAATCAATCTTAATTCTGAAAAACTTGGTAGAACACCTTCTGATAGAAACAAAAAGCTTTGTACTATAATTCAGAAAATATCAGATGGTATTTCGGAGTTTTCAACCGACACTGATACTCTGGGTGATGCTTATGAATATTTGATTGGTCAATTTGCCGCTGGTTCAGGTAAAAAAGCCGGAGAGTTTTATACGCCTCAGCAAATTTCAACCATACTTTCAGAAATTGTCACATTAGACAGTCAAGATCCATCCACTGGCAAAAAAAGTAAGCTAGACAACGTACTAGACTTTGCTTGTGGTTCGGGTTCTTTATTACTAAACGTTAGAAAGCGAATCAAAAATAATGGTGGAACTGTAGGTAAAATCTATGGTCAGGAAAACAATATAACTACCTACAACCTGGCTCGAATGAACATGCTTCTGCATGGCATGAAAGATACTGAGTTTGATATTTATCATGGTGATACCCTTCTAAATCATTGGGATTTATTAAACGAAATGAACCCATCAAAAAAAGTAGAATTTGATGCCATTGTAGCAAATCCACCATTCAGTTTGCGTTGGGAGCCTAATGATACCCTTGCTGAAGATTTCCGGTTTAAGAGTTATGGTATGGCTCCGAAATCAGCTGCAGATTTTGCCTTCTTACTTCATGGTTTTCACTTTTTAAGCAATGATGGAACCATGGCAATCATCCTGCCTCATGGAGTATTATTCAGAGGTGGTGCTGAAGAAAAAATCAGAACAAAACTTTTAAAAGACAATAACATTGATGCGGTTATCGGGTTACCATCCAATCTTTTTTATTCAACAGGCATCCCCGTATGTATTTTAGTATTAAAGAAATGTAAAAAGGAAGATGGTGTACTTTTCATTAATGCGAGTGAACACTTTGAGAAAGGGAAACGCCAGAACTCTTTAGATAACAAACATATCAATCAAATAGTAGAAACTTATAAGTACCGAAGAGAAACTGATCGCTATTCTCGCAAGGTTTCTATGGAAGAGATAGAAAAAAATGGCTATAATCTCAATATATCAAGGTATGTGAGTACAGCAGAAGAAGAGGAACCAGTAGACCTGGCTGAAGTGAACAAAACATTAACTTCAATTAATGCACGCATTGAAGAAAAAACCAAAGAACACAATGAGTTCTTAAAAGAACTGGGGCTAGACACAATATAAAATAGATTATTAATGAGCCTAATTTCTGCTAAGAATTTCATATCCCTTTGGAAAAGCGTTTTCAATCCAGACCTATTAAAGGAAGAAAGTTTGTTATCAAAATACCTAAACAGTAATTTGTGGACTCATTACATTTTTAAGGAGAGTGATATTATAAATCGAATTAAGGAAACATTTGATTTAAGATATCGAGCTGAAGAATACAAAATAGATGCTGCTTTTGCTCCCAATAAAAATCTAAGTGAAATTTCTAGCTTAGTGCCTTCTGATGAATTCTTCCCTCCTTGTTATTCAATCATCCTCGAACATGAAAACAATATCAAAGATTGCTGGCGAGAGATGTCTAAACTTACTCATTACAAAGCCCGGCTTAAAGTACTGGTTTGTTATAAAGACTATGATGAGTCAATTTCTGAGGAAGGCATAACCAATAGATACCTTAAGGATTTTGAAGCAATTGTCAGAGAATCTAACACTCACTACTGCGAAAATCCGGAAACGGAATATCTTATGATCATTGGTCAGCGGAATAAAGAGGGTTTAAATTGGAGGATTGATTCTTTTTCGGTTAAATAATTATTTGTTTAATACTATAACACTTCTCTCTTTGTTAATAATCCCTAAATAACCCTAATAATCGTTGGGATAAACCTCTCTATCTTCTGATTCTGTTATGGTTGACTTATATTTAATTAATCTTAGATCGGCTTCTGTCGTTTCTCTAAAACATTTTTTATTTTTTTCAATTCTTCCAAATGATTAAAAGAACCAATTTGTTCTATTTCCTTATCGGTTTTTCAATCGTCCTGGTCATTAAATATAGCCTGAGATTTATGGAGCTGCCGCACCTGGAATTCCTGCTCTATCCGACTACTCAATGGATCGAGATTTTATCAGGCTCTCAATCTGAATTCATCCCCAGGGAAGGTTACCTGTTTGCCAATAGAAATTTCATCATCAACGAATCGTGCTCCGGCATCAATCTTTGGCTGATTGCCTCCTCCATGCTGATCTACCTTTTCTCGAAAATAAACTTAATGGGAATTAAGAAAATCGCAATGTTTATCCCGGCTTTTGCTATTGCATGGCTAATAACGATACTATCCAACGGATCCCGGATCTACATTTCTTCTACTTTCCAGGATCAATTGCTATCTGTTTTCAACTTATCGACTCACACTATACATGAATCGCTTGGGGTTGTAACCAATCTTACATTTCTAATCATCACTTATTTTTTAATTGAATACCTACTAATCAATAAATCAAACTATGAAAAAGCTGCTTGAAACTAAATGGATACTAATAACCAATACCGCCCCACTAATAGTACTCTTGTTATTACTTAACTGGGATTACCAGGTATTTAAATCAACTCTTTCTGAAGAAAACATTAAGATCTGGCAATGGACCTGGGGTATCATTATCGGTTATGGTATTCTGAACCTGATATTTTCTTACTCATCCAATAAAATGAAAAGAGGTCTCCAGGCGCTGATTTCTTTTATAAATATGTTGCTGGGGATCGGAATAATTTTCTTTGCATTCTATTATTCACATGACATTCACCCAGGGAGTATTCCGCTATGGATGACTAACAACTTTTTGGTTCTCTATTTCCCAACCTTCATCATGCCGACGATCGCTTACTCGATCTATTTGTTAATTATCTACTTTACTCCGAACCCGGAAGATAAAAAAGCCTGGAAGAGCTTTTTGATAGCATTAAGCGTTCCTTTACTATTTTATCTGCTTATCACATTGTTTATTCCTCTGTTAAAAACAAGTTTCAAGGATATTGATAATTATATTTATATACTTGGAGCAAGCATCGGCCCTGTAATTTTCTTGTTTTTCCTTTTACAAGGCTTTTATGTCCTGTTAAAAAACAAATCCGGTTTCTGGAAGAAAAATCAACTTACTATAAAAATCATTTTTGCGCTGATATTACCAATCGCCGGTCTGATCACTAATTTTGTTATTACCAATGAAGGATTCGAAACCAGGCGTCCGGGTGTTTTCGGAGATTTTCACCATTTTTGGTTTTATGCTCTAACTATAATCAACGGTATATTACTATGCGTAAATAACCCTCAAGATCGATCCAAAAGGCTGTTTCTTTTTCTACTACGGTGCATAACTTTCTCATTTACCATTTATTTCTTTCTGGTATTCTTACCATACATGCCATTATCTATCCTGGCTGTTATTTTAATCGGATTAGGCTTTTTAACCCTTACCCCGATAATTTTGATGCTATTGCATTCAATGACCATGAAAGAAGACTGGAATTACCTCAAGGCGTATTTTTCCAGAAAAAGGCTTTCTCTTTATGCGGTTGGTAGTTTTCTGGTTATCCCTATCGTACTTACTATTTACTTTGGTTTTCAACGGGTGAATCTAATGAATGCATTGGATTACGTTTACAATCCGGATTTTACAGAATCAAAAGCAATCGTATGGGATGGTCCATTAAAGAGTACGCTGGATAAAATTTATAAGGCAAAGTCAAACAGAAATTCGCTTTTCATGGGTTATAACCAACCTTACCTGAGTTCATATTATGACTGGTTGGTTTTAGATAACCTTGTATTATCCGACAGCAAGATTAAAAGGTTAAACAAAGCATTTTTTGATGAGGAAACCGACCTGCCCAATCGCAGACAACCTAATCTGAGGCCTGAAAATCCGGATATTAAAATTGAAAATGTGAAGGTTGACAGTGAATATGACCAAATAACAAAAACCTGGACCTCTACTATTGACCTCGAAATCAATAATACCTTAAATCTTAGCATGCAGGAATATTCAACCTCTTTTACCCTACCCGACGGGTGCTGGATCAGTGACTATTACCTGGATATTGAAGGTCGCAGGGAAAAAGGCATTCTAGCAGAAAAGAAATCCGCTTTTTGGGTGTATACGAATATTGTAAATGTCCGCCGAGATCCGGGAATACTTTATTACGAACATCGTAATGACATTTCTTTCCGGGTATTTCCGTTTGACAGTAAGCAAACACGAACTACCGGTCTGGAATTAATTCACAGTTCTCCAACGGAAATTATCATCGACGGTCATACCATTAAATTGGGTAGTGAACAGGTAATTACTACACCGGTGAGCTTTGATTCAAATGAAGACAATATCCGGATCGTCACAGCCAAAGAAAAACATACCTTAGAACGAATCAACAGACAGCCTTATTTGCATTTTATAATTGATTATTCAGCCAATTCACCAAAGCTGCCATACCAGGAGATCGTCGATGCGGTACTAAACAAACATTCATCGTGGACTAAAAAGGCAAAAGTGAGTGTGGTCAATTCCTCTATCGCAACCTTTGATCTTGATGAAAATCTTGAAAAGAATCTGTTATTTGAAGATAGAGAAGGTGGTTTTATGCTTGAAAGAGCAATGAAAAAGCTATTGTTTGATAATTATTCCAATCCTTCTGAGGAAATTCCGGTTTTTTGCGTGATCACCGATGATTTTTATGACGCTATCATAGATAAAAACAGTCTTTCTGATTGGAAATTCACTTATCCGGGAAATGATCTGTTTTATACTACTAATGGTGAAACGATCAATACTGAACGTCTTTGGAATGACTTAACTCATTCTTCAAGTGAAGATAAAAACTTTTATACCAGGAAATTAAAGTTGCCTAATGGTGAAACCAGGTATCTGAGAGATGACAAAAAAGATGAATTCGTCCTCCTCGATCCCTATTTTGAAATTGATGAGGATGATCTTTCAGGCAAAACAATCGAATCTGCTTTACTAATAGAGGGATTAAGACGTTCGGAAATTCTCTATCCTGAGGAAGCTGCTGACAACTGGCCAAACCTGGTTAAAGCGAGTTTCCAAACAGGCATCATGACTCCGGTTACCTCCTATATCGCATTGGAAAACGAAGCTCAAAAAGCAGCCTTACTTCGAAAGCAAAAGCAGGTATTATCAGGCAAAAAAGGACTTGATGCTGGTGAGGAACCTGATCAAATGAGTGAACCGACGTGGTGGTTCGTTGGAGGTTTGATGATTTTGCTTATTTGTTTTAGGAGGAAGAGGTTGGCGATTAAGGGTTAATCAAATTTCATGTGAAAATTTATAACTACCTAATTATCGATTCTCCCCCTGATATAAAACATAGAAGCTTATCCTAAATTTCTAATAACATATTAAAGATCAATTTACGGAATCAAATCAAAAAAAACTTAATTAGAACTACCCATACCTGGTTCATTTTTAAGTAAAAAGAATGAATACCCAAACTGTAACTGACTAAAATTAGCCGAGGTATTTCCTGCCTCCCAGAATAATCTGTATCGTAAGTACCATCTGCCATTTGATTTGGAAGGATTTGATGGTTGATAAAATACTCTTATCTCTGTATTGTGAAGTAACTTATCGCACCAATCATTAGAAAAGTTTTGATTGGAAATATCTTTTTTTGAAAGCTGTAAAAATTTGTCTGTATATATATTGAAATAATTTATTCGATATCCTAATTCTAACCCATAACGTTCATCGCCTTGAAATTTCACAGAGAATTCAGGAATAATTTGAAAAGAATTGACTTTGTATTCTTCAACATCAGCATTTAATACAAGTGAATCTTTTATGTTAGTAATCCCATATCTTATACCTAGATTTCCATATAGAGTAGCTTTTAAATAAGGAACATCTATAGTAAGATACTTCAACTTAAAGCCCATTGACAAAGCTTCATACCTTCGTAATTCAAGTGTAGAAGCATGCTTAATATTAAAATTTTCACCATTTAATATTTGCCGATTAAACTGTAATGGTAAATTCTTATTATTTTCCTCCAGTTTAGATAAAGTAATTGATGGTGTAATAGCTTCAAACCAACTGAAATTAACTTGAAAAAATTTACTTGGCCGATATCGAGATGTATTTAAAATTATCTCCTTTTTAACTTCGGTTTGAACTAAACCGTTTGGGTTAGTTTCATTAATTCCCACAAAATCTGTATATACCTCAGCTTCTAATATTTTTTTTGATGATTCCTTATATAAAACTTTCTTTGAAGTCTTGTTTTCTATCGGTTTATAAATAACAATTTGATCTTCTGGACTAAAATCATTTCGATCAACCTCCATTTTTTTATTATACAATTCTAATACATCTGTTAAATGGAGAGACAAGGACCTATTTGAAATAGCATAATTATTGAAAAAATAGATATTATTTAATTCTTTTAAATCCATTGTTCTAGAGAATCCAATTGGAATTTGGTTCTCAAAAATAATAGTACCAGAATTATTAAAATTATAAAATTCCGATTTCCTGAATGGCGTTTCAATCTTACCAAGAATCTCAATTCTCTTCATGTAACCATCATTTATCTCAAATTCTACTTCTTCAACCTTAAACCGCTTTAACCCGTCATTTACTTCTTGATTAGAAATATTCTTACTTTGAGATTGTATTTGATTATTTATTGTTTTCTGAGCTTGTGTTAAATCGTTTAGCCTTAAATTAACATTTGAAAAATTTAAATTTTCTGTTAAATGACTTCCATTATATGATTGTATTAAGCTATCCAACTCTTTTCTTTTTGACGAAATCTCCTCTAATAATTCAATTGACTCTTTAACAGAATCATCCTTCTTGAAACTATTAAGATATTTTTGTTCAGCAATTACTTCTTCTAATAAATCCGCATTCCCCAAACCCAACTCCTTATTTTCCAGTCGTTTACTCACAATAGTAGAATCGGCTGGATTAATTAACAAAATCGTATTACTGCTAATTTTATCTAATGGTTCTAATATCTCTTCTACTTGATTCAAAATTCCTAATTTCAAACTAATTGAATCTCTGGATTCTTTCATTCCTTCCAGTTGCTTATACATTTCATTCAATTCCCTTTTTGCCTTCCCGTTTAAAACATTAATAAATGCATTTAATGCATTTTTCTTGCCATATACCACCAATAAATCGTTAAAAACGGATGAGGATTCATCTTTAATTGTATATTTATCTTTTCTTATGAGCCTACTTTTGGTTTTTTCAAGAGTTATCCCATTATTAGACACCTTTTTATCACCCTTTTTAAGTTTATCTTTAAAAACAGTTCTTCTTTCTAACTGATCAACTGAAACATAAATGACTGGATTAAAGGTAACCTCTCCAGCTATAGGTTTATTTTGTTCTGTTACAATTGTCCGTTCATATGAGATATAATAATAAAATAACTTTAAAGCCTCTGTTTTTATTTTTTCTAAAACTTCCTTTCCCAAGGATGAATTGAGAGCTAAACATTTGGCGGTCACAAGTTTTACAAAGTTGTCCTTATCCATTATATTCAAGGAAAAAGACTGCTCGGAACTATTTGATTTATCAGTAATAGTAAATGAATAAACTGAATAAGGTGTAAATGATCCTTTAATTTCATATTTACCATCGTACAAGTCTAAATTCGGGTAATTTGACTGGCCCTGGACAGTGTATGCAGCTAAAAATATAAATACTACTAAAAGAATATTTTTAATCATCGCAATAGAAGATTTAGAGACATAGTTAATTTTTCTTGAACATTAGTTTTCGAAGTAAAGTCAATTTCCACTCTCTTTCTTATTCCCTTACTAATGTTTATGGTATCTGAAAATACATGGGTGGTATCATTGTTGAAATCTATCAATCCGCCTGTGTAAATACTATCCTGATATATTGTAAAATTTAATGTATTGAAAAGGGAAGATTTAAAATAGATTTTGTTTTGGTTTTCCAGGTTTCTGTATCCTAACAAAGGACCTATTTCAGCTATATAGGAACTATCTTCATCGTAATTTATCAATGCAAATTCTCCACCATATTCCCCTCCCGGATCGCCTGTTTGGGTAGCCAATATCTGATAATCCAAGTCGTACAACGAAAGATACTTTTCTCCAGGTAAGTTGTCTATTTGTATGGTATCTTTAAAGGTCTCATCGGGAGCAATCAACGAGTCTACTCGCTGGCTTTTGATAAACTGTAATGTGTTAAAGGTAAATTCACCATCTTTATCGGTTCCCATTAAAAGATATTGATAACCCTGAAAATCATCATTGCTATTATTGGTTAATTCAATTCTGGAAAAGATCGAATCTGACGATATATACTTTTGGATTATTTTGAATTGTGAAAGTCCCGGTTCGATAAAATCTACCTGACTTTCATTTTTAGGAAAATTTTCCAGATCAGTAAAATCTTTTTCAGAGCACGATAACAGAAGAAAAAACAAAAATATGCTTCTTAAGCTCTTTAATAAACTCCTCATTGTCTTAGTTGTAAATTATAAACAAATTCAAAATATATGTTTTGTTACAAAAAAACAAAGAAGTATTATATTTTTTATTAGTCAAATAGCTATTAATAATTTATTGAAATGAATACAATTAATAAGAATTTGTATGATCTGTCAACTCATTTAATTAATAAGGAGGAAAGGAAGAATTTTGTTTTTGAGATGGTGATGTGATAAGAAGGGCTTAGTTTAATCTGGGTAAAAAAGCTTACTTCAATTCTTCTTTATGAATGTGAATGAATTTTTCTTCCCTTCATTTTTGTCTTGACACAAAAACGAAGCAAAAAAGTCAAGACAATATCAAATCTCCATACACACGACCAACCCACCCCCTTGACGATCTCCTTGCGTCGATGTCAGGGTCTAAGACTCGGAATTTTGTCAAGCCCATCGCACCCTTCTAAGAATCAATAATTAAAAAATTAAAGCTTCGAATGTGCAGCCTCCGTTATTTTTACGTAACATATTTGATTTTATTGATTCAGCAATTCTCTTCGATCCTTGAGGATTTAGTGATACTTAGCTAAAACATCCTAATGTTTTCTCTGTGTCCTCTGCGTTCTCTGTGGTAAATTCTTAAACAGCTTGCTGTTTTTCATTGCGAATTCTGTGCCTTTGCGGTGTGTTTTTTTTACTTGCGAGTCAAGAGCAATCCTGTAAATCTTTGAATTCTGAAAATCCAGTTTCAGACAATTTTTTCTAATCCTATCATCTTATAAATCTTAAGCATCCTAGTTCAGACAAAATAATCAATCTATCCCATACCACTTATACCCTTTTCTAAATTGCTCCTCACTTACCGGGATATCGCTTAGAGGATTGCCTTCAATAACAATTGTACAAGGCTCTTCGCGCTCAACATCAAACATACCTTCGGGTAAGGTGGTGATGTTGTTGTATTCTACGTCTATAAAATTTAATTTCTTAAGTTTACTTAGAGAAGCTGGTAATGTCTCCAGCCTGTTTTCTTCGATATGAAGACCAGTGAGGTTTTTAAGATTGCCTATCTCTTCGGGTATTTCAGTAATTAGATTATTGCCTAATCCGACCGTGACAAGATTAGGTAATTCTGTGATCCATTGAGGGAATTCGGTAAGTCCACACCAATTTAACCCTAATCCTTGAAGGTTTTTACAGTTGCTTAAATCCGGTATTTGAGCTTTGAGTTTTGGGGAACCATCAAGTGAAAGATTTTCTAATTCTTCTACTTCAGCAAGATGAGGAGAAACATAGTTTAACTGATTATCAATCATCCATAATTCCTTTATTCGCATTTGAGAAACTTCATCTGGAATAGAATCAATTTTTGTACTTGATAATTTTAATTTAATTGGAAACTTTGATTCTTTAACAATAGGAAACTTAGATAATTCTGAATCTGTGGCTTCAATGAAATCTAATTCCTTCCAACTTTGTAAAAGTTCTATTGGGATTTCTTCCATATCCAAATGAGAAATTCCAAGAAAATTAACTTTTTTGAGTTCACTTAAAAATAAGGGCAGGCTTTTCAATTTGGTACTTCCAATGGAGAAATATTCAATGTTTTTCAATTCAACAATCCATTTTGGTATTGAATTAATCTCATTTCTAGCTAAATAAAAAAATTTCAATTTCTTGAAGACTCTCAATTCGATGGGCACCTTTTCCAAACCCATATCAATTAGCCAAACCCCTGTAACTCTACCTGTAAGAGAATCCACTTGATATTTCATTGCATCAGGTCTTGATACTATTTTCCTTAATTTAGACAAGGCTTTTATTTCCAATTTAATTTGAGTAGAATCTAAATTAGTCTGATATCTATCTGACTTTTTACTACAGTTAGTAAAGAAAAAAAATGATAGAGTAAATATTATTAATGAATAACTACCCTTCTTTCTTATAGTTGAAATAATCCCATTCATGTTTTCTATTGTCTTTATATAAATTAAATAATACAAATTCTTCAAATAAGTATAGATTAGTATCTACAAAGGATTCTGGATCCTTTATATCAGCATCCTCCATATAAAGATATTTCTGACTAACAGCTTCATTTGGTCCTCTTCCCAAAAACCTCCCAGCATCCTCCCGACTAATCGTCATCAAATTCACATGGTTCCAGTTGGTATCATTCCTGTGCTTAACAATTGGATCGAGGAAGTTAGCAAACAGTTCTTTAAGCTTCTCGCCATGTTTCCCCTTATAGATCTCCCACTTTTCGTTGGTAAATGGTGTATCTTTCTTTGGGTTTCTCCGTTCCTCATAACTTTTCCAGTAGGCATCGATGATTTCCCGCTCTCGCTGTTTACCCACCGCTCCACTGGTCATTCTTGCTTTCTGGGCCTTATCGTATGCCTTCTCACGTTTTTCTTTTTCATCCAGGCTGTCAGCCATTCCCATAAAGGCATTGTAAACGGTACTCACATAGCTTAATGTATCTGTTCCCGGGGCTTCGTTTAGCATGTATTCTACCGCTCCCTCAAATTTATAGCCTACTGAAGCATTCGCCACTCCATAAGCAGACGCTACCATTTTCTCCTGTCCGGCCTGAATCGATCCATACACCAGCGAACGCTTATATTGTAGCTTTGGCATCAGACTCTTTCCTTCTAAAACATAGTGCAGATTAAGCTTAAAACCCAGATCTCCATCTACGGAATTCCTGACTTTTCCTATGCCTTCTTCATACTCCATCTTCAACCGCTTATTCTCAGCTCCATAAATAGCTTTTGCGGTATTTTCCAGGTCCGCGATCTTCGCTTTCCCTTTCTGAAAGTTATCCACCACGGTATGTAGATCGCCGATCAAATTCTCCGAAATATCAAAATATGCATTTTCAAGTGCCTCTTGATGCTCTTTCTCTTTAAGCCTATTTGTCATTTTTTTCACAAAGCTTACTGACTCTTTTGCATCTTCGGTATCAAATTTCAAAAGCTTCATCAGGTTACCGATACCCAGCCTGAATTGCACATCTAAATACTTTCCTTCGTTATCTTTGTTTACCTGGTGTTGAACTTCTGAATAGGTGACCTGAACAAAATCTGATTGAAATAATATCACATTCAACTCTTCTCCTTTGACATTTCTTTCTTCGAGATATTCTCTGGATGCCTGCTCAGGTAAGGTGGTCGTTTCTGAGCTTCCTACATACTTTAAGCCTTCTACTTTCCCCGTATAAGAACGCTTGCTTTGAGCTCCCAATCCACTATTATGGCTGACTGATGTATTTTTGAGCTTTAGTAAACTATCATCTACGGTTCCCGGCACATAATGGGCTCCCCGAAGCAAATCACGGTTTTCTTTCTTATCCCAATAATCAATATATGCTGGCAGGTATTGTCCTTTTTTCAATAAAATCAAATATAAATCATGGTTGAGGCTTACGGCAAAATTTTCTACCGAATCATACCCTACTGTATTACCAAGGATCTTAAAATTTTGATTAAAAGCTCCCAATCCATTGATTCCTTCTTCTAACCTCAAATCAAGGGATGTGCTGATCCAAAACCTCCTGTCATCGCCAATTGATCCACTGATCGAGCCTCCAAGTCCGGCTTTAACATAAATCAGGAATATGAGCTCTCCTTTTATATAAATCTCTAAACCAAAGCTTATCGAACCAACTCCTGTTTTGTTATTACCTGTTATTATCGCTGTTAGTATTTCTGCCAGGTATTGTGGATTTACTTTTTCCGCATCAACATGAATGTTTTCTCCACTGTTAAAATGTACACCTTCGGGCATTTCTCCTACTTTGTACACTTCATTCCCAATAACCTCATAATGGTCAGTATAATATGCTCCGGCCTCCGGAATTGAAATAACTGTTCCCGGTTTAAGAATCAGTTTTTCGTTTGCCCCGGTAATGATCGATCCATCATTGTTAATTTTCTCCCATCCATTTTCATAGGTCAGTCCCTGAAGGTTTGTTTTGAATTTTTTAGCTATACCCATTGGATTATCACCACTGGCAACCACATAATAAAAAAGTTCTGCTGCATTCGCATTTTTAGATACCCGGTGGTGAATAACACTCCCCGGACTGAATTCTTTCCCGAAATCATTCGCCCCCCAGTCGTCTTTTACCAGGGCATATTGACCGGTGACATTTTCTCTGACTACCATCTTTTGCCCATCATAAAGTGGCATATTCAGATACTTCAGGGCTGAATTATATAGTTCTTCCTTATTTTCCAGATCATACAATGAATTACGTGAATGTCTCATGTATGCATCATTGACCGGCACAGAGGCTAACAACATTGGATTTGTATGAGGTACATTCGGTTCGAAATTCAACACCTTATCTTGTAGATCTTTATCAAACATCGGATAAGCCTCTTTGAACGCATTGATGTTCGCCGGAACCCCTCTTAACGATGCCAGTACAGCAAACAATTCTTTTATGTCTGGTTTTGTATGTTTTTCAGTAGGTGACAAGGCTGTTTGTGCCCTTTTTACCAGTGATTGAATGGAAATATTTTCCCATAATTCAACCTGAGCATTTTTACTGTCAAAATCTTGATGGGATGTATTAAGTGTTCTTTGATTATGATTGAGGGCTATTTGTTTTGTGGTATCGGATTTGAATCGAATTTTCAACAAATTATAAATTTCTTTTTTCCGCTCCACTTTTTTCTTATAGGTAGAAATTGATGCTTCAGTATACGTTCTAATCATCATAAAGCCCAATGTCTCATTCCAAAAGAAACTATCATGAATTGCTTCCTCCAGGGTTTCTCCTTCAGCTTCATAAAAACCCCTTTTTATCAGGTGTAGCATCAACGGATCTCCATCGATTTTTTTCAACAGTTCTTTCAATTCTGTATGACATTTCGGATAACCTTGATCTACTAGTGCAATAATTTCCCTGGTAGCCTCTTCAGCTGTAAATGGAATTGGTTTATTAACGATTCCAGCATTGGGTTCAACATATCGGATGTGGCCATCGCTAAAATATTTGATTACCGGTTCGCTTATAATATAGCCTTCACCAAAATTCAATATTTCTCCCACATTAAGGAACCGGGTTTCACCTTCCGGGTCAATGTGTTTATTTCCTTTTGTCAACTTCCAGCTATTTGCCATGGCTAGCTTTTCTGCTGTCAGCCCAAACCGTTCTCCGATGGAAGCAAAAGATTCCCCGGCTCCAACTCTATATTTTAAGACCTGTTCTCCTTCATTGAAAAAAGCTTTCCCATCAGCTTCTCCCATAAAAGATTGCTCTTCAGACTCAACTAATTTATCCAGGTAATGATCGATATTTTCGCCTTTGCCAAATCGATTAACAAATTCCTGATCATGTTTTTCTTCTGAAAGGGCATTGTATACATCATCGATCTGCCTTAGAATAAGGTCAGAGTCTCCTTCTAAAATACCATCATCAATTTTTTCACGCAGAAGTCTTAACGTCTTTTTCGAAATACCTACGAGCTCATTAGTATCACAATTTCTTATAATTGCTCTTGCCAGGTTATCTTCATTCCACCAACTTGCTTTATCAAAGATTGCCTTCAATAACTCAATATTATCCAGATGCCCATTTAACAGGTAGATAGCTAAACCCTCTATATTGTCATCATACTTCTCCCATAGCTTTTCAGCTTCTAATTCTTCATCTGAAAAAGGAGATGGATTGAAGTCGATATCTAATTCTACTCCAAGATTATTTCGTGATTGGGTTCCTGTAGAGGATTGTGCTTTTTTCTTCTGATCAAACTCGCTCATCAGTTGATAAAAAAATATGTTTTGTTGGTTGAAAGATTTGGAATAAACTAAAAAATCGGATTATTCATTCCATCGAGTAAATATAAAGGATTGAAGTTAATAATAGCAAGGAAAAGAGGGTGAGAGTGATGTGTGTAGAATTCAGGTAGTATTAATATTTAGATGACTGTGTGTCATTTTGATTATCTTGTGTGGTGAGCCGAAAGGTGAAATAGCCAGAGGAAATTTGTTTGTGAATGGTATAAATTTATTTGGTATAGTCAATATCCAACTGGTACGTTCTTTCTCTTTTGAATCTTCTATGTGATTTTTAAAGTCTTTGTTATTGTTCTTTTTTCTTGATAAAACCCGTGACGAAGCAAAGCTTGTCAGGGTCTCAAGAAATGGACCAAAAAAATCAAGACAATATCGATCATCCTAGCGCTCATTCCTGCCCACCCTCGGAATTTTATCAAGCCTACCGCGCCCTTATAAGTATCAACTTTTAAAAGATTGGGAATAGGAGGTGAAACCTTCCTTTTTTCTACGTAAGATATTTGATTTTATTGATTCAGTAATTCTCTTCGATCCTTGAGGATTTAGTGATACTTAGCTAAAAACATCTTGATGCTCTCTCTGTGTCCTCTGTGGTAAAGATTTAAACAGCTTGCTTTTTCCTTAGCGATCTCTGCGTCCTTGCGGTGTATTTTTTACTTGCGAGTCGAGAGCAATCCTGTTTATCTTTGAATCTCGTAAATTCAGATTCAGACAGTTATTCCTCTTCATTTTTGTCTTGACACAAAAACGAAGCAAAAAAGTCAAGACAAAATTGATCCTCCTGATCCGCCAACCTTCCCACCCTCGGAATTTTGTCAAGCCCACCGCACCCTTCTAAGAATCAACAATTAAAGAATTGAAGCTTCGAATGTGAAGCCTCCCTTATTTTTACGTAACATATTTGATTTTATCGATTCAATAATTCTCTTCGATCCTTGAGGATTTAGTGATACTTAGCTAAAAACATCTTGATGTTCTCTCTGTGTCCTCTGCGTTCTCTGTGGTAAAGATTTAAACAGCTTGCTGTTTTTCTTTGCGACCTTAGCGTCTTTGCGGTGTTTTTTTGTTTTCAAGTCAGGGGTAATCCTGTTTATTTTTGAATCTCCTTAATTTTGATTCAAACTGTTTTCTCCCCTTCATTTTTGTCTTGATATAAAAACGAAGCAAAAAGATCAAGACAAAATTGATCCTCCTTTCCCTAATTCCTCCCCACTCCCGAAAAGCAGAGTGAGTGTGAGAGTGAGAGTGGAGAATTATTAAATTAAATTGGAATTATAGAGATCTAAAAATACTGTTAGTTAAAAAACTCTGTGCTCTCTGAGTCCTCTGCGGTATAAAACCTAAACAGCTTGCTGTTTCCTTTGCGCCTTTGCGGTGTGTTTTTTTTAATTTTCGAGTCGAGAGCAATCCTTTTAATCATTTAAAATCAAGGTAAATCCCGGTTCTATAATTTCTAGTCAAAATCCAACTGGTATGCTCTTTCTATTTTGAATCTTCTATATGATTTTTAAAGTCCTTTTTATTGTCCTTTTTTCTTGATAAAAAATGGACGAAAAAATCAAGACAATATCGATCCTCCTAGCGCTCATTCCTGCCCACCCTCGGGGTATTGCCATTCCTACCGCGCCCTTCTAAGTATCAACTTTTAAAAGATTGAGGCATCGGATGTGAAACCTCCCTTTTTTCTATGTAAGATATTTAATTTCATTGAGTCTGTAACTCTCTTTGAACCCTGCGAAATCGGTGTTGCTTAACTCAAACATCTTGATGTTTCCTCCGTGTTCTCTATGCTCTCTTTGATATAAAGCCTAAACAGCCTGCTGTTTATCTCTGTGTTCTTTGCGTCCTCTGTAGTAAAATTAGCAGCTTGCAGTTTTTTCCAATATGTCCTAATGCATCAGGGGCTATGGATTTGCTGTATGTATTCGAAAGAATCTCATAGTTTCCTAAAATCTCAATTATTAGTAGCCGTTTACTTCCGTTTACTAATGTCTATATATTTCCAAAAATTTGACTTCTTTTTCAGGACATCGTATAATTGAACTCTTAAACGCTATGCCTAAATACAAATTAACACCTCCAAGAATTGTCATGTTTCTGATTCTCTTATCAGTAGGATCTTATTTATTTTTAACAGGGGAATTCAAGAAATTAAACACATACCAAACTGTATTAACTATATTTTTATTTATCGCATTAACTGTACTTGTTTTTGATAAAATCATATCCTATTTCAAAAAATAATCATCTTTCTATATTTAAATAATATAAAACTGCTAGTTCAAATCTTCTGAAAGGTCTGAGTAATCTTTATCTATCTTTCTTCTCGATATTCTTATAAGCTATTGAAAAATTCGATCTAATCTTGGCAGATACTGATATCTTCGAGATGCAGTCAACCAATTCCTTCCCTATTTAATGTTAAGAACAAATTGCATCAGCAATTTCCTCCGTGCTCACTGAGTCTCTCGTGACGACCTCATGCGTCGGTGTCAGGTTATGAAAATTTACGGTGTGTTTTTTATTCGAGTCAAGGGCAATCCTGTTTATCTTTGAATCTCGTAAATTCAGATTCAGACAGTTATTCCTCTTCATTTTTGTCTTGACACAAAAACGAAGCAAAAAAGTCAAGACAATATCAAATCTCCTGCCTCATAAACCTCCCCACCCTCGTGATATTGTCAATCCTACCCCACCCTTCTAAGAATCAACTTTTAAAAGATTGAGGCATCGGATGTGAAACCTCCCTTTTTTCTATGTAAGATATTTAATTTTATTGAGTCTGTAATTCTCTTCGAACCCTACGAAATCGGTGTTACTTAACTCAAACATCTTGATCTTCCTCCGTGTTCTCTATGCTCTCTGTGGTATAAAACCTAAACAGCTTGCTGTTTACTTAGCGATCTCTGCGTCCTTTGTGCTCTCTGTGGTAAATAATATAAACAGCTTGCTGTTTTTCCCATGACAATGAATGTCAGGGTTTTTGACTTAGCGATCCCGTGACGATCTCCTAACGTCGATGTCAGGATCTATCGATTTGTGGTGCATTTTTCATTTGTTATCCGAGTCAAAGAGCAATCTTGGTTAATTACAATCCCAACATTTATTCAAATCCCTCATCTGTAAGTATGAAATAGTATCTTCCAGATGATAATTCAATCCAATTATTTCGTTCAAAAAAATGATTAGTTTTATTCTGTGCATTATCATATGCAGGATGCCTGTAAATCAGGGTATCTTTTACTTCCTCCTTAATAAAAATCACTGAATCTACAGTAGTTATCCCTCCGCCTCCAGTATAAATATCTTGGCCTATATCTATTTCCAATGGTTGAGCCCGATTTATTCCAGAATTATAACTATCCCATAAAATATTTTCTGAAGTATTGTTCTTCACATAATATTTTGGTTCATCTGAATTATGAGGTTCGATCACACATGAAAAAAAATGAAATGACACCAAAAATGCTTAGTATCAACTTCCTATTCAAAATCCTCATCGGTTAATGTATAATAATAATTATTGTGTTCCTTTTTAACCCAGCTTGAGGTATTAAACACATCATTTGCGACATTAGAATTACTGCCATTTACAAACTTAATTGTATCAAGTGTATTAATCTTAATAAAAACAATTGAATCAATTTCAAGAATTCCTCCGCCTCCGGTGTATTCTTTTCCATTTATTTCAATAGTTAAATAACGGCTCTCGATTCCATCATAGCTAGTTTTATATTGGATACCTGAAGATGTTTTATTCAAGAAGTAAAATTCGATTTCATTAACATTATGAGGTGTAATATCGCATCCAACTAAAATAAATAAACTCAATAAAATATTAATTATTTTTCCCATTGGTGAAAATAGTTTATTAGGTTGTCTTTTTGTTTTGGTCGTTTTTGAATCAGATTATCTCGCCATTCTTTCATAGCTGTATTAGTCTTATTAGAGTTTACTCTCTTTAAAGAATAAAAAATTTCTGAGAGTGTAAAGTTTTCAACATCATCATAAACGTCACATTCTAGTCTATTTGGATCAAATTCATTTCTACTATCAATTAAATCTCTAATTAATACTAATGGATATCCATCATCAATCATATCTTGTAAACCAACACCATCAAGGCTTGCCCAACATTTCCCATATAATTCTGGTAATGATTTAAACTTTATTTCATAAACTTCATAAGCAACACCAGACGCCCAGGCCTCTCTTACCATCTTCTTAGAAAACATCATATTCCATGTTTTAGTCGGAACCCAGTCTCCAACTAATTGCCAGTGCGCTGCATGTCCCAGTTCATGGATGACTGTTGAATAAAGAATATTATAACCATCGTGTTTATTACCAACTCGAATATCCGAAAAGACCCATCTCCCAAGACCTAATGTTGGGTATTCTGTAATCTGGTGCAACATATTCATTGAGCCACAATTATTTTCGGCACAAGCTCTGAATTTGATATCATTCGGAGGTCTTCCTATATTAAATTCTGGTGCCCAAATATAATGATAATCATAAACCCCTCGCATTATCGTTCCCCATAAATAGGATCTGCTACCCTTGTGTGACCTGTATTCCCATCGACCACTTTTCTTAGGACCATCTAAAAATGCCGGTCCGAATCCAACCGCTACCGGTTTTAAGGATGCATGGTGATTAGAATATTTTATACCATAATTCACTTCTCTATTTCCACCAAAAATATGTTTAATAACAAACTCTCCATTTTCATTAGTATAGGCTGTTTTAATTTTAAACCATTTTCTGGCCCTTGCTTTTACTTTAGGTACACCATCATAAAATTTACCATCTCTATATATTTTACCACTGTATGGATTTTCAATCAATATTTGACCTCTGGGACATTTATCGCATTCTCCTGAAGGTCCTGATCCCACTCCACAGTCCTCTTCAATAGGAACAATATCAGCGTAATTTTCTGTAATCCTCATCGCTTCGTTTACTAAATATGGTTGAAGACATTCATCCATTGGATTTATTATTCTACCCCCAGGAGTATGACCAGTTTCATCAGGAAGGAATAGATTATCCAGAACTTCATACTCTATTTCCGGAAACTTATAATCTGCTAATACTACAGTGTATTGAAAAGTTGGTTGATCTAAAGGGATCGAAGGATCATGATATGGGGTCTCTCCTGAAAAAGTTCTTTCCCTGTCTAACGGATACGTATATAACTCAAGAAGCGAATCCTGTAAAAGGAGATCTAATTCAATAGAATCCTTGGGTGAAAATCTGACATAATAATGAGTGGTTGTGATATTAACACCTTCTAAGTTAAACCTACCGGATTGAGATAATTCTGGTTTAACGTTCTCCCATGCTTTTTTCATGTTTTCTACTGCATACGGGTTCTTCAGTTTTTTACCAAAAATATTTTCCTTTTCATCCTTTTTAAGGATATCCTCATCCTGGCAGGAATTAAATACCAGGGTCGCAAATAAACATAAGAATCCCAGGCGACAAATTCTTCTAATCATAGTTGATAAACTTTTTAATTATGTAAAAATGGAATTCCGCAATAAGGGTTATCCCAGAATTATTGTTTTGGTTGATGGCACCAAAAGTAATATTCACAATCTGAAAAGTCGGACTAATTGAGATATTTAGTCGTTAGTAAACGGAAGTAAGCGTTTGTTATCAGGCAATAGGAAGATAAACCCCTCTCTTATATTGATTCCTATCTTAAATAAAGTAGTCATTTTTTGTCTTACTATTGACGAGGCTGTCGCTTTTCAGGATCCTAGTGTCAAAACAATATTGCCCCGGAAAGCAGAGTGAGTGTGAGAATGAGAGCGGAGAATAATCATATTAAATTGGAGCTATAGAGATCTAATAATACTGATAGTTAAAAACTCCTTGCTCTCTGAGTCCTCTATGGTGAAATAAATAGCTTGCTGTTTTTTCTGCGATCTCTTCATCCTCTGTGGTGAAAAACCAAAACAGCTTGCTGTTCCTTCGTGTCCTTAGCGCCTTAGCGGTGTGTTTTTTCTTCGAGTCAAGGGTAATTCTGTTTATCTTTGAATCCTGTAAATTCAGATAAAGATAATTATTTCTCCTTCACTCTTATAAAATTTCGGTATCTGAATTAATTCTTTTTGTCCTAAATATCCTATGCCGGATTGGATCAACAAGATATAAAGCCAGGCCTACTTCGATCATAGGTAGAGATAATCTAATGAAGAGGTCTCCATATGCTATTCTCTCTGATTTAAATACTGATAGTAAGTCTATATTAAAAGCATTGGTTAAAATATAAAAGCTGATTAGAATAATAGCGAAGTATAGAAAGCAAAAAATCAAACATTGCATTTTTCCCCTAATCTTATGAATGATTAGTTGAATAATAAATCCAATAATTACAAAAAACGGAAGTAGACAAAGAAATAAAGGAGAATAAACCGATGAAGAATCTTCATGGAGGAAGGGCAAAATTGATAGAGTAATGATTAATGCCATAAGCAAAAAAGACGCTATTGTCGCACCTATATAAGTTAGTATATCAAAAAGTATTTTCATTAGTATAAAAAATTGATGTTGATAAATTCGGGGTAATAATAAGGTTTTTTTTTGTGGATTGAAAGAGGATTAAGATGGGAGAGTAGGGTGTTTGTTTAATGGTGAATTTTTCCTTTTTGAATCTTTAGATTAAATAGTGGATTATATCTTTTATCTCCTTTTTTCTTGATAAAAAATGGACCAAAAAATCAAGACAATATCGATCCTCCTAGCGCTCATTCCTGCCCACCCTCGGGATATTGCCATTCCTACCGCGCCCTTCTAAGTATCAACTTTTAAAAGATTGAGGCAAAGAATGTGAAATCTCCCTTTTTTCTATGTAAGACATTTAATTTCATTGAATCTGTAATTCTCTTTGATCCCTGCCGACTCGGTGTTACTTAATTCAAAAATCTTGATGTTTCCTCCTTGTTCTCTGTGCTCTCTGTGGTAAAACAAAACAGCTTGCTGTTTCCTTAGCGATCTCTGCGACTTTGCGGTGTATTTTTTCTTACGAGTCAAAGGCATTCCTCGTCGCCCTGGATCGTGTCTCCACAAACCGGTTGATTTGAAGAGATTCTTTTAAGAATGTGAAATATTTTTCTTTTAAATCTTCTATGTATGATGTTAAATATTCTTTCTCTTCATTTTTGTCTTGACACAAAAACGAAGCAAAAAAGTCAAGACACTATCAAATCTCCTGCCTCACAAATCTCCCCTCCCTCGTGATATTGTCATTCCTACCGCGCCCTTTTAAGTTGCATTTTATTAAAATGAAATAATTATAATTTTATTGATACTCGTTTTCCGAACCTATTGTGACAGCTTTTCTTTATGTCCTAAGCTTCCAGACGACGATCTCCATTCTTCGATGTCTGGATGAACTGTGACTATTAAGAAGAATTTCCACTGCGATTGATATTAAAACAGCTTGCTGTTTTCTCCGTGTTCTTTGCGTCCTCTGTGGTGAAAAAACAAAACAGCTTGCTGTTTCCTTTGCGATCTCTGCGTCTTTGCGGTGTATTTTTTTTCTTGCGAGTCGAGAGCAATCCTGTTAATCTTTTTTAATCATGGTCAATCCAAGTTCTCCAATTTCGAGTCAAGCATACCAATAACCAACAACATAATCTCCAATAACTATTCATCTAATCTCTAATAACTTTCACTGAATAGCCTTACACAAAATATAGACTGAATGAAGAATTTAAGTCTTAAATAAAACTCAAACCCCTATTGGAATATAGTCTTCAAACTAATACTTTTGTTTACTTCAACCATTACATTTTTTTACCATTGGAATACGCAAAAAGAGAAGATCGAAATAACCAGCGATCTAAGCAGCCCGATAAAAAAAACAATAAAGAAAAAACACTCCAGCTTCTAAAAACGGACGGATTTAGAGTTGGCAATGATGGTCCCCCACCGGGATCTCAGCCAAGGAAATCCTCTCTTTCTGGTGATGTAAAGCAGAAAATGGAAAGTTCTTTTGGCACTAGTTTTTCCGATGTGAACGTCCATAAAGATTCTCCGGAAGCAACTAATATGGGAGCAAAGGCTTTTGCTCAGGGAAATAACATCCATTTCGCGCCTGGTCAATACAACCCGGAAAGTATATCTGGCCAGAAATTGATCGGCCATGAACTCACCCATGTAGTGCAGCAGAGGCAAGGACGAGTAAAGGCTACTACTCAAGCTAAGGGAGCTCCGGTAAATGATGATCCAGCCCTGGAAAAAGAGGCGGATGAAATGGGAAATAAGGCTGCACAGTTTAAAGCCGGAGATCCTGTTCAGGAACCTAAAAGCGTAAATCAGTCTCAAAGTGGTTCCCAGGTTGTGCAGCGATTTGAAGCACCATTACATGAAAGTGCTTCACGTAATGCATTGACTGATAATGGAGACTTTTCGCAAGACGAAGCCAGTATGATCTACTATGGCAACTGGATGCGTGATGTCAACCAGGGCTTTGTACCATCTGCCATGGAAGTATTAGGAGCTGACACAGTTTATGCAATGCTTAATTATGTGGCATATCAAAAATTTGGAAAGGCACCTACCTCAGAGCAAATGGGGTTTTACATTTTATCAGAACACCTGGATAGTCCAGTCGGTGCCATCAAAGACTCAGAATATAGTAGTACCCCTCCTAAGATCAGTCCTGAACTGGAATCTGCAGATTATGTAAACCCGGAAAAGTCAGCTCCGGTACCTAACCATTTAAAAACAAAAGTCCCTTCTACCGAACCAGATGCTAAAGCAGTTTCAGGAAGCGACATGGGGATTTTTGATGTAGATAGCTCAGGGGTAATGGGATATATCAGGCGTACGAACCAACATGTGGAAAAAAGATTGACTCTGGCAGCTGAAAAAGGCAGAAACGAAGAAGGTTTTTTACATTTTGGAGCGGCAATGCATGCTATTGAAGATTTATTTGCCCATTCAAACTATGTGGAAATAGCGGCAGAAGAAATGCTTAATAGCGAGATGAAAGGCACCTTTCCTGAATTAGAAAATATGGAGGGTAAAATAGAAATTCAGTCTTTTAGTCCGGAAGTAGAAGTACCTGGTACTACAGCAGGAAGTAAAGATAAACGAAAAGTACTTGCAACGGGCTCGTTTTCATCTTTGGATACAGTAGAATCTGTTGGGCACGAAATGGTCCATATGCTGAGGCAGCCACCTAAATATCCGGCTAGCATAGATGAAATTAAGGCCATGAATAAGTTTATGGAAAGTTTAAGCTCACAAATCGATGGGGGCATATCAAATGAACAAAACGAAGCCATACTAAAAAAACATTTGGGCTTCGGATATGGTATTGCTAAATCATTCGCAGAAAATATAGGTTTTACTACTCTTCTTCAGGGTAGTAATAGGGTTATGGAATATCTATATTCTAACTATCCTGATGAAATTAGTGATGCACTATATGAAATGAGTTTATTGGTTCACCAAAATGCAATGCTCCCTATAGCTGATCAGGTTGACTCTCTTGTTCTGGAAAGCAATGTTGCAAACACAAGTATGGTAGAGGTCTTGGAATCAAGCCAGCGAATAAAGGCTAATAATGGAGAATTAAATGATTATGTTCAGCCCACAATGGAAAGGTTAGGGCAAGACAAAAATCTGGAAAAATCCCGTCTGGAAGAGGCTACTAAAAGAAGTGAAATATTAGAAAACACTCCTGCAAAGGCAGTGGCCGGCCCTTCTCACTCTCAAATCTCCAAAGACCATAAAAACAGTGTATTCTTTGGTTTAGGATTTAAGCTCGCAGTAGAAGCTGATAAAATGATCAAAGATAAAATACTGGCAGCATGGGGTAGCAAGAAAGCTAATGTTGGTTATCAGGATAGCCTGACAAAGCAACGCAATAATAATGCTGATGAGAATTTAGAAATGGGAAAGGAGATACTGACTCAAGGTTATGCCACTGGTAAAAAACCGGATTTACAAGCTAATATTAATGAAACTGCAGAGTCTCTTAAAGAGGTAGCTGATTTATTAGTTGCCTTGGATCAATCTCCAGCACATGCACGCGCCTATTTAAAAGGAAAACAAGAGCTAATCGCATCCTCGGAAATAGATGGAAGTAACCCTTATATTGGTAATAAATTGAATCAGATACTAAATGTTGCTAATAGTGGCCTGGTTTCTGTTCAACAACCACTAAGATCGTTTGAGTTTGAAGAGGCTGCCCGGGATCTTAATAATTTAGCTTTAAGGACTAAAAAAGCAAAAACACTACAGGAAAGAGAAGCTATTTACCTGGAGCTCACCACGTTAAGAATGCAATTCATCCAGCATATTACGACCATTCAAACTGATCCATCCTTTACCGGCAATAAATTAACATATGCAACCGTATTGACTGCAATGGATAGGGCAATAGCAGCGAATGCACCAAGCTTTACAACCCATCAGGTAAATGTACTAGAAGGAAAGGAAAAATTAACTGGAATGGATGATTCTCTGCAAGGAGATTTAAAAGTCAATTCTTTTAAAATGGGTAATCAAAAAACCGGAGATACGAAAATAGATGATTTAATCAATACCAGCAGGCAGATCATCGACCATCCAAAAGAAAATGATTGGTGGAAGCCGATTATGAGAGAATACATCAGTGCAAATAAACAGGTATTAAAAGACTTTATTAAAGCTAGAAATATGGGATATGCAACTTTTAGAAGCAATCATTAATATTGTTTCAATGTTCTATCCTTATACCTCATCTTAATTAAATGGTAACTTCCTATATTTATAAAAGGATATAAAAGTCTTATTGAGGTTTATAATTTTTCATATACGATATCAAGAGATGAATCGATTCTAAATTCTTCGTAGGAATTCTCTAGTATCGGTTCTCCATTAACATTAAACACATTCATAGATGGCCCATCACAAAAATAAAACTTACCATTAACTACTTCGATTGAATTAAACTTTAAAGGAATAACTTCATTGCCTGACTGATCAACGCAACCAATTTCACCATCCTTCATCACCTTTGCCAAACCGTTTTGATCGAAGAAGAAAGCTTGATCATAAATATTATCAACTTTGACAACTCCATTTTGACCAAGGTATCCATATTTACCCTCTAATCTGAAAGCTGCTCTACCATATTTAAATGAATTAATCCAAGAATATATAGGATCTACTATTTTAGTTCCATTTTGATTAATCAAACCATAAAACATTTCATCATCCCTTTTAATTCCGAATACCGCTCTTCCTTCAGAAAAAAAACTGATGTAAGCAAAATCCTCAGGAAGTTTAAGAATTGTTTTATTGTTTCGGTTAACATACTTGAATCCCTCTTCTGATTTATAAGGTAAAACATTTATTTCTCCAACTATATTTAATGGATAGCTTAAGTTCTCCTCTAATATTTTTTTTCCTGCCAGAATATCAATTAGAATTGTTTTACCCCCAATTTCTGCGAAAACCTCATTGTATAAAACTTTACTTTTATAAAAATCAAAAATGACGTTTGGCAAAATCATGGTATAGTTAAACGAAACTATAACATTATTAGACTCATCTATCACTCCGAATCTTGTATTATTTTTAGCAATATACCTATTGATATAAGCAACATTAATATTTTCATACTCAAACGGCACCATCACTTTCCCCTCATCATTAACCAGGCCCCATTTTTCATCTTTCACAGCTATAAATCGGCTTTCGTTGGAAGGATCTTCTTCTAACTTTTCATACACAGGCTTCACTAATATTTCACCATCTTTATTCATAGCACCAACACCTGTGCTAACCTTATAAAGTATGTGATTGAAATTATTTGTAAACTCAGCTTCAATTGCTTCGAAAATAAATATTTCCTTGCCTCTATTATTCACCACCACATGTTGGCGCATTTCACCCTTGGCTTTGGTAGAATCTTTTAGGAAAGTAACTATTGCCAAATCATCTGTTACTGAAAGACAGTTGGCATACTGAGGTTCCACTATCCATTTCTCCATGCCATTTATCAATCCCCATTTACCCTCCTGCTTTACCCAGATCTTTAATGCTTTTTTCTCCTTTTTAGATTGCGCTTCCAGAACAGAACAACCTGAACATAATATGATAATTAGTAGTAAGTACTGAAAAAATGAGTGCCTCATAAATAATTAAAAATGCTAAAATCAAATATAAGTGATTAAATAGATAAATGGTCGTTTCGAGTTTTCAAATATGAAGTTTGAAATACGAAAAAGTCACTATTCCTGCTATAAAAATTGCTTGAATAAAATATCTACAACAGTGCAGAGTTGCCTCCAACTGAAGAATGGACTATATATTTTATGTGAAAGATTCCTCTCCATAAAGGATTCGGAATGACGAATAGATTTACACAGCAGACATATTAGGTAGCCTATGTAAGTAATCACTAATAACCAATCTACCGATATCTAATAACTAACTACCCCACATACTCAACTAATTTCTTAGCTATTGCATCCAGTTCTTCGTCGATTTCGCTTTGGGAGATGTAATTCAGTGCATCTTCTTTTAACATAGCCATGTTTTCCTGAGAGGCATTATCCATTGCAGAATCTGCCGTCAACCGTTTTGGAGTCAATCGATGATAGTTATTTCTGTCTGACTTATTATTCAGTGTGTCATAGATCTGGCATAGGTGATGGTCAACCGTCTGTGAATTTCCATCCATCATAATATCTAAAGAAGGCTTAATCCATGATACCGGGCCCCAGTCTTTGGCTTTTTTATATTCAAATCTTTTTGGCGTGCTTCCAGTCCCTAACGATACGATCATCATATCCTTGGCAGTTGGGTTTTTGATATTTCCAAAGGTCATCGTTCGCGCTTCGGAATAAGAAACTAGTGAAGGATTATTGACAAACACTCCACCATCGATCAAGGGATAGGATGTCCCGATCTCATTTTTGACCAGTGCACATTCAAAATAAGTCGGAGCAGCAGAAGTTGCCCTGGCCACATCTTTAACCTTAAAGTTATAAATCTCATTAGTGGATCTATGCTGCTTGAAGAAATGAGGCTTCCCATTCTTTATATCATACGAAGAAATAATGCACGGTTTGATCAGTTCGGATAACCAGAGTTCTTTAAAAGTATCGTCCAGAGCTTTTTCAAGTTCTTTGGCATCATACTTTTCATCCGAAACACCTTTAAAGCTCTTTATTGCCTGCCAGATATTAACATCAAATATTTCGTCTCCCCTATCCAAATATATTTTAACAGCATCATTAGCGGTGAATTTGGGCTTGCCATTTTCGCCAGGAACTAAATAATATAAAACTAAAATTGCCCCGGTGCTGGTACCTGCCATAAAATCAAAATAGTCCGCTAATTTCGCATCGGTATTTCCCGATTCTTTCTGCAGCTTTTCCTCCAGTCGGGCTAGGATTAAACCAGGTATGATTCCGCGTATACCTCCACCATCAATAGATAAGATCCTGACTTTCTTCATTCTTTAAATAATTAGTTATTAATATAATTTAATAAATAAGGAGTGAATAAAGTGAGGAATTGATTAAGAAAGTGATGATTTGAAAGGAAATCGAGTCATTTCGCTCGTTTTTTTTGTTGTTAATATGGAGGAGAAATCAGATAGTGAGCGGCAGAAATTTATTTTGTATAGCACCAGGGAGCTATTGAAAGCTAATATTGTTTTATTATGATACAATCAAAACGGATCTAAGATCCTAAATCATTAATACTTCGAAATACGCTATGCTAACATTTCGAAGAGCTGAATAGATTGCATCAGCAATTTTCTCTGTGTGCTCCGTGGTAAGAATCAAAACAGCTTGCTGTCCCCCCTTGACGACCTCCTACGTCGGTGTCAGGGTCTGAAGATTTGCGGTGTGTTTTTTTACTCGAGTCAAGGGCAATCCTGTTAATCATTTATAATCAAGGTCAATCCCGGTTCTCCAATTGCGAGTCAAAATCCAACTGGTACATTCTTTCTCTTTTGAATCTTCTATATAATTTTTAAAGTCTTTTTTCTTGTCCTTTTTTCTTGATAAAAAATGGACCAAAAAATCAAGACAATATCAAATCTCCTAGCTCGCCATCCTTCCCACCCTCGTGATATTGTCGTTCCTACCGCGCCTTTCTAAGTTTCATTTTATTGGATTGTAATTACAGTATTCCTTTTGCTTCTCGTTTTCCGAACCTATTGTGACAGCTTTTCTTTATGTCCTAAGCTTCCAGACGACGATCTCCATTCTTCGATGAGTGGATGAACTGTGTCTATTAAGAAGAATGTTCCCATTGCGATTGATATTAAAACAGCTTGCTGTTTTCTCTGTGTTCTTTGCGTCCTCTGTGGTAAAAATTTAAACAGCTTGCTGTTCCTTTGCGTCCTTAGCGCCTTTGCGGTGTACTTTTTTACTCGAGTCAAGGGCAATCCTGTTAATCATTTATAATCAAGGTCAATCCCGGTTCTCCAATTGCGAGTCAAGAGCAATCCTATCATCCTATTTATTCCTAAGAATCCTAGTTCAGACATCTTCGAGTCAAGCATATCAATAACCAATAACCTAATCTCCAATAACTATTCATCTAATCTCTAATTTGTTCACATAAAATACAGACTAAATGATGGAATTAAGCCAAATAAAAATTCAAACCCCTATTGGAATATAGTCTCCAAACTTATACTTTTGTTTACTTCAACCATTACATTTTTTTCAGTGGAATACGCAAAAAAAGAAGATCGAAACAACCAGCGATCTAAGCAACCCGATAAAAACAATAAAAATAAAACACTACAGCTCCTGAAAAGCGGTGCTTTGAATATTGGTAATGATGGTCCGGCACCTGGATCACAGCCCAGGAAATCATCCCTTTCCGGTAATGTAAAGCAAAAAATGGAAAATTCATTTGGTACTAGTTTTTCCGATGTGAATGTACACAAAGATTCTCCGGAGGCAACTAATATGGGTGCAAAGGCCTTTGCACAGGGAAATGATGTCCATTTTGCCCCAGGCCAGTACAACCCTGAAAGTAAATCTGGCCAGGAATTGATCGGTCATGAGCTTACTCATGTAGTTCAGCAAAAACAAGGAAGAGTAAAAGCTACAACCCAGGCTAAAGGAGCGGCGGTCAATGATGATTCGGCCTTAGAAAAAGAAGCTGATGTGATGGGGCGTAAAGCTGCAAAAGGAGAGCCTGCTAAAGTAAGTGGATTAGGTAGTGGAGTGCAGAAGAAGAATGATGATGAAAAGGTAATTGAGGAATTAAATAATAGAGCTCAGGGCAATGAAGAATATGATTATCAGTATAATTATAAAGAAGCTAAAAATAAAGCCAAAGAAAGAGCAGACGGTTATTTTGAAAATGCTTATGGTGAAGAAAACATGGGTAGTTTTCTTTTTACAAATATAATAAGAGATACAAAAACCATCTATGATAGAATAAAGTCAGGTCAAAACTCAGCCATTACAGCTATAGAATCCTCTATTGAGGATGAAAAACAAAAAATGCTAATTTACAAAACTGCTTTAATTGGCTTAGCATCAATTGTTGCTGCCTGGGCCCCATTAGCTTCAGCTGGAATAGCCTCTGTACAGTCAAGGTTATTTTCAAAAATCAGCTCACAATTGGGCAAGGGAGTAACACTTAAGAGTTTGAAAATACCCACTTATGCAAAAATGATACAAGCATTTGGAGAAAATAAAATGGTTGGACCATGGATGTCTACTATCTCAACAATAAATGTCTTTGCCAACACCTTTAAAAGTAAATATGAATCTCCAAAAGATGCCATTGACAAAAGTTTAAACTTAATGAGCGACAGAACAGGATATGC
Source organism: Mangrovivirga cuniculi (assembly GCF_005166025.1). Classification (NCBI taxonomy): domain Bacteria; kingdom Pseudomonadati; phylum Bacteroidota; class Cytophagia; order Cytophagales; family Mangrovivirgaceae; genus Mangrovivirga; species Mangrovivirga cuniculi. The sequence goes on from NZ_CP028923.1 coordinate 3,761,776, forward strand.
AGTTGCTGCCTTAATTCTGGAAATGAGCCAAGTGGCAAAAAGTACACCTAAATCCCAACTATCACCTGATGAAATAGGTGACCTTCGTACTGAGTTAGAAATAGCTATTTTAAGAACCATTTTCCCGGAATATTCTAATATAATTTCAGATACTGGCAGATTTGACCAAATTCATGAATTAGCAAAAACACAATTTCTTAAAAATATTATTATTAATTCTGGTGAGATTTCTAAAAGTCAATTTAGAGATTCCTGGGATGAAATAGAAGGCAATAAAAATAAAGAAGGATCAAGCATTGTTAAACATGCCTTAAATGCGCTTGGTGGGGAAAAAGCTTTAGCAGATGAATTAAAGAATCCTTATGAGTTTGCTTATGGTTCCTTAAATTCATCTCTTGCTCATTTAGGCCTAGAAATTAATACTACTTCTGAAAATAAAATAAAATCTAGAAACCAAGATTTTCTGGCTACTAAGAGAGGATTTCATGTTTTTATAAAAAATCAAGATCTATTTAAAAAGCTCCTTAACTCCACCCACCTATATAGATCCTTCACTTATGAAGCTAATTCAGGACCTATAAAATCTATGGAAGACAACTATCCTGTTGAAGAATCTGGCTTAATTGTTACAAATAGTATTACCAAATATGGTTTTGATTTTGAAGATGTTAATTTTGATAATATGGAAGTATGGATAAAGCCATCGCAACAAACATCTATGCTTGAAGGAAAGATAATAGACTTTAACTCATTTGATCTGAAATTTGACTCTTCGGGAATGGCTGATGTTTATAAATGTAAAATAACCTCTCATAGTGGGTATGGAGGAAGTTTACCACCTTTTACTCATCATGGCAAACACCCTGTAAATGGTCGAAATAAAATCAGAGTAATATTCTAGAACGATAATATTTCACTTTATTTTTTTAAAAATGATATACAGACTACTACTCATTTTTTGTATTGTTATATTAATAATTGGATGCACTAATAAGAACGATAATCAAGAGAATCATAATAACTTTCGAATTGAAAACCGAAACAATGGATTGATCGGAGGAGGTTTCAATACATATTATGTTTCCCCTGCTGATAGCAATGTATGGTTACTAAATAATCCATTGGCTGCAGATGCTTTCACCACTAACGCGGGTATTACCTGGGAATATTTAAAATGGCCAACTCAAACATCTGGCACGAGCATTTTAAATAGTAAGGGAAATATTTTACGAATAGCCAAGGATAAAATTTATAAACTGGATGTATACGAAAACAAAACCAGTGAAATAGCAATTCCTGATTCAGTTAGTTCTACTTCATTTTATCTACTTGGTCATCATGGTTATGTTATAATTTATAATACTGACAATAATAAATATCTTTTTCCTGGTGCAGATCTTACGGCTACACCTGTTCCTATTAGTCAGCAATACGAAGACAGCTTGAAAAGCGTCATCATTAATACCCAAAAGAAAATTTATTCTGACTCTAGCTTTTTGACTATGAATTCCGGCCATTTATTTTATAAAAATCCGGAAACAGGAAAGTGGGAAAAAAGAATGAATGGATTAAATAAACCTCAAATAACACATTTGCTACAACAAAATGTTAATTCTGAAACGGTTTATGCGATTGAATGGGATAATCCAAGGTGGTATCACAAAAATTACTACTATGTTTATGAAACTAATAATTTTGGGAAAAGCTGGGCTTTAATCGATAGTACTGATAATTTAAACAACCTCATTTCAAACAACAAATTAAAGAAAGCACACGATTTTACTGATTCTAGAATCAATATCCCAAAACAGGCCTTTACTGCAAGTCTAGATGTAAATGATAGCTTAAAATTCTATAGAAAAAATGACAGAATTCACATAGAGAGTGATGAGAGCATATACACCTATATAAATAGACCCCTTAAAAATAATACCCTTTCTACTATTACACCTGAAACATTAGGTATTAATGATTATCCTTCTTACGCTTTTATAGTTGAAAATGATTCAATTCAGGTTTTATTCGCAAACAAAAATGGAGGTATAGGCTATTTTAAAAGTCCATTAAAAGGAAAACTAAAAAATTCAAAATAACCAATAGTCTTTTTATTATAATTCACCGCCCTGGTTCGTGTCCCCACGAACCAGTTAATACGGATCTAGGATCCTCTTTTATTAGAGCTACTGATGATAAATGTCAGCATAATTACTTTGAAATTCGCTATCGCTAACATCTCGAAGAGCTTTATAAATTACGTCAGCAATTCTTTACGACCTTTGCGTCTTTGCGATGTATTTTAAAATTTAATTTTTTCATTAGACAGATCTCCCCATGACGTCTTCCTGTCGTCAGTGTTAGAGTCCATGACTCACCACAAGCAATAAACTTACGATGACGATAAGAGTGATGCTTCAACAGCATAATGAAATTAATAACCAATCTCCATTAACTAATAACTTAATTGCCCATTCTCTATTGCCGCCCTGGTTCGTGTCCTCACGAACCAGTTAAGTCGAGTCTCATATCGTATCTATTCAATCTACTGATAAAAATGTCAGCATAATTGATTCGAGATGCGCTACGCTAACATCTCGAAGAGCTTCAATATTTAATAACTAATCACTTAATCTCTAATAACTATTTTGAACACTTTAAAATAAAAAAGACAGCCAATCCGTGCTGCCTTTTCTAATCAACACTCAATTCAAATCTAAACTCTAACGAATTACCGCAAATCGTTTAATTATTGGTAATTGATTTTTTTCTGAACTTATTTTTAAATAATAAACTCCTACCGCAAATTTGTTTACCCCTATAGTTTGATCTCTTTCTCTTAAGGCTCCCTCTTTGATTAATGAGCCATCCAAACTGTAAATTTCATATTGTACTTCTCCTGAAATGTTAGATGGCCTTTTAACACTGATTAAATTTCTTGCTGGGTTTGGGTAAATAAGAAAATATTCTCCTACCCTTTCATTATCAATTCCTGTGATAATATTCGGAGGTGGTAGATTATTTATTTTAACTGATGCTCCCTGAACAATTTCCTTAGTCTGCTCTATATCCTGGGCACGAAACAGATATGCCACGAACTCATAATCTGCATTCAGATCAAGATCACTATAATAATCTGTCATGTAGGTTAAATGAACTACTTTTTCTACTGTATCTACTGCTGTCCAATCTCTTTGAATTGTGATGCCACCTGCATTAGGGATAAATTCTCTCAGGATATTTTTATATTCATAACCATCCAGTATTAATGATTTTTGAACTAAGCCAACCATTAAAACCAGGTCTCCTTCAAAATCTTCAGCGGTAATATTTTTAGTGATCCTGGCTGTTAGGCTAATACTGTCCGCATATTCAGTTTTTTTAAGTTCAAGATTAAAGGGTGCGAAAATTAATGATTTGCGATCATAAGTATCCCTTCCAAAATCATACTGAAATACAGGAAAATCAAAGCTAATATTGAACGCACCATCAAAGACTGTCCTGGGAGCTCTATCTATACCATAATGCAATCTCTTAGCACTAAAGTCTGCTGGATTTAATTGATTAACAGGATCTCCCGGAATATCAGCAATGTGATAGCGGATATCGATTACCTGATCCTCTTTACCCTCTAAAAAATTGTTTAAATATTGATCTGCTTGTTCATAATGTTCGGAGTGAATATTGGTGAACGTTTCAATTACCATTTTTCGATTTCTCTCTACTATAGAAAACTCATCAATTGCAAATCCACTCAATGTATCATCGATCGGATTGTCTGCGTTTGAACCAAAGGAAAATCTAAACTTTACGGGATTGCCCGCAGATACCTGTTCATCCCTAAGCGTATTGAGTTGATAAGCAGCCTGTTGCCAGTCAAATTCTCCGGTCCACCCTTCTTTATCTGTATTATTTTCATCTGTACCCGGAGATCCCAGTAAGTTCTTTTCATTATACCAACCCAATCCATTGTCAAGCTTACCGAACTTATGCCAATTTCTACCTCCGTCAATTGTGTATTCTACGATCACACCATCAGCCTGATGATCAGTATCTGATGCGATTTTCAAATCCATCATTGGATTATTGGTTTCACCAAGGATAAAACAAGGAGATTCCAAATATGAGTTTTCAGAGTTGTAGTATGAACCACTATTTTTATTCGTAACCCATACTCCTGCTTTACCTTTAAACAGATCATTCTCCAGCCAACTTGAATTATTTTCATTTCTGATTTGCCCACTTGAAATCCATCCCGGGTAAACATTATCGTCAAAAGTCTCAAAGTAATTAAATACATCTATCACTGGCTGAATAAAAACTTTCCTGGTAACAGATGATTCACATCCTGCTTTGGTAGCTACTGATAGAGTAATTGAATCCATTCCATTAGAAGTAAAGGTATGATTTAACACCTTCTGTGATATTTCATTACCATTATTTATTTTCCAATTCCAGGAAGCTATTTGAGATTCAGGAAGAATATCTGAGTTTAACAGCTCTGGTACCAACTCAGTATTTTGTCCGGAACACCCTCCGAAATACGAGAAGTCAATTTCAGGATATGCGGTGATATTGATGAATTTATTATCCGATTTTCCTACACATCCTTCCTTACTGGTTACTTTCAAACTTACAGAGTAAGCACTTTCCCTATCGAAAGTTCTGGAATCTATTTTGTTAGTAAGGGAATCACCATCTCCGAATCTCCATAAATAGGATGCTCCCTCAATTTCGGTACCCGGAGAAGTAAAAGTCACCTCTTCTCCCACACAAGCTTTTTCAGGAAATTCTGTTTGAGCTAATGGAAGTGCTACTACTTCTAAAGAAATCTCATTAGATTCCTGTGAACAAAACCTGTAATCTGTATTATCCTCATTGTATGAATATTTAAATGTATAAGTACCTTCTGGAAATGTTGATGGTATAAACTCATCTGTAGGAAAAGATTTATATTCTCCTCCTTCATAATTAAATTTTAAAATTCCTTTTGTTGAATCAGGTTCAATATTATTATTTAAACCTTCAAAGTCATTCGAAAAATAAACAGGAGTATCATTGTTTTTGCAAAAAGCAGGTGATTCATCAGATATAGATAAAACAGGTAAAGGATCATTTCTGGTATAAATATATGATGCAGTAATTGGATATGTAGTATCGTAAATATCTCCGTCATTATACTTTGTTTTACACTCTGCCGTACCAGTGACTTTTTTTACCCTTCTTCTACTTCCTGCAATTTTCAAATATAGATAGCTTACATCTGATGGCAGATTAGAAGGAATGGTAGCGCTACCAACCCACCATCCATCTGCATCTTTTGAATAAGTAACATTAACCTTTTGACTTCCACTATTAAAATATTCCAGGTAAATATTATCTACACTGGTTTGGGTAGTAGTATATGAAATCCCACAGCCATCACTAGTAGTATATTGAGTTGAAATATACGGGTCAATTTTAAATTTAAAATTATATGTATACCCTGAAGTCACACTTTTGCACAGGAAATTTCTGTTTTTCAATTCAGATGCTTCATTAAAAGTAATGTAATTAAAATTGTTGCTATTAACTGTTACAGTCACTTCTACAGGTTCTGCTTTGCATTTAATGTCGGAATGCTGAATATAAGGTTGATAGAAAACAGAATTCTGACCAGGGTTAACACGATCAGGATAAAAATATCTATCACCAAAAACCCCATCTCCATAATAAAAATCCGTTGCAACATTAGAGTTACTTGAGCCCCCATCAATAAATACCTGGGAATCAGTATTGGAATAAGTATTATCCTGGGCGTCTTTGTCTATTAATGTAAAACTTTCAACTGAAGGTGTTTCTCTTACGGTAATTGTAAAACCGGAGGCAATTATCTCATCGTCTTCATTCGTATTACCTGAGGGGATTACTATTGATAAAATATGGTCACCAGGAGAGGCTTGGTTATTTATAACTTTAGTTACTTTCAAATAACCATTATTAGCATCTGTAAAATTTAATTGGTGGTAAGTGCTATATGTCTCATCTTTAAATCGGTAATTTTCTTCATCACCTCTGTTATAGCCTGTGGGCTTCTCAAAATAAAACGTGACTGAAGAACCTTGACAATAAGTTCCGGCTTGTACGAATTCACCTTTTATATTAATTGCATATAATTTCCCATCATTAAATGAAAAAGCAGAAATTGAAAATACGGAACAAATAATAAAAACAAATAACCTCATATGTTATTTAGTAATATTTTGTTTATACAGCTGTTCCACTTCGCTTGGACTTAATAGTCTATTGTAAATAGCGACATCATCCCCCACGCCTTCATAATCCTCCGAATTGAATCTGGTTCCAAATAACTCAATTTGACTTCTTGTTTTATACAGATCTTCAGCTTCATTATTAATTCTAGAATTATTTAGATTACCATCTACATAAATTTTCGCTTCTCTATTTGCCCGATTGTATGTGAAACAGACATGATGCCATCCCGAAGGATTTGCAAAATACTCCGAGGTAATGTACCAATAATTTCCTCCTGACATAAGAGCTACAAACCTATTTATATCATTAATAGAATAAGCTAATTGATATGCGTTTGATGTGATGAAATATTCTTCAGTCTTTTTATTCTCGTTTCTTTCTGCTTTAACCCATAATGAAACCGTAAAATCATTTTCAAATATAAATTTTCCATTATCTGCAAATAAGTACGGTTCAAAATCTGTATAATATGCACTATTTGGATTCCCGAATCTGTCTTTAACAAAGTTACCGCTTCCTCCTCTTGCACTAAGATGAGCTGCTGAGTCCCCGGTCCCACTCTCATCATTGAAATTTCCATTAAATGGATAAAAAGCAACTAGTCCATCGCGGGGAATGTCGATAACTTCTCCTTCATTATCTGGTTTTACTTCTTCTTTAGTACATGATATGTTTATTGCGATTAAACATAGTGATAGCACAGCAGCGATACCTGCATTGATTTTAAAAATTCGCATGTCAATAAAATAGTTTTGGTTGAAAAAAATTCCGACGTAAATATGAGCGTCTATACTTTTATTTTGAAATATTCGATATCGAAATATTCACTTTTAATATAATTTCTTTATCCTTCATTCTTCATTTGTCAAGATTATTGGCATTAGCCGTTTATTGGTCAAGGATTATTGGATTTATAAATTGTGTTGAACCGCGATTGAGAGGATTGAAAAAGATTTACCTTGATTTTTAAATCTGTTGATAAATTATTATCCGGGTATCAATTTACCGCCCTGGTTCGTGTCTCCACGAACCAGTTACGGATCTAAGACCCTATTTTATTATAGGTTCCAGATGCGCTGCGCTAACATCTGGAACAGCATTTGTGTGGAGTAATTTAACGGCACCAGCGAGACGCTGGCGCCAGAAGCAGACAATTTCGAGTCAAGCGTACTAATAACCAATAACCTAATCTCTAATAACTTTTATCATATTCGAGCCAAGTATACTATCAACCAATAACCTAATCTCCAATAACTATTTTCCCACCAAAATTCACTAACTTATATAACTATCAAACCATTTACCTTACCATGGACAGACGTAAATTCCTCCGTTCGTCAGGTTTTGCCATTGGCCTGACTGCAGCACTACCCGCCTCTCTTGCTGCTTCTAATAAAAAGAAATCCATTATTGATGACCCTAAACCACTCGATGGCAGCTGGGAAAGTGTCCGGTCGCAATTCCTGCTGGATACTAGTCACGTGCAAATGGCCCAGATGCTATTAGCCTCACACCCGAAACCGGTACGCGATGCCATACAGAGACACCGGGATGAATATGATAAAAACCCGGTTTTGTATTGGGAGGAAGCAGGCGAGAAAGCAGAATGGGATGTTGCCAAAGCCGCTGCAAGATATATGAATGTCCAACCCGAAGAGATCGCTCTCACAGACAGTACTACTATGGGAACTGCCATTCTCTTCGCCGGAATGAAGCTTAAACCGGGAGATGAAATACTTTCAACTACTCATGATCATTATGTCACTGATATGTCGATCGACTATGCCTGTGAAAAAACAGGTGCAACAGTAAAAAGAATTGATGAATATAAAGATCCCCGTACTATTACAGTCGAAGAAGTGACTTCCAATATTGCTAATGCCATTACGGATAAAACACGGGTAGTAATGGTTACCCATGTTCATTCTTGTACCGGAGTGAAACTTCCTATCCGGGCAATCGCCGATGTAGTGGAGGAAGCCAATGCAAGTCGCAGTACTGAGAAAAGAATTTACTTTGCTGTTGATGGTGTTCATGGATTTGGCAACCAGGATGAAGATATTTCTGCCATGGGATGTGATTTCTTTTCAGCGGGCACTCATAAATGGATCTTTGGTCCTCGGGGAACTGGTGTTTTATACGGTAAAAGAGATGCATGGGACTTTGTTAGTCCAACGATTCCTGCATTTTCAATGAATCCATATATTATGTGGATGGGTTACCCTCCTCAGGGTGAAGTTACATTCAATCAGCTGATCTCTCCGGGCGGTTTTCATTCTTTCGAACATCGATGGGCATTAAATACTGCTTTTGATTTTCAAATGGAAATGGGCAGAAGTAATGTACACCAGAGAACAACCCAGTTGAATACCAAATTGAAAGAAGGAATTAAAAATATTAAAGGTGTAGACCTCCTCACTCCGATGGACCCGAATTTATCTGCAGGGATAAATTGTTTTATCGTAGGGAAGCAATCAGCTAGGGATTCAGTGAAGCACTTCCATGACCGTAATGTCATTGCCAGTTCTTCTCCTTATCGCATTTCTTATGCACGACTAACTCCTTGTGTGATCAACACTGATGGTGAAGTCGATGAAAGCCTGAATGTGCTGGAGGATATTTCGAGGATATGATATAAAATTGTTAGACGGCACCAGCGCGAAGCTGACGCCATGGGTAGAAGAGAAGAATTAAGTGTAAAGTTTGAATGAAGCACTTTTAAACTCGTATTACAAATTTAAAAGCTGCTGTTCGATATGTTCCGCAGGGCATGTCGAACTGAAAATAATCAGGATTTTAATCCGTCAATCATTACCGCCCTGGTTCGTGTCTTCAGTAACCAGTTAAAACGGATCCAAGATCCTAATGTATTTAGGCATCGAGATGCGCTGCGCTAACATCTCGAAGAGCAAAAAAATTACTTTAGTAATTTTCTCTGTGCCCTCTGTATTCTCTGTGGTAAAAATTAAACAGCTTGCTGTTTTTCCTTGCGACCTTTGTGCCTTAGCGGTGTATTTTCATTTTTTATGCGAGTCAAGGGTAATCCTTTTAATCATTTAATCCTGTAAATCTTGATTCAGACAATTTCGAGTCAAACATACTAATAACTTAATAAGCTATTCTCTAATAACTTTTACCATAATAGAGTCAAGCACCCTAATAACTAATTGCCTAATCTCTAATAACTAAATTTCCTCAATTCGACACGACCTTCGATCGGCACTTGTTTTTAATAAACTGATCGACCAATATATAGCTTTTAGAATAATCAATAGACATTCGGGATGTAGTCAGCTTACAAGCAAAAGACAGGAGATCTCCATCCTGGTATTCGTGAAAATCTTCGCGGGGAAGGCTTGCCGGGATACAAGATATCGGTCGGCTAAAATCTTTTAGTCGGTTAGCAGCGATCTGATTCAATTCATTTTTAATATCTCTGATCAATTCCTCAGAACCGAGCAATTCTAACAATTTCTCATTGTCAGAAAATTCAAGATCTCTACCGATTACTTTTCCGGTTCTATATATAAATCCGGAATCTATTTCAAATTCATTTCTAAAGAAAGTATGTAGGGTAGCAAGCTTCACGAAATTATCATCTTCGGCAAATATCATATTCTGATACTCTTCAGTCAACCCTGTTTTTCTTGATTCTTCAATAAACGTATCGAATGGGAGTTCGCGTTTGTCGTACCATATTTCATGCTCCTGGTATTCATATCCTTCTAGCAATTCACCTTCCGGAGATCTTTCTGTAAAACACCTGGAGTACATGGTCACTTCAGTAGCGAGGTAATGGAAGCCGTTTCTCTCCCTGAAAAAAGGCAGTTTGTAAGTCTTATCAAGTTCCCACTTCCCCTGTAATTTGTAACACGGTAAATCACAGTCAGCAGGCATGTCATCAAGTTTGCGATAAGAATTGATAAAAGAAGTTTCAAAAGCCCAGTTGAGCATATCCCCTCTTGGCGTGTCAGTTGCCTCTACCACAGTAGGAGTATTAGAAAGTCTGATTCCAAAATAAATAATCGATGCAGCAATTATTACACCGATAAAAATGATAAAATATTTTACGTAAGGAATTCTTTTTCCTTCGAGGGAATTAACCTTTTTCTCCAGGTGGTTAATTCTTAATATTCGCTCAACATTTTGGATCGCCCGATGGTATTCACCTTCAGACGCAGAATTGTTAATCAATCTTGAAAACTGGGCATCGCTGTATCCCAACTCCCTGGCTATTTCGGAGTTACTGCTCTTTTCAAATCTTTTATGCTCTTTGTCATACGATCCGAACAGTTTTGAGAGCTTCCTTACAAATTCTGAATGCAAATCTTCCATTAGAATTTAAATATACGGAAAAGTGTTACTTAAACAATACAAAAATTAAAGACTCGGATCGTTGAAATTCGATAAAATCCGATAAAAACGCTTATAGTTTACTAAAAAGCCACTTTTTATTTTTTTTCCTCTTATACTTAAAAATAGATTGTGAATTGGAGTTTTATCAAAATGCCCCGATAAAACTTGAATTTAAACTGATAAATAACCCAATAAATTACCTAAATCAAGTAAACATGAAAATCAAATCGCATTTACTGCTATTATTTGCTTGTGGTTTCTTTACTCACTTCACAACCTTTGCTCAAATCAATGTGAGCGGTCGTGTTGTGGATAATGAAGGCCAGCCTTTAATAGGAGTGACAATTATTCAGGAAGGGACATCTAAAGGTGCTACGACCAATGTCGAAGGTCGGTATGCAATTTCTGAGGTGGATCCAGACGCAACTTTAGTATATAGCTTTGTAGGCTTTGAAACTAAAAAAGTGCCTGTAAACAACAGGACTACTATTGATGTAATTATGCAGGAAGACCTCGAACAGCTGGAAGAGGTGGTTGTTACTGCACTTGGATTCAAGGAAGACAAAGATCGCATTGGCTACGCCAACACTGTAGTTTCCGGAGAGGACGTAACGCGGCAGCAGGAATCTACTTTAATTAATTCCTTAAGTGGCCAATCTTCCGGTGTAAGGATATCCAGAAACAGTGGTGACCCTGGTGCCGGGGCTTACATTCAAATCAGAGGTCTTTCCACTATAGACCGGAATGCACAACCCTTAATTGTTATCGATGGTGTTCCTGTAAGTAATGACGTACGAGGTAATGCTGATGGTAGAATTGCCCAGCAATCAAGACTGAACGACATTAACCCGAATGACATAAAAAGTATAAACGTCCTTAAAGGCGCTAGTGCAGCTGCTCTGTGGGGTACCCAGGCATTAGGTGGTGTGATCGTAATTGAAACTAAATCCGGTAAGTTTAATCAAAAGGTGAAAATAAATATAAAAAGCACCTATTCTTTAGACAGGATTAACCGGAAATATCCTTTACAGACAAAATTCGGACAAGGAAATAACGGGATATATGAACAAGGAGCCAGAGATTCCTGGGGAGATAAAATCTCTGAACGTGAAGGCGGTAGTGATGTCTTTTTAACTGATGGAGAGTTCTTTATTGATCAAAATGGAAATGCATGGTATCCTATTCTTACTAAGAATTCCAGAGAGATTTTTGATGAAAGCAATTTTGACCAGGTATTTCAGGATGGTCATTTCTTCGAAAATAACATTTCACTTACAGCAGGAGGAGAAAGTAGCAACGTATTTTTCAGTATTAGTGACATGAATCAGGAAGGAATAATCAGAAATAATTCTGATTATCGCAGATCGACAATTCGATTAAATACGGAGCACCTTCTGGGAACAAAAGTTAATCTAAAATCAACATTCAATTATTCAAGAACTACTTCTAACAGAATACGAAGAGGCGCCAGTTCTTCGGGTCTTTATCTTGGCCTTTTAAGAAATCCGGCTGATTTTGATATATCGGGTTACAGAGGAGATTATTACGAATCTCCAACCTCAGCTCCGATATCAAACAGACAAAGAAGTTACCGAACTCCACTAGGCGAAAGTCCGGCAGCAGGTTATAATAATCCACTATGGACAATCAACGAACAGGAAAACCGGGCATTGGTCGATCGGTTTATCAGTTCAATGAAATTCACTTATTCGCCTACTGAATGGATGGACTTAATTGCCAGAGCAGGCTTAGACCACTATAGTGAAAGAAGAAGAGAGTTTTTCACTCCTGGCTCTGCAGCAGGAGCCTATAGATTTGGATCATTTGGTTCTGAATTAGCTACAAATACAATTCTAAACATTGATCTGATAGCCAAAGCTGCTCACAACTTTAACGAAAATTTCTCAATTAACGGACTTGTAGGATTTAACTACAATAGTAAAGCGAGAAGCACGGAAGGAGCTGAAATTTCTAATTTCATAATATTTACAGATGTTGATAATCCTACCAGGGATATTGATAATGCTCAACCTGAAAACCGATCGGATGCAAGTACATTTGGATCTGAGCGAACAGCTGCTTTATATGGATCTGTTTCCCTGGATGCATTTAACCAGTTATTTGTTACTGCTACTTTAAGAGGAGAAACAGCCTCAACTTTTGGTACGACAGCGGATAATACATTTATCTTTCCTTCTGTCTCTGTTGCATGGCAGTTTACCGAAGTAGTTGATTTATCTCCAATGTCATTTGGCAAACTCAGATTTTCTTATGGAGAAGTTGGTGTGCAACCATTGCGATACCAGACTAACAATGTATTTGTATCTCCTCGATACTCAGATACATTTGGTGGAAACCTCAGCACTGGTTTGTATGGCAATGGAGGATTTGTACCAAGTACAGAAAGAGGGAACCCTAATCTGAGACCTGAGAGAAAAAAGGAAACCGAAATAGGTTTCGATCTAAGATTCTTTGAAAACAAGCTTTCTTTAAGCACAACATATTTCTACAATACCACTGAAGATGTTTTATTAGACTTTCCAATTGCAAACAGTAGAGGATATGACAGAGTCTACTTTAATGGTGCAGAAATTGAAAATAAAGGATGGGAGGTTGATTTAGGTTATAACATCCTCCGAAATCAGGACTGGAACTGGCAAATAAACCTTAACTATACCAGGATCAGAAACAAAGTTACAGACCTGAGGGATGTTGAATCGTTTGATATGGGTGGATTAGCAGCAGTGAATAATAGAGCGGTTGAAAGCTATCCTGTAGGAGTACTATGGGGTTCCAGAACATTGAGAGATGAAAGTGGAAACATTGTTTTTGATGAATATGGATTTCCGGAGCAAGATGATAATGAAGGAGTAATAGGTAACCCTAATCCGGATTGGCAGGGAGCGATGTCCACTACAATATCTTATAAAAATTTCACACTGTCAGCACTGTTTGAAACTTTCCAGGGCGCAGATATATATGCTGGTACAAAATCAGTTCTTTATAATCTTGGTCGTTGGGAAGACTCTGCTATCGAAACAACATTTGATCAAAATCTGGTCGATTATGATGGTAATGTAATCCCTGCAGGAACGACCTTCAGAGGAGTTGTAAAAGATTTTGGTGCCGGTCCTGTAGCATTGACCGAACCATGGTACTTAGGAGATGGTGGTTTCTTCGGAAGTGGAAACGATGAACTTTATATCGAAGATGGTTCATGGACAAGAATGCGTGAACTTTCCCTTTCTTATTTACTGTCTAATGATGGTTTAGAGAGATTTGGAATTGAAGGAATGACATTTACAGTTACCGGAAGAAACCTATTATTATGGTCGCCATTCGAAGGGAATGACCCGGACACTAACCTGAATGGCGTAAGCCCGGGCCGTGGAATTGATTACTTTAATAATCCAGGTACGAAATCTTATGTTTTCAGCTTAGGTATTAACTTTTAATTGAAACGATCATGTTAAAAAAATATTTATATATACTAGGAACATTTGCATTATTTGCTTGTGATTCTCTCGTCGGGGAGGACACAAATATAGATCCTAACAACCCAACCACTGCACCTTACAGTAATGTGTTAACAGGTGCAGAAGTCGGCAATATCATCCTGCAAACGGGCGAAACCGCACGTCGTTCGGGGATATTCAGTGGGTATTATACTGGTATAGACAGACAATATGAAGGATTTAATTCTTATACCGTAACTACTAGTGATTTTGACAATATCTGGGATGATGCTTTTGTGAACACTCTCAGAAATGCAAAAGTCACTCAAGCACTTGCAGAAGAAGAAGGTATTCAGGGAGTAACAATTGGTATTACTCAAGTTCTTCAGGCATTGGCGCTGGGAACCAGTACTTCACTTTACGGAGATATCCCTTTTGATGAAGCTGGTGATATCGAATTTGAAAACCCTGAATATGAGGATCAACTTGTAGTGTATGATAAGCTTCAAATGCTTTTAGATGATGCGATAGTAAACCTGAATACCGGTACCGGACTTCCTACTTCCGGGTCAGACATATACTTTGACGGTAATAACGTTAGCTGGCTCGAAGTAGCATATACTCTTAAAGCCAGGTATTATATGCATGCTAAAGATTATGCAAATGCGTTAGCATCAGCTCAACAAGGAATATCTAACCTGGAATCTTCAATGATGGCACCGCATGGTACCGCTGAGGATGATTCTAATCTTACTTACCAACTTTTTGATGTACAATCCAGGGGATCGGATATAGTTGTCTCTGATTTTGTTATAAGCTTAATGAATCCTGATGGGGCTATAAATCCTAATCCAATGATGTATCGGGGTAATGCTAAAACAGATGAGACCGGAAGGTATAATTATTATTTCATTTCAGATGAAATTGGATATCAACCAAATACCAATCCAGATGGCTGGGCGGCTCAGGATGCTTCAGCTCCTATCGTAACGTATGAGGAAAATCTATTAATCATTGCCGAAGCTAGTTTCAGAACTGGTGGTTTTGATGATGGACTTACTGCCTTAAACGAATACCGAGCATTTATGAATGGCGGAGGTTATATGATTGCTGATCCGGCTGATGTTACTTATGAAGCTTATGTGGAAGCTGATTTTCAAAGCGGTGGAATAGAAAACCCGGATGGCATATCTCAGGATGATGCACTCTTAAGAGAAATTCTTGAAGAACGATATGTAACTCTTTTCGGACAAATCGAAGGCTTTAATGATACTCGCAGAACCTATAATGAATCGGTGGTAAGAGTACCTGTACAGCCTAATACTGGTGATGATCTACCTCAACGCTTTATCTATCCTCAATCTGAAATAGATAGAAACAGTAGTACACCAGACCCGATCCCAGGAATATTTGAACCAACTCCTGTGAATCAATAATTAATTTTTTAATGAAATCGAGAATGAAGAATAGACATATAGTGTTGTGGGTCTTATTGCTTTTGATCTCATCACCACTTTCTGCACAAAATGATACAGTAAAAGTATTATTTGTAGGGAACAGTTATACTTATTTCTGGAACCTGCCGCAGGTGGTTGAAGCGATGGCAGAAACACAAGACTATCCATTGATCGCCCGGCAGTCGACTGCCGGTGGAACATCATTGGAACAACACTGGAAGGGAGAGAAAGACCTCGAAACGATTTCAATCATCAAAAGTCAGCAATGGGATATAATCGTGTTTCAGAATCATAGTATGAGCTCGATCGATAACCCGGAAAGCTTCATGGAATACGGTAAAAAATTCATAGAACTGGCCAGGGAACAAGGTGCTGAACCCTATTTATACATGACCTGGGCACGAGAAGCAAACCCAATGATGTTTGATACAATTCAAAAAGCATACATAAAATTGGCTAAGGAGACCGGAACCAAACTTGTCCCGGTTGGTGAAGCATGGCAAATGGCCAGGCAAAATAATCCGGATATTGACTTATACGATCCGGATGGCACTCATCCTTCTCCTACTGGCACTTATTTAATTGCCTGTATGTTTCTTAATCAATTGACAGGTCTTCCAGTAAATGATATTCCAAAGCGGATCCAAACAACAGACCGCAACGGACAGAAATTGTATTTGATGATCCAGCCACAACTTCAAGCTGATTATTTACAAGCTATAGTTATGGAGATCGCTAAGTCAGGAAAGGGGGAATATGAATCCAGTAAGTAGACGGAAGGTATTTATTATTGCCGGGCCACTGCTTTTTTTGATTCTCCAGCTGATCGGCCGGCCGCAATCAATGAACGCTGAGGCATTTAATGTCCTTTGTATCACAATATGGATGGCTGTATGGTGGATCTCCGAGGCATTGCCAATTGCTGCGACGGCTTTATTACCGATCGTACTATTCCCGCTTCTCAATGTGATTGAGATTGGAGAGGTATCTTCTGCCTATGGGCATAAATACATCTTTCTTTATATGGGTGGGTTTATGATCGCGATAGCTATAGAGAAGTGGAATCTGCATAAACGGATCGCATTGAACATTATTTATGTGATCGGTGCAGACCTAAAGCGAATCATCCTTGGCTTTATGATAGCCACTGCATTTTTATCCATGTGGATATCAAATACGGCAACCTCAGTAATGATGCTGCCGATCGGTATGGCAATCATATCCCAGGTAACTTTAAAGGATGGTAAAAAAGGCAAAAGTTACTTTGGCAAAGCCCTGATGATCGCAATTGCTTACAGTGCCAGTATTGGTGGTTTTGCAACGTTGATTGGCACACCCCCAAACCTTGTTTTAGCGGGGATACTCGAGCAGGTGTACAATGTGAAGATAACTTTCGTTCAGTGGTTGTCTTTTGGATTGCCGTTATCGATCGTCTTATTTATCATTTGCTGGAGATACCTGGTGAGATATGCTTTTGATTTTTCGAAAGAAGAATTTCCCGGAGGAATGGATCAATTAAAAAAGCTTCGTGAAGACCTGGGAAAAATGTCTTATGAAGAAAAAGCAGTGCTGGTTGTATTCATTTTTACAGCCGTGGCCTGGATATCCCGTTCATTCATTGAAAAAGTGATCCCGGCAATCGATGATACAATCATTGCAATGATCGGTGGACTTGCGCTATTTGTAATTCCTTCCTCTAAAAAGGGAAAACCGATCATAAACTGGA
The DNA here is from genome assembly GCF_005166025.1 of Mangrovivirga cuniculi. Lineage (NCBI taxonomy): Bacteria > Pseudomonadati > Bacteroidota > Cytophagia > Cytophagales > Mangrovivirgaceae > Mangrovivirga > Mangrovivirga cuniculi. The sequence continues at coordinate 3,779,019 of NZ_CP028923.1, forward strand.
AAGATGCCAAAGGTATCCCCTGGGGAATCATCATTTTATTTGGTGGTGGTATAGCACTGGCAAAAGGATTTACAGATACAGGCCTTGCAGAATATATTGCCAGCAGGTTAAACTACATGCAGGGCCTTTCATTGATCTTATTAATCCTTGTTCTGGTAGCGATGGTTAATTTCCTTACCGAGATCACCAGTAACCTGGCAACGATAGCGATGCTTTTACCAATCCTTGCTCCTATTGCAGCAGCATTTGACCTCCATCCATACATGATCATGGTATCGGCTACAGTAGCCGCATCATGCGCATTCATGTTACCGGTGGCCACACCACCCAATGCGGTGGTTTTTGGGTCAAACCTGCTTAGCATCAGGGATATGGTCAAAACAGGAATTGCGATGAACATTATCTCAATTCTGTTGATTACAGTAGTAACTTATTTTGCTCTTCCGGTTATGTGGGACTTTATTCCTTCTCAATTCCCGGAAATGTTTAATGCACAAGTAAATAAATAAACCATGAAAATATTTAACATAAAATATCTTAAAACAATGGCAGGCCGGTCATTACTCTTGCTTGGCGCCTGCCTAATGCTCACAATGGCCTGTGAGGATGAAACAGAAGCTATATCAGATAACCTTCGGGTTATTTTAGTAAAAGCAAACGGTGAAAATGCCGTTTCAGGTTCAACTGCAATCGAACCTAATGAAGCAGAAATCCAATTGATCTTTTCCCACCCGGTAGTTCAGTCAGATTTTGAATCTGCCCTGTCTATAACCGGTGATCCGGAAAAAACCATCACTTATGATGAAACAGGATCTTTTGTAACCATTAATTTCCCACTGTTAGACTATAATGCTGATTATACGATCAGTATTCCGCAAGGAGATTATAGCCAGGAAGGAAATCCAATGGAAGATGATTTTAATTTTGATTTCACAACAAGAGAATTTGTTGCTCCGGTTATTTCTTTTTCTACTGATGCAGACTTTCTGGAAGAAGGCCAGGAGGCAGTAATAAATGTTACTCTCAATAAAGATATACCAATTGAGTCTTCTTTTGAACTTGAATTAGGTGGTAATTCTGAGGTGGACTCTGATTATACTGTCGATCCGGTTACTTTTACATTTGCTCCGGGAGAGACATCAAAATCATTTACGGTTTCTACTATAAATGATGGAATTGCCGAAGGTGAAGAAACGTTAGTAATTGGTGCTACTGCCCTGCAAAACTTACAACTCAATACTAATTTTGAAATATCAATATTCGATAAACTTCCGTCATTAGAATTAAAGGGAGTTACTGCAATACGCTGGACTGGTGAAACCGATGGTAACAGTGGTAAATCAATACATTTAAGAGCAACGGAAGATATTGCTGACTTAAGTGAATACGCTTTAGGTGTTGCTAATAATGGTGGTGGTACCGATGGAATTGAATATACATTCCCGGCCATTTCAGTTAATGCCGGTGATGATATTCTGATCACGAGAGAAGCTGCTGCATTAGAATCTTATTACGGAACTGAATGTTTTGCCAGGTTTGAACTGGTTATCGAAGAAGGACTGCCTACTCAAAATGGAGATGATGCCATCGAGTTATTCCAGGATAGTGTTGTAGTAGAAACGTATGGTGATGCCAACGTTGACGGTACAGGTCAGGATTGGGAATACAGTGGCTCATGGGCTTACAAACTTGGGTCAGAGTGGATCACTGGAGGCGTCGACTGTACTGTAGGTTCTACTACAACCGCAGATGCTTCGTGTACTTATCCATTATGTGATAGTCCGGTTGCCCTAAAAGGTGTTATGGCCTTACTATGGGACGGATCAGGCACAAACGGTGGTAAGGCAGTTCACCTTGTGGTAAACAGAGATGTTCCGGATTTGAGTATATATGGTGTAGGAGTTACCAACAATGGTGGTGGTACCGACGGCATCGAGGTTACACTTCCTGCTGAACCTGCTTCAGAAGGTGACCACATATTAATAGCCAGAGAACCGGCAACGATCGGAAGCTATTTTGGTGATTGCATTAACAGATATGCACTGGTAATTCAGTCTGATGCTATGAATCAAAATGGTGACGATGGTGTAGAGTTATATGAAAATGATGTGGTAATAGAAACGTATGGTGATGCCAACGTAGATGGAACTGGTGAAGCCTGGGAATACTCAGGAGCCTGGTCTTATAAAGTAGGTGGTGTATGGCAATACAACACATTAGATTGTGCTGCAACAGCTACTTCTAACGCCAATTCTGATTGTCCTTATGCTTTTTGTCAATAATATAAAATAGATTAAATTGGTCAGCATTTTTGCTGACCAATTTTTTTATACAACGAATGAAACTTTTTTACTTTTCAACATTAATTACACTATTAATTCTTACGGGCTGTTCTGACAACGAAGGACAGGAACCGGAGATCAAGTTAACTTCATCCACTGTCAATGGGACACCACTACAGGATGGAATGACCGGGTTATCTCCTGAATCACAAATAATTCTGACTTTTAACTCAGAAGTAAGCATTAGCGATTTCAGAGATAATTTTTCGATAACCTCAGGGGTAGAATCCGCCGATTATACTTTATTATTTCAAAATGCAAGTACAAAAGTCACCATTCAGTTAAACGCTGATTTCAATACAACTTACCAATTAATTTTAGCTCCTAATCGAATTGGAACCAATGGAGGTGTGTTATCCGAGGGTCTGAATCTTAGTTTTACTACAGGAGAGCACAATTTCGCTAGCAGCCCATGTCTACCAGGAGGTAACTGTCAAAATACTTTTTCGGTTGTCACCGGGGATAGTCAGGAATCATATTTTAATTATAACAGTAACTATCCTTTACAAACTGAACTTGGAATCGAAGAAAATATAACCAAAGCTGTTTTGGTGATACATGGGATAAACAGAAATGGCGAGGATTATTTCAATTACATGAGTAACACTTTAAGCGATCTGAGCATTCAGGAAAGCACTCTTCTTATCGCACCCGTTTTTGAAGAAGTATCTCAGGCTCCGGGTTATAATTATTGGTCAGGATCGAGCTGGAGATCTGGAGGTAACAGTAGCAATACAGCCGCGATAAGTTCATTTACTGTTATAGATCAAATGATCCAGGAATTATTGGATATCGGAAACTTTCCTAACCTTACGGAAATTGTAGTTACCGGACATAGCTCCGGAGCGCTATTTACCCACCTGTATTCAGCTTCAAGTAAAATCGAAGACAATAGAATTACTTATATGGTGGCTAATAGTCAGTTCTTTTATTATCCTGATGCTCGTCGGTATGACGAATCAAGCGGATCTTTTTATACTGTTGAAAACTGCAACGGAATTGAATTCTGGCCTTATGGTTATTCAGCAACTCCTGCTTATCTATCAGGAATACCAAAAGAAACTTTCGATCTTCAAATGCGCACCAGGAAAGTAATCTATTTACTCGGCAATGGTAATCAGGCTGATCCATCATTAAATACTGAAGACTGCCAGGCTACCGTTCTGGGAAGCTCACGGTTTGACAGGGGGAAAAATATATTGAGATATATGAATAACTTTTATCCTGCCTCAAATACCCATTCTGAAATTATAGTAGAAGGAATCGGGCATGATGGACAGGGAATGTATAGTTCAGAAGAATTTAAGACCTGGCTTGGCGGTTTATAGAAGTGAGATTTACTTCTACCAGAAGGCTAACAGAAATAATAATCTGTTAGCCTTTTTTATTAAATATAATGAGGCCTGAATTTTAAGCGTAAACTACGATTCACAACCTTCCTGGGGTGTTTTTTGAAGCTGTGAAGTATCGAACCCATTATCCTCCGCTAATTTAACCAACCGATTAAATAAGTCATCATCAATTTCCCTGGTTCTGCTTAATATCCATAGAGATCCTCTCGAAGGTGCTCCGACTAATGCATATTCATAATTATCACCTACATCGATTACATAATAGTCTCCTTTAAAAGGCCAGAAAAATTGCACTTTCAACTTCCCCTCTCCTGCAGGAAATGCTTTACCGGAAATATCACTCACTTCTCCATCCTGAATACATCGGTTATAAACTTTAATATAATCTTCTTTTTTTGTGTATTCAGCATAAGTACACTTACAACCTTCCTGAAAAGTGTTCGGGAAAGAGGCTATCTCATACCATCTTCCTGTATATTTTTCAAGGTCGACAGACACTGTTTCCAATGGGTCGTTTTCATCGCCACTTTCATTACAACTAAATAATAGTAATAAAATAAGAGGCACTACTACATATTTCATATTTAACTAATTGTTTTATTCAAACGATTAAAATGTTAACCTGTTTACAAATGATTAGTTACATAACTTATACAATTTTCTGGAATATTTCCTAACTTTTAGGAAACCTGTATGAAACTATGACCGAATCAACGTATCTGATTGAAATTGCCTGGGAAGTATGCCACAAAGTTGGTGGAATTTATACTGTAATACGTTCAAAAGTACCTGCTACAAAGGAGGTATGGGGAGACAATTATTTCCTGATCGGCCCGGCGGTTGAGGATCAGTATCAATACGAATTTGACCCGACCGATGATTTAAGCGGGCCTATTGGAGCCACAGTTGAACATATGAGAAATATGGGATACGAAGTTCAATATGGCACCTGGCTGGTAACAGGCAGACCAAAAATTATCTTGTTAAAACCTCAAGCCACTTTTAACAGGTTAGAAACAATTAAAAAAGGCTTGAGTGATAACTTCGGGGTTTCTTCAGCTGAAGATAATGACTTATTCGACCAGGTTTTGATGTGGGGTGACCAGGTAAGGACCTTCTTATCGGTACTCTCACAAAAAAAGGTGATAAAAAAGCAATTGCCCAGGTGCATGAATGGCTTGCAGGCGTTCCTCTTTTAGGAGTCAAAGAAATGAATCTTCCGATTTCTACTGTTTTTACCACTCATGCCACAGCCCTCGGCCGTAGTCTGGCTATGAACAAACCAGATTTTTACAAATCGCTGCCCACGACTGACTGGTACCAGGAAGCTAAAAAATACTGGATTCTTCCTATCGTTCAGATGGAGAGAGCCTGTGCTGAAAATGCAGATGTTTTTACTACAGTAAGTGAATTAACCGGGGAAGAATGTAAATACTTATTAGGAAAAGAACCTGATCTGATTACTCCAAATGGATTAAATATAAAACGTTTTAGTGCTACACATGAGGTACAAAACCTCCATGAAGAGTTTAAAGAAAAGATCCATAATTTTGTAATGGGCCATTTCTTTCATTGCTATAGTTTTGATCTAGATAATACGTTATACTTTTTTACTTCGGGAAGATTTGAATTTAAGAACAAAGGGTATGACATTACTTTAAAAGCATTGCGACGGTTGAATGAATTAATGAAAAAGGAAAAGGTAAATAAAACCGTCGTATTCTTCTTTATAACCCCGAGACCTTCCTGGTCTATTAACCCGGATGTACTGCATACCCGGGCTGTAATGGAAGAAATCAATAAAACCTGCGAGAAAATACAGGAACAGGTAGGAAGAAAATTATTTTATTCGGCAGCCGCTGACCAGGAAAATTTCACCCTTCCGGATCTGAATAACTTTGTTGAAGAATACTGGAAACTCAGATATCGCAGGATATTACAATCATGGAAAACCAATCAATGGCCAATTGTCGTGACGCACAATCTTAAAAATGATATTGATGACGATATTCTCAAATATTTGCGGGATAATCAATTTGTAAATAGCCCGTTGGATAAAGTGAAGGTTGTTTATCATCCAGAATTCATTAATTCAACCAATCCACTATTTGGAATCGATTATGAAGATTTCGTTCGTGGCTGTCATTTAGGAGTTTTCCCTTCTTATTACGAGCCATGGGGCTATACTCCTCTTGAATGTATTGCTCGTGGAGTCCCCGCAGTTACTTCTGACCTTTCAGGCTTTGGAAACTACGTTTCAAAGAATATGAAAGATTATGAAGACAAGGGAGTCAATGTTTTAAAAAGAAAATCGGGCAATGAAACTAAAACAGTTGAAAACCTCGCTCAATATCTGCTTCATTTCACAATGACTTCACGTAGATTCAGAATGATACAAAGAAATAAAGCCGAAGATCTGTCAGAATCTTTTGACTGGAAAGAACTGACAAAGTATTATAATGATGCCTATAAGAAAGCATTGGGATGAAATTGAGACACTGATGTCCGCTTTTATTACACTTTCGAAGACGGGCAAACCACTTAAACAACTGATAATCAACAAATTAATTTATTGGTCTTATTTTAGCATTGATATGTATATAGTTATGATAAAATATCAATGTTATGAAACCTTATATCAAAAAAATCGCGAATGCAATAATAGTTATTGCTCTGATCAGCTCCTCTTTTTATGGTTATTCTCGCTCACTGGATCCTAAAACATTTAAATCAGGTCTTACCTTTGAGTCAATTAAAGTTGAAGAAGATTTGAAACTTAATTTAATACTTGATCAACCAGAGAATAAACTTGCCATTGTAAGTCTGTCTTCCAAAGATGGAGAAGTATTATATAAGTTTTTTACAAGTAATAAAAAACACAATCAACAATTTGACCTGTCCCATTTCGGGTATGGTGAATATGAAATTTCAATAACTTCAGAAGGCGAGACCATTACAGAAAAAATAGTATATGAATTTCCGGAAGTTTTAAAGCCAAGAATAATGGTAACTCACAATCCGGAGACTAACCTGGTCGTAATTTATGGAAGGAATCTGTCTGAAGAAACCTATATAAGTATTAAAGACTCTAAGGGTAAAATATATTATAAAAATAAAATCACAAAAAAGGATTTTAATGAAAAGTTAAATATTAAAAACCTTCGTTGGGGTGACTATACTATATACACTTCAAATGAGAATCTATCTAGTGAAACAAAGATAAGTAAAAAGTAGCACGACATTTCATGCGCTTTGGAAGAGTGGCTTCTGCCACTCTTTTTTGTTTAATAAGTTATCCCCCAGACTGTGGTAGTATGTTATGTGAATGAATAACCCACTTTTTTAGCTACTACGATTTAGCAATAAAGGTTACCTGTGTCACTATTGAAAACACAATGTTCATTACCGTACGCTTTTTATAATTCCTGGAAACCGCCAAAACACATAACCACCTGACTTACAGTAATTTATATATTTCTGGCATCCCTTTGGCATTATACTAAACACAAAATGATTTAATAAAAAATACAAATTATACAACGCCATGAAAACTCTAACAAAAACAATTTTCGCTTTAAGTCTGACATTAGCATTTGCATTATCATCTTTTAGTGCTGTTGCAAACACCAACGATGAACCAGGTAATATCTTCGATCCTAAAAAAATGAGTTCAGGATTAATTTTTGATCTGGATCATATTTCAGAGGATCTTTTGAAATTCAGATTAAATATCCATCAACCTGAAAAGCATCTATATAATATCACAATATATGACAAAGATGGAAACCAACTTTATACAGCCTACACAAGTAAAACCGATAACAGCCAGTTATTTAATCTTGAAGGTTTAGGTTACGGTGAATACATAGTAGAAATAAACTCTCTGGGTGAAACAGCTTCTGACAGAATAGTACTGAAGGAACCTGAATATTTAAGACCTATGGGATTCATTAAAGAGAGTGAAAAAATTAAAAATAAAGTCACTATAGTTTCTCTTAACACTGAATCTACTGTTAAAGTAAAAATAACAGATTCAAACGGTAAAAAAGTATATGTAAACTCTTATTACCTGAAAAACTACAGAGAGCATCTTGACCTTAATTGGTTACCAAAAGGTGAATATACAATGACAATGACATCAGACAACTTTTCTGAAACTGAAAATATCACAATCAAATAAAAATAAGGGGGTGGTTTCACTCCACCCCCTATTAGAAGTTTTACCAATAGTTACAAGTCCTTAAAAAACAGATTAAGTCAACCGGGTAAATAAATACAAACTGTCTAAGCCTTAAACACTGATATTAAGAACTAAATAATCACCTTATCTAGCACCTCTTTAATCAGAAAATTAAATTTTAAAAATATAATCTATACAAGGCCATGAAAACTCTAGCAAAAACAATTTCGACAGTAAGTTTAATACTTATTTTTACCCTGATTTGCTCTACTGCTTATGCGGGTGTAAATGAAAACTCAAACAAGATTTTTGATCCAAAAAAAATGAGCTCAGGATTAATATTTGACTTAGATCACATATTTAATAATCCAATGAAATTTCGACTCGACCTGCATCAACCTGAGAAGCATTTGGTACAGATCTCCATTTATGATAAAGATAATAACAAGGTATATTCTGCTTTTACTAGTAAAACTCAAAACAGCCAGTTATTCAATTTATCAGAATTAGGTTATGGAGAATATACAGTTGAAATCACCACTTTAGGAGAAGTCGCCAGAGATAAAATAATCCTGGAAAAACCAGCTTATTTAAACCCTGTAGCATTTATAAAAGAAAGTGAAACAACAAAAAACAAGGTAACCATCGTTTCTTTAAATGCAGGTTCTCCTGTTAATTTCACTATCACGGATGAAGGTAACAACGTTGTTTACAATGACATCTATTACAAAAAAGATCTTAGAGAGAATATCAATTTAAATGAATTACCTCAGGGAGATTATACTCTCACATTAGAGTCAAATGATGTTTTCGAATCTAAAAATATAACTATCAAGTAATAAAGTCCTACAGAGTATGGCGAAAGAGAGTGGCTCAGGCCACTCTTTTTTTATGTCTATTAAAGGTTACTTTAGCAGATGCCTATGGACAAAAATTACTATGAAATACTAAATCTTTCCCGGGACGCTTCCCTGAAAGAGATAAAATCAAACTACCGAAAACTGGCATCTAAATATCATCCCGATGTCAATCATGAGAAGAATGCCCAGGATATTTTTATAAAGATTAGAGAGGCTTATGATGTATTATCAGATCCGGTAAAAAAAGAAGATTACGATAATAAACTCAATTATGCTGAATTATTAAGAGATACGAGAAGAGTGGTTCCCTCAAACCATAGACCAAAATGGCATCAGTATTCTCCTTACCGCACTAGCAGACAACGATATGACTATAAAAACATTCCTCAAAATCAGGAATTTCTTATTCGTAATAAAAAAACGTTTATCTCCATCAACTGGTTCATTATCATCATGGGAGCACTGCTATTAAGTGATTTTCTTACCATAGAGCCAGCTGAAAGATTCTATTTTGAAGCTTTTGAAGTCCGCGAAGTACCGAATGAAGGAATGATATACAATATTGAAATAGGAAGTTATCTGAAGACTCTCGGCCCTTTTAAAGAACTCAGTGAGTCAGAACCTGCTCAACTATTCAGAACCAAGCTGTTTGGTAAACGGAAAGGATATGAATTATATTCAATTGATGGAACTGCTAATTTTGTATCTGATCGGGCACCGGTATATGGTACTTTGATATTTTTTCCAGCAATCACAGTCTTATTAAGTATTATTGGATTATTCATCAAAAAGCACCCGGTCACTTTTGCTAATTTATCAATAATTTCAACCTTATTTGCTATTTTCAGCCTGGTGATATTTCTATTGTCCTGAAAAGAAAAAAACCTGTCTTCCCGAGAGGAAAACAGGTTTAATTAACCCAACCATGAAAACTCATACCGACAATTAATCTGCTAAGCCACCGTCACAACCAAATTCGGGTGGCAACATCTTAACTAAACACGACATCTGGTGTGTTAGTCGGAATTCGTATTACAAATGTATCATTAAAGGGTTAATCAGTATATACAATTTTAACTAACTAATGTCAAAATATGACTATCTTCTCATTATCAAGCTCTTTTCCACTCACTTGGAAGCATTCCATACTTATTTTTAAAGAGTGAGGCAAAATGTCCGGGGTTGTTAAAACCGATCAGATAACTAATAGAAGAAATACTATAATCTGAGTTTAATAACAAATTCCTGGCTTCTTCTAACCTTGCTTCCTGTAAATATGAATAAACAGGCATACCAAATACTTCTTTAAACACACTTCGCATCCTGCTAGGCGACAAAGCAGCTTCATCGGCCAATTCTTCTACATTAGGTTGTTTTGATAGATCTTGAAGCAATTTTTCCCTCACTTTATAGATCCGCTCATATGCATCAGTTTTACTTTTTTCAATCTTTGACCCAACAGAAAAATCCCGTTCATCGACCTTATTAAAAAATAACATGATCAGTTCCTCGGTACGGACTTTTCTTATATTTTTTGAAAAAGCATCATCTCCCACAATATTATGGATATCGCTGATTAACTTCTTCATTTCGAGAGTCAGCATTTCATGGATAATTATATCCTGCTCTGCCTTTAAAATGTGTCTGGAGAAAGAACTATCTTTTTCAAACTTCCTGATAAATTCTTCCTTGAGCCTGACAGATAAAAATCTTAATTCCTTTTCGATTGGTAAAAACATCTCACTTGGCTCGGTTGTCATGCCAAAAGAAACTCCATGTAGAGAATTACTACCAACGTTTACCTGACCCAATTCTGGGATTTTAAATTGTATTGCGGGGGAATCTATAAATAAAACCGGAAAAAAATTATTAGATATTTTTCCATGACGAAATATTCTCACAGGTTTTCTGCATATGCATTCCCTGGTTATTATCAGGTCAAAAAATCCTTCAAACTCCTCAATTCGGACATCGAGCTTTAAATCTTCATTATCAACTAATAGCCGGTTCCCATTTACTTTAATATCAAATTCACGGGCAATTTCATGCAGGATATCCCGTGAGGCATCCGGATGAATATTCAATGTAATCATGTACTGGTTGGGTAACTTAAGTGATAAAGATAACGGCTCCCCGCCAGAAAGGATTTAAAAAATTAAACTTTTATAATTTTTCTCTATAATTGATCGTCAATCGGCTCCCAAAGTTCAATTTTCCTACCCTCAGGATCCATGATCCACGCAAATTTCCCATAAGGATAATCTTCCATCTCCCCGACCTGCTTAATTCCTTTTTTATCCAGTTCACCAAGCAATTCGATCAGATCATCCACCCGATAGTTGATCATATAATCATGATCTGACGGACTAAAATATTTCGTATTACCAACAAACGGGCACCAGGTAGTCGAGCCTTTTCCATCCGGTTGTCCGTCTTGCCATTTAAATACCCGACCATACTGATCATAATCGATACCTAAATGTTCTTTGTACCATTTTTTTAACTTCTCGGGATCCGGGGACTTAAAAAACACCCCTCCTATTCCTGTTACCTTGGCCATGAGATATAATTGTTTTTACAGGAATTTACTGGGTATCAGATTAATAATCAATCTTTTCCAAGCAAGATTTCACCAACATTGATCGCGATCATATCAGCCAGCTTATCAGTAGGCAGATCATTAGCGTCTGTACCAAACGGATCTTCTATCTCTAAACTGACCTCTACCATAGAAAGAAGTAAATAAGCTATGAAAAATACTACGAATACCGAATACCAGCCCATTGATTCTACCAGTCCAAATGGCAGGGATAATAAATAAAGCCAGACAATCGAAGTAACAAGAACCTGATGGCCTGAAGCTATAGGAGTGTTTTTGATCCTTTCACATTTACCGAGGTAGTCTGTTAATAAACCACCCTGATCTGTCAGCTTGATATACTGATAATCTGTAATTTCACCTGATGCAAAAGCTTCCCGAAACCTTTGTTGCATGAGCATAATCAATGCATTAGGTTTATGATCCATTTTTTTCACAAAGGCAAACTCTTCCTCTGAAAGAAAATTATATGCCTCTTCATCATCCTTATTCCTTAGGTGATCTTTTAAAACATGAGGAAATGCAGAAAGCAAACCTGCAAAATCTTCAAGCCTGTTAGGGTTATTTTTAAACAGCTCTTTAATCAACATGGCCATATGCCTTGAGGTATTAACAAGAGTACCCCAGATTTTACGTCCTTCCCACCAGCGATCGTAAGCTGTATTATTTCTAAATACTAAAAGAATACCCATTGCAGCAGTTAAAAACCCAGCAAAAGAGATTCCCACTTTCGTAGAGAGTATTTTTACATCAAGGGTAAGATAGGCGATTAACGATGCACACAATACCACAAGAATTAGCTTGGGCATCAGTTTCATCAACATTGACCATTTAAATTTGATTAACGGACGTGAATCATATTCACTCTTAAGTTGATCGAGGTAGACAGTTACTTTACTCATTTAATTTTCCAATGCTTGTTTAAGGTCTGCAATTAAATCCTCTGAATCCTCAATTCCAACACTTAACCTAATCAATGAGTCAGTAAGACCAACTTTTAACCTCTCTTCTCGAGGAATAGATGCATGAGTCATCGAAGCCGGATGCCCACAAAGAGACTCCACACCTCCAAGAGATTCGGCGAGACTAAAAAGCTTAAATTTTTTAAGTACTTCGAAAGCAGCCTCTTGTGTATCTTCCTTCAAGGAAAAAGAAATCATACCACCAAACCCTCTCATCTGAAGCTTTGCGATATCGTGGTTCGGATGATCCTCAAAGCCCGGCCAGTATACATTTTTAACAGTAGAATGAGCAGCCAGCCAATTGGCAATTTCTTCTCCATTCTGACAGTGGCGCTCCATTCTTAAATGGAGTGTTTTAATCCCTCTCAAAACCAAAAAGCAATCCTGTGGACCAGGAACAGCACCACTTGAATTTTGAATAAAAGCAAGCTGCTTTGCCAGGTCTTCATCATTTACCACTAAAGATCCCATAACCACATCGCTATGACCTCCGAGATATTTGGTAGCCGAATGCATTACAATATCAGCTCCCAGATCTATTGGAGATTGAAGTATTGGTGTGGCAAACGTATTATCAACAGCCACAAGGATGTCTTTATCTTTGACCAGATCAGCTACTCCCTTAATATCAATTATATTCATCATGGGGTTGGTTGGTGTTTCCAGCCAGATCAATTTAGTGTTGTCATTGATCAGGCTTTTCACCTTTTCCACATGATTCATATCAGTGAAATGAAATTTTATTCCAAAGTTTTCAAAAATCTTTGTAAATATGCGGTAAGATCCGCCATAGAGATCGTTGGTACTGATAACCTCATCTCCAGGTTTAAGCATTTTGACTACTGCATCGATAGCGCCAAGACCTGAAGAGAAACACAATCCATACTTTGCATTCTCAAGAACTGCAATGCTTTTTTCCAGGGCATGTCTTGTTGGATTTTGAGTTCTCGAATATTCATAACCTTTATGTTCTCCGGGTGCATCCTGAACATAAGTTGTTGTTTGATATATCGGTGTCATTATCGCACCAGTTGCCGGATCTGGCTCTACACCTGCGTGAACTGCTTTCGTTCCCAGTTTAGTCATGAAAAATGAAATTTGTTTTCTGATGAAGAATAATTAATCCAAAAATGAGTTATAAAAATAATAAATGTTAGGTACCAGGACATTCATTCGCAACGTTATTTCTACATTTTGGGGAGCATGGCAGTTTGTTGGCCCGCTGATCTGCAGCTCTACCTTGCTTGGCTACCTTGTTGTCAATAATGTCACCTCAGTTCCTGCAGGTTTATTGGAAACTACCATCTATTTTTTTATTGCTGCTATTGTTATGGGGCTTGCTCTTCTCCCAACAACACTTACTGCCGCTATTTGGGGATTTTACCTTCCCTGGCATACTTTCCCTTTTCTTATCGCGGCCTACATGCTGGGAGCTTTAATAGGATATTTAATTTCACTTAATATTGAAGACCGATGGCTATATACCATTATTAATAAAAACTCAAAAAGAAGAAGAGTCTTTGAAACCCTAAGAAGAAAAAGCCTGAAAACTGTCATTGCTGTCAGGCTGTCCCCGGTTTTACCTTTTGCCGTGATGAATCTATTAATGGCTGCTTCGGCAGTGCATATTAAGCGTTTCATGTATGGCAGCCTGATCGGAATGTTGCCTCGAACTGTTTTAGCTTTTCTTACCGGAGCATCAGCCTCCTCGATCTATTCTATAATAGAATCAAAAAAACCGCTGCCTGTGGAGACAGCGGTATGGATTACTTTATTTTTTATATCTACAATTTGGATCGGATTAATGATCCGCAAAGCAATCAAAAATTAATTTAATCCTTTCTTAGAGTAAAAAGCAGCAAGTTTTTCCTTTAACTGCTCAGGAGTTTCTGTGTATTCCGGAGTAAGACTTTCTTTTTCCGGAAAAGTTTCCATATGAAGAGTCTGAGTAGGAAATGCAAACCTCACTCCTAATTCTTCTGATAGTTCGATTATCCGGATCATCAGTTCATGACGGGCTTTTAACTCCCCACCCCAATCCGGTACTCTGAAAAACACATAATACATAATTTCAAGAGCTGAGCCTCCAAATTCATTCAGATAAATGTGATAATTATCTTTTCTGGTATCAGGATGATCTGTAGTTAATTTTCTTAATCCATCGACAAAAGCTTCGATCACATCCGGTGGAGTATCGTAAGTAATGGCAAGTTTGGTGTAAAACCTTCTGTATACCCTAAGTCCATGATTATCGACAGTCATATCAGCCAGCTTACCATTAGGTACTGAGGTAACTGAGTTTCTGAAGGTCCTGATTCGCGTCGATCTGAACCCCACTTCCTCTATGGTTCCATCAATATCACTTCCCGCGGTGATCCAGTCTCCAATCTGAAAAGGCCGGTCAAGAAAGATCATAATACTACCAAAGAAGTTTTTGAGCGTATCCTGTGCTGCCAAAGCAAATGCCAGACCACCGATAGACAATCCGGTCAGTATTGGTATAACATTGATCTCAAGACTACTTAAGATGAAAATTACCCCGATCAATACTACAAAAATCTTTAAAGTTTTACTGACCAGTGGTACTAATTGATCATCTAAAGTTGACTGGGTTTTTTCTGCCATTCGATGCATGTAAAGACCAAGTACGTCCACCAACCTGTAAACTATAATAGTAGCAAAAAATGGCACTAAAGCTTTCAGGATCAAGATTGTATAATGAGCAAAATCGATTGGCAACTGGAGTACCCTAACAAACACGCTCATTAGAAAGACTACGAGAAACCATGCAGCAGGGCTTGCAATTGGTTTTACAAATCCTTTGGCTATATCTTTATAACCCGCTTTTAATAATGTGGCTGTAATTACCTTTCTTAATAAAAAGGTAAACAAATTATGAATAATGACTGCAGCCAAAATGAGAATAGCCAGCCCAATAATTTGCCATAAATACAATCCGAGATATTTCTTATTGCTTGTTTTAGGAAGAATATTTAGTAATTGTGCAGTCCCAAACGGATAAGTATCCCGATGTAATTCATTGACAATGTCAGCGGTATTTTCCGAATAATACCATTTCTCTCCCACCTTAGCCAGTTTGATTCTGGGCAGGGAATTTGTCAGCTTATATAAATTTTGATTATTGGCTGCAGAATCCGCATAGTCAGGGTTATTAGGAATCGCCTCCAAATCAATTATTATACCTTCTCCATCCAACACCTGTTTAAGCTTGATAGCCAAATCTGCTCTTTCTTCTTTCGAGTGATTGTCAGGATTAAAAACCGCTGCCGCAACCTTTGGATAGTACGATTCGGGTTGAAGGTTTTTTAAATGAGTTTTAACTGTATTCTGAGGTGTAGACAGATTCAGAAACTTATCGTCTTTTTCATCTTCCTGGGCGGAGATCATATTAGTCCCCAGAAACAATAACAGGATGATTACAAATTGGTATTGTATTGAAATTTTCATGCTTATGAATTTTCAACAAAATAAACACCCTTTATTCTATTATTCAACTAACTGAACTTTATTGATAATATTTAAATAATAGAGAGATCTGATATGTTTTTAACAATAAAACCAACAAACCTTGTTAAATTTACTAATACAACATAGCCTTTATTAAAAAACATCCACTCACAACCTTATTTTCAACAAAACCACTACAACTCTTTCAAAAATACCCCTCAACAATTACAAATTTCATTAAAAATTATAATTCAAGATTATTTAACACCCTGTAAATTCTTTTTAAACAAAATTTATATAAAATTAGGGTAATTATTAAACCTAAAACTTAAACCTATACATTTTTTTACTGAATTATAAGTTCATATGCTAACCGAAATTATTCATGAATTATTAATCAGTACAGGAAACGAACTTTCAGTACTGGCAGATGTTGAACCAGGTTCATCGACCGCTTCATCTTTAGCGATGGCGGAAATTGAATCATTAAAAGAACAACAAGAATTAAATATATTAACTACTAATAATACCTGGATGATGCTGTGTACAGCCCTGGTGTTTATTATGCACCTCGGATTCGCAGCTGTAGAAGCAGGATTTACACAAGCTAAAAATACCGTTAATATCCTTTTCAAGAACACATTAACCCCCGCGATCGGCTTGTTAACTTTTGCTTTCTTCGGATTCAATCTTATGTATCCTGCATTTGCAGACGGACCGGGATGGTTTGACTTTTCAGGCTTCCTGTTAAGTGATTCTTCTGGCCTGAGTTATAATTCAGGATACACATATTGGACCGACTTTCTGTTTCAGGGAATGTTTGCCGCTACTGCTGCCACTATAGTTTCAGGTGCTGTGGCTGAACGAATTAAAATTAACGCCTATTTTATCTTTACCGTGATCTTTGTTGGGTTGATCTACCCTGTCATTGGTAGCTGGAAATGGGGTGGCGGAGCATTAGATGCGATGGGTTTTTATGATTTTGCCGGCTCAACACTTGTACATTCAGTGGGTGGCTGGGGAGCGCTTGCCGGAGTTATCATAATTGGCCCTCGTATCGGCAAATATGTTGATGGAAAAGTAGTCGATAAAGAAGGAAGTAGCGTGCCTCTTGCTACAATAGGAGTATTCTTATTATGGCTGGGTTGGTTTGGTTTTAATGGAGGATCGGTACTTTCTGCAGATCCGATGGCTACTTCAGTGGTATTAGTTAATACTAGTCTGGCAGCGTGTGCCGGAGCACTGGGTGGTTGCTTCACAGGCTATTTCATGTTTAATCGTCTTGATTTCGGAATGGTCCTTAATGGCGTTCTTGCAGGCCTGGTTGGCATTACAGCGGGAGCTGATGTAATGAATATAACTGATTCGCTTATTATTGGACTGATCAGTGGAACTCTCGTAGTTTTCTCTGCTGTGTTTTTAGATAAATTAAAACTTGACGATTGTGTCGGAGCTATTTCTGTACACCTCACCTGTGGTGTTTTTGGAACTTTGGCCGTTGGCATATTCGGCTCTATGGCTGGCTGGAGCCAGTTTTTAACACAATTAAAAGGTGTTGCAATATGTGGTGGTGCTGCCTTTACCTCAGCATTTATCATATTCTTTATAATGAAAAAGACATTTGGAATCCGTGTGTCAGCTAAACACGAAGTTGAAGGCCTGGACAGCCATGAACACGGAATCAGAGGATATACAATCGTTTACAACGACTAAGTAAGGTCTTCCTTAATTCTTCACCTGTTATGAGCAATCTGACCCCTGAACTGCGCCTGCAGCTAAGGGGTCTTTTTTTTATGAAGGTTTTTGTCTAAACTGCATAATAATAGTTTGTAATAGTATGCCCGAAGGAAAAACAAGACATAAAAAACCATTTTATCGTCGCCACGGTGTGATCATCGGTTTTTTCTTATTGGTATTATTAATCCCTTTCTTTTTTATCACAAAAAATCTTACAAAAACTTACCTGTATAACTTCCTTGAAGAAAAAATAGAAGAAAAGACTGAAGGTAAGTATCAGTTTAGTTATTCAGACCTGTCCGTTTCATTTTTAGCAAGCAAAGCTGAGTTTAAGGATATTCATCTAATACCTAAAGATTCTTCTGATTTTTACAATCATCAGGACACTACTAACATGGTGAAGATTGCAATTCCTGATCTCACACTTGATGTCAAACAACTCATTTTAGTTTATTGGACCAAAAAACTGGAAGTTCAAAGTATAAGACTTGATTCACCGGTAATAACTATAAAAAACTCTGGCAGGCAAAGCGGTACTTCCCTGAGCGGTGAAGTAGGTAAAATATATAATCAGATTTCAGAATACCTCGAAGAATTTAAAATTAATAACCTCAACATTAATAATGCCGATGTAGAATACCTCCTTTTAAAAGAAAAGCAATTATGGCCGGTCGTACTTGAGAATCTGAACCTGAATATTGATGATTTCTTATTAAACAGATCATCAGTTGAAAACAAATCAAAATTTTTAAGTGCTGATAACGTCACCTTTCAGTCCGGGCCTCAGAAGATCTTTCTGAAAGACTCTGTTCATTTTGTCAGTTTTGACAGTTTAAAAATAAACACGCTAAACTCAGCCATCCGCATCATTGACTTTACTATTCAGCCATCTGAAAATATTTCTCATGATGAAGTTCAAAATTTATTCTACTACAACACTCCGGGGCTGGAGATCAGAAATATTGATTTTAACAGGTCTTATCAAAAAAACATATTAGATGTAGGGTCAATAACACTTACTGAGACCACATTTAACACCAAGAACCATTGGGTTAAGAAAATGATCAGTGGAGAAAACACTGAAAAACAAGACAATAACTTTTCTGCGTTCTTATCATCTGTTTTTAAAACCATCGAAGTCGACACTTTTACAATGGCTCATGGAAAAATGATCTTTGAACAGGAAAACGGAGGCGTGCTACATTTACCTCAGATGGAGATTAGCGTCTATGATTACATATTAGATAGCACCATGATCTCCACAGGAAATTACTTCCCATCATATACCGACCTGGGGGTTAGATTCTTTAGCCCAAATTATCGTTCAGGAAATCGCGAATTAAACTTTAATGCTTCAAGTATCGAATTTTCATCGAAGTCGGAAGTACTAAAGGTCAATAAATTAAAGATCAATAAGCAGAAGAGCGGTGTTAACACACCGGATTTTGAAGCTTACTTACCGGAAATCATTCTCGCAGGGTTAGATAAAACCATGCTTAATAAAGACAGTATGGTTTCTTTAAAAGAAGTTTATCTCAATAGCCCGGATTTCTACATTAAGTCATCCAATGTAAACAGGAACCAAAACAAAGACAACATCCTTAAAGATCTACCGAAAGCCTGGTTAAATGCTAAAATTGAAAACCTTGTTATTGATAATGCAAGGCTTGAAATTAGTCGATATCGAGGTTATAGCGCACCACAAGTTTTAACTACAGGTATGAAGATCGATATCGACAATATGCTTTGGTATGAAAACATGGGTCTTGACGAAAGTTTAAACCAGGCCACAATAAACACAGCCTCAACAGAATATATAACCCTCACCTTAAATAATGGTGGAATTATTAAATCCAGATTTCCGGTTGTAAGAAATGATTTTAACAGAATTTTCATCCAGGACCTTGAATTTGAAAAAGCCCCACAGGATAGTTTATCTTCAGATGTAAAATATACAGGCGAAGGAATCAGGCTTTACAGGTTGTCTAAAAACCAATTAATTAAAGACCTGGTAATCTCTGCAGATAGTGCTTCCATTGAAAAAGGTAATTTAGAATATCTAATCCGAAAAAAAACCCGAAAAGATTCAGTTAGTTCTCTTTCAAGAAAAAAAACCATTAAAGGAATTAACTTGAAAGCAGTAAATCTCAAAGAAACAGAATTTAACATAAAACGTGATTCAACCTGGCACCTGACCACTCAGAATGCTGCTTTCTATACTACTGATCTCAAATGGAATAACACAACAGACAGTATCGAATTTGGTTTCAATAAATATAAGATTGATTTTAAAGAATTACTCCTAAAGCACCTGGGGATGGGGCATGAATTAAGTGCTGACAGAGTATATTCAAGCTCTAGTTCCGATAAAGTTATTTTTGATAGTCTTTTGATTAAATCAGATGATACAAAGCTAAAACGAGGAATAACAATTAATGCAGACATCCCATTATTAACTGCAAATGCTTATGATCTTTCTAAAGGTATCAACAATAGTGAATTGAGTTTTCGTTCAATTGAACTGGAAGAACCACAGATAAGAATAGATATCAACAAAAGAAATATAACAAAAAAGGAAGCAGGTAAATTTTCATTTTTATCTGAAAACACCTCGATCAATAACGGAAGCCTTTCTGTTAGCCTTACAGATTCTATCGGAAACATTACCAAAATAAGTACTGACCTGATCAATGGTTCTATAAGCGGACTTGAAACATTAACAGATTCCACCGGCATTCACTGGCCTGATGGTGGAATGTTTACTTTTTCAGAAGTGGATTTCGAAAATAAGGACGTCATTATTAAAGCAGATAGCATTACAACAGGTATGGATCCTGGATCACTGGTTATTACCAATGCAGAAGGAACTCCAAAGGACAGCACAAAAAACTGGCAGGCCAATACTGAGAGAATATCAATCAATAACTGGGACATTCCTGCCTTGTTCACTCAAAAAGAATTTCTAGCCGGATCTTTAATCATTGACGGAGTTACTTACACCAAACTACTTACAGGAGATAATATTCGGGGTTCAGATAATTCTGATGTTTTTAATCTAAAAGAAGAAGCGAATGACTTTATTATCAAAAAGTTTAATGCTCTTTCAAAAATAGACGTTAATAATTTCGCTGTAAATCAGGTTAACTTTTCAATTGCCGATCCATACCAGGAACGACTTGCTGTCCAGGGTTTTCGTCTTGGCTGTAAAGAGCTTACAGCAGATTTCACCAAAAATAAAGACACCTGGAGCTACCGTGCACTTGAAACCGGTTTTGACTATTTTTTCTACCCACTGGCATCATACAACATACAAAGTGGATATACCATCTGGAACGATGTTTCTCAAACATTAACAGTCAGAGACTTCCGAATAGTACCTACTCTGCCACCGGAGATCCTGGCTGAGTCTCAAAATTATGAAGAAGATATCGTTACTCTTAGACTTGGTGAAACGGTCATTAAGAACTTTAATACCCTTGAATTACTCAATGATTCGACTTTTGTAGCTAAAGAAATAATTATTAAAAACCCCGAATTAAATATTTACAGGGATAAGAATAAACCTGTTGATAAAAGTAACAAAAAGCCTTTTCCCAACGAATTTGTTCGCAATAGTCCGCTGGGTTTTAACATTGACAAAATCACTACTTTTGGAGGATTCCTTAGATACAGGGAGGTTCCCGAAAATGGCCTGCGTCCCGGAGATGTAATTCTGACCGATGTTTCGGGTGACCTGACTAATATATTCAGCAATCCACCAGACAGTTCTCATATGCTGATCAGTATGAAGGGTGACCTGATGGGCACGAGTAAACTTACACTGGACCTTGACTTCAATATGAATAGTGAAGATGGGGCGTTTAAGACAACCATCGGCCTGGCGCCTATGCCGTTACCGGAAATGAATGCTTTCCTAGAACCGTCTGCTATGATCAGGTTCAATTCAGGACAATTAGACACAGCCATGGTCTTTGCACAGGGATATAAAGACAATATTTATGGTAACATGGGTTTCTATTACCAGGATATGTCAATGACTCTGTTAAAAGTAAATACAGATAAAGAAGGGGGCGTTCAGGGCACCCTGGGTGGATTTTTCGCCAATATGATCCTTAAGAAAAATAATACCGAAGAGTGGTACAAGAAGCCTCGCTATTTATTTTACGAGCGATTAGATCATCGATCATTTATTAATTTCCTGGTAAAAGCCAGTTTAACAGGAATAAAGAGTAATATGGGAGCTGGAAGAAACCTTAAATTCATCAGAAGATTTTATCAGGATGAATTCAAACCGGAGATTGAGGAACTGAAAGAATCCAGACTTAAAAATTAATCAAATAATTTATTAAAATCCTCCAACAATATGTTACCTCATTTGTTTAAAATACATGGTAACATCACAAAGATTAAAAAACAATTACATAAATCATCTATTAGTTGATCCGGAACCATTGCGTTCGGTACTGGCATTCTGCAAGAAACTAAAGATCAAAGAAGAGGAGTTCTATTCCCATTATAGTTCTTTTGAATCATTGGAAGCTGACATTTGGCAGGGATTTTTTGATGATACAATTAAATCATTGGGAAAAGAGGAAGAGTACGAAATGTATCCGGTAAGGGAAAAAATGCTGTTCTTTTACTACACCTTCTTTGAGATCCTTAAAAATAACAGAAGCTATGTACTGTATCGACAGGATGCTTTCTCAAAGGCACAGAAAACTCCGGGATACCTGAAACCTTTCTACAAATCATTTAAAAATTATGTAAATGAACTGGTCGATGAAGGTGTTGAAGGTGGAGAAATCATCAAACTTCCGATTCAGAGTCAACTAAAGAATCCATTTTTAGCTCAGTTGGTCTTTTTAATGAACTTCTGGTGCAATGACACTAGTAAAAACTTCGAGAAAACTGATGAGGCAATAGAAAAAAGTGTAAGGCTTGGTTTTGAACTAATTAGTGGTGGAGTTTTTGATGCAGCAGTGGATTTTGGAAAGTTCATGTTCAGACAATTTCGATAAAAACTAAATGTGCAGATGACAAAGAAGAGACAGGATAGTATTCCCGCCGGAAAAGTAAAGCGGGCTAGTAAATTTTTGAGTACAGGATTCAAGGTAGGTGGCAATTATGTAAAGCATTATGCCAAAAAAGCTACTGGTGGTAAAGCAACCCAGGAATCTCTTGACGAAGCTAATGCTGAAGATATTTATGGACTTTTAAGTGAGTTGAAAGGTTCGGTATTAAAGGTGGCACAGATGCTGTCAATGGAAGACCAAATGTTGCCAATGGCTTACCAGGAGAGATTTGCATTGAGTCAAAATCGAGTCCCACCGTTAAGTGGTCCTTTGATCAAAAAGACTTTCATGAAGTATCTGGGTAAAAAGCCTTCAGAAATTTTTGATCACTTTAGTGCAGAAGCTAAATATGCCGCTTCAATTGGCCAGGTACACAAAGCGTCAATTGGCGATGAAAATTACGCAGTGAAAATTCAATATCCAGGTGTAGCAGACAGTATTCAGTCAGATTTGAAAATAGCCAGACCATTAGCCGCCAAATTATTGAATCTTTCATTAAAAGATCTGGACTACTACGTAAAAGAAGTAGAATCAAAATTAATAGAGGAAACAGATTACGTACAGGAATTAAGCCAGGGAATATACATTTCTCAAAAATGTAATCACCTGGACGGAGTAGTCTTTCCGGAGTTCAAAAAAGATCTTTCCTCAGAGAAAATACTTGTGATGGAATGGCTCGAAGGCCCTTCTTTAAAAGATTATATTGAAAAGAACAAAGGCACTGACCGTGCAGGAGCAGATCAGATCGGTCAGGCTTTGTGGAATTTTTATAATTACCAGGTACATCAGTTAGGCATCGTCCATGCTGATCCACATCCGGGCAATTTTGTAATAACCAGCAAAGGTGATCTGGGTGTACTTGATTTCGGATGTACAAAAGAAATTCCGGAGCACTTTTACAATTCTTTCTTCGCATTGATCAACCAGGAAGTACTGGATAATGATGAAATGCTGGAGAAATATTTAATCGAACTGGAGATAATAAGAAAAAACGATACTGCTGATACAAAAAAATATCTCATTGAAGTGTATCGGGAAATAATCGGTATGGTTGCTGAACCAATCATCGCAGGTAGATTCGATTTTTCAGATCGGAGTTATTTTGAAAAAATAAACAATACCGGTCAGGCATTGAGCAAGGATAAAAAACTTAAAAAGATCGGCACCGCCAGAGGTTCAAGGCATGCCATTTACATAAACCGAACCTATTTCGGCTTATACCGCCTCCTGCATATGCTTGGAGCAACAGTGGACACAACCACATTCATAAATAAAACTGAAATATCTGAAGCTTAAAAAGTAACCAATAAAAAAAGCTCCCAATTGGGAGCTTTTAATCTATTATAAACCTAAACTTTCTAATTTTTTATCGGGTTTGGCATAGGAAAGACGATCTATTTTTTCTGTCTGATAATAACCGTCCAAACCAGAAACTGTTAAACTACCGGCGTTATGTATATCTAAAAATCCATCTTCACCAACGATACCTTCCGGCACATGTATTTGAATTACTTCGCCAATAAGGATTTTTGTCCCGTTTGTTCTAATATCTATCTCTTCGATCAGTTTAAACCCGGTTTTAATAACCGACTCAGCGACAAATGGGGCTTTAAAATCATTTAGAAATTCTGCTGTGAGACCTGTTTTTTCAAATTCAGAATCTTCACTATCATATCTGGCTGCCGATTGATGGGCTGCTTTATAAAATTCTTTTGATACATGATTTAAAGTGTAATAACCAGTTTCAATTATATTTTGATAGGTATGTCGGGGTACTGAAACCGGTCGGATGATCATACCCTGTAAAGGGGGATCAGCACCGATATGAACAACAGAACTAATGGGTGCTACATTGGTCACTCCTTCTGAACTGATTGTTCCGCATAAATTCAGGGATTTGAATCCTGATAAGCAATTTATAAGATTAGTACGAAAACGCTTGTCCATTTTCACAATAGACAAGCGATCTATCATCAGTGCATTTTTCATTACTTATTAATTGGGAATTTGTAAGGAACCCATTCCTCCATCTATTTTAAAAATATGTCCGGTTATCCAGGAAGCTTTTCCTGATAATAAATAAGCAACAGCTTCGGCTATATCTTCAGGTTCACCTACTCGTTTTAAAGGATGTCTTTTTGCTCCTGTCTCTCTTTTCTTTTCATCTGATAATAATTGAGAGGCCATTTGAGTATCTGTCAAACTTGGAGCAACCGCATTTACTCGAACTTTAGGAGCCCATTCTGCTGCAAGTGTTCTTGTCACTCCTTCAATCGCCCCTTTGGAAGCCGCTACGGATGTGTGATAAGGCATTCCTGTCTGAACAGCTACTGTACTAAAAAGGACGACGGAAGAATCATCACCCTTCTTCAGTGCTTTCATCGCTGCACCTAAAACTTTCATTGCACCCAGCACATTAATATTAAAATCCGATTCGAAATCTTTTGATTTTAAAGACTGAAAGGGTTTAAGATTAATTGACCCCGGGCAGTAAGCGAGTCCATCAAGTTTATCAGGAAATATTTCATCGCTTATCTCATCATCAGTTACATCTAACTCAGTATGTGAAACATTATCAATTTCTTCATCAAAACTTCGGGAATAAACATGTACATCATGACCTGCCTCAGCAAGTATTTTTACAGTTGCAAGTCCGATGCCACTACTTCCGCCTATAACAGCTATAGTTTTCTTATCAGCCATAATCTATTTTTTCAATTCATCAATTTTTTTCTCTAACTCATTCACCTTCGCCATCATTTCATCTGAAGCCTGACGATCGGAATGAGATAATTTGTAAGCTTTCTCTAAAAGCTTTTTGCGTTCTTTTTCCAGCTTTTTAACCGGGTCTGTTTTGAATAATCCGAACATATCGTTTTTATTAATCAAACCAGTTAAAACACAATTTGTTTAACTTTTATGGGTAATAATTAAACAGAATTAATACCAACGATCAAAATCTTGTTTATAATAGGTTTTAAGGATTTTTTCCGAATCTGATGAGAGTGAATTCTTTTTGTTACTTACGTTCAATCTTGGAAAAGTAAACCGATCCGCATCAATGATGGGTAATTTTTGCAGGCCTTCTTCAATCTTATAAACCTGGGGAAGTTTAAAAGCCATATCGATTAAATAAGATTGAGATTGAAAGTGATCATCTAAAAGTCGTTTAGGTATCAACGTCATTCTTTTCAATACCTCATTAATTTCTAGTCCCTTTGGAAGAATTTCAAATAAATAGTTTTTTAACACATACGGATCGCTACTTTCAGAGATATTAGTATAAGCAGAGATAAACCGCTCTTTTGGGTGTCTGATGACGGTGATAAGATTTCTCTCCGGATTCCGTACTATCACAGACAATTTCTTATCAGCAATATTGTTAATATCACCTGAATTTCCGGAAAGATTAAAATCATAATATTTTTCCAGCAGATATTTGATCAGCGAAGTACTGCCTGTTTTAGGAATACGGTAATAAATAAAATCTGCATTTGGTGGCTCCAGATATCTTGCCCGTTTAGAGGCATTATGAAATAAAATATATTTAAGCTGATACAAAAAATAACCCAGATAGGGTATGGTCAGAACACTGTGTTTCCAGCCACTGGTAGTGGATTTACTGTCATAAGCAGAAAGATATTTTTCACACTTCCCGTGTTTGAACAGTAAAAATATAAACTTCAACCACTTAATCATTGACACAAATTAACAGTATATATTGTAAGCTGGCATTTTACCCTCTAATTTTGCAGCAAATTTTATGAAAATGAAAAATCTGATACAAATAATATTTGCTATAATTATTCTTGCCGGATGTAGTGCAAGTGAAGAAGAACTAGTCAGTGAAGCAAGGAAAAGAATGCAGGAAGGGAGAATGGGTGATGCTCTGCCGTTACTGGAAAATGCACTTGAAAAAAATCCAGACAATTATGATGCATTAGTCCTCAGGGGTGTGATTGCTTTTGAAGAGAGTGAGTTTGAAAAAGCCGAAGCATATTTCACAGAAGCAATCACTAATGACAGTACTGATTACAGGGCTTTTTATAACAGAGGCAATGCAAGAAGAGAGCTTGAAAACTTTGATGCCTCGGTACAGGATTATTCGCGTTCAATAAAAATTGACAGCACAATAGCCGATATTTATAATAACAGAGGAGCAGTATTACAAAAACTTGGCTTTCATCCGCAATCTCTGGAAGATTTTAATAAAGCAATCGAGATAAACCCTGAATATGCATTGGCCTATGCAAATAAAGGCAAGAGCCTGATCGCATTATACAGACTTGATGAGGCACTTGAAGCACTTGAAGTATCATTAAACCAGGACCCCGAACTTCCTTTTGCTAATTTCTGGATGGGTTATGCAATGATAAATAAGGGCGATAAAAATGAAGGCTGCCGGTTATTAAACAGGGCTAAAAACCTGGGGTTTGCAGAGGCACAAGCGGCGATAAACGAATATTGCGAAAAATAATATGGGCAGGACAGAAACAGGAAAAGACATTCAAAAAGCAGTTAAAGTCCTTAAAAAAGGAGGTTTGGTAGCTATTCCTACCGAAACTGTGTATGGTCTTGCAGCCAATGCGCTTGATCCTGAAGCTGTCACCGGGATATTTGAAGCAAAGCAACGCCCTTCTTTTGATCCACTGATTGTCCATACCGACACACTTGATAAAGTCAGTTCCTTTACTACTCATATCCCTGAAAAAGCCCGTATACTTGCTGAAAAATTCTGGCCCGGGCCATTGACTTTAGTACTGGAAAAACAAAATATCATCCCGGATATTGTGAGTAGTGGACTCACGACTGTTGGGGTAAGAATGCCCAACCATCCGTTAACTCGTGAACTGCTGTCACAAATTGATTTTCCCGTTGCAGCCCCAAGTGCAAATCCTTTCGGATATATCAGTCCGACATCTGCAGAACATGTAGCTGCCCAGTTGGCTGAAAAGGTTGATTACATACTTGATGGGGGTGAATGTAAAGTAGGGATTGAATCTACTATTATCGGATTTGATAATGAAGAACCGGTAATTTTAAGACTCGGGGGACTTAGTATTGATGAAATTGAAGACGTGATCGGCAAGGTTAAAATAATGCCACACAGCTCTTCTAATCCGCAAGCTCCCGGCATGTTAAAAAGTCACTATGCTCCAAAAAAGAAATTCTACCTTGGGGAGATTGATGAATTATTAAAAGATCATCCGGGAGAAAAAGTAGGAGTACTGACCTTTGAACCGATGGAAACCGGCCATCCATACCATTTTGCCTTGAGCAAAAAAGGAGATATGCATGAGGCCGCTGCCAATCTTTTTTCTTTGATGAGAAAATTGGATAATAGTCCCATTGAGACTATTATTGCAGAGAGAGTGCCCGACACCGGACTTGGAAAGGCTATAAATGACCGCCTGAGCCGTGCTTCGGCACAATCCTGACAACAACCTGAAATTTACTGTGCCCCCTGCACATAAAACGATCTGTAAAAACACTAACACATGAAGACAATTGAAGATTACAACTTCGAAGGTAAAAAAGCTCTTATCAGAGTTGATTTTAATGTGCCTTTAAACGATAAGCAAGAGATCACTGATGAGAACAGGATCCAGGCAGCAGTTCCAACTATAAAAAAGGTTCTTAATGATGGTGGAAGTGCAATTTTAATGTCCCATCTCGGTCGTCCGAAAAGTGGTCCGGAGGATAAATTTTCTCTGAAGCACCTAGTAGGAAGATTAAAAGAGATCTTTGATACCGAAGTGGAATTTGCTTCTGATTGTATCGGATCTGAAGCTGAAGAAAAAGCAGATAACCTTAAGCCTGGCCAGATCTTACTTCTTGAAAACCTTAGATTTCACGATGAAGAGACCAAAGGTGATTCTCAATTTGCCAAATCACTTTCGAAATTAGGTGATATCTGGGTGATGGATGCATTTGGTACTGCTCACAGAGCACATGCATCCACAGCAGTAATAGCACAGTTTTTTGACGAAAAAGCGTGTGGATATGTAATGAAGGCTGAGCTTGAAAATGCTGAAAAAGTTTTAAGCAAAGCTGATAAGCCATATACGGCAATCATGGGTGGAGCTAAAATTTCTGATAAAATCCTTATTATCGAAAGGCTACTCGACAAGGTGGATAACATGATCATCGGTGGAGGCATGTCTTATACCTTCTTTAAAGCTATGGGTGGAACGATTGGTAATTCACTTGTTGAGGAAGACAAGCTGGACCTTGCTAAAGAACTGATCCAGAAGGCCAAAGAAAAAAATGTGAATCTTGAATTGCCATTTGATTCAGTATGTGCAGACGACTTTTCAAATGATGCCAATATTGAAATCATGCAAAATGGCCATATCAAACAAGGCTGGATGGGACTAGACATTGGTCCACAGGCAAGAGAAGTTTTTTCTAAGATCATTAAAGACAGCAAAACGATCTTATGGAATGGTCCGATGGGAGTCTTTGAAATGAGCAATTTCAACAAGGGAACTTTTACTATCGCTGAAGCCGTTGTTGAAGCAACCAAAGGTGGTGCATTTTCATTAATCGGTGGTGGTGATTCAGCTGCTGCGGTTAATAGTCTTGGCTTCGGAGATGATGTAAGTTATGTTTCTACCGGAGGCGGAGCACTACTGGAATATATGGAAGGTAAAACCTTACCGGGAGTAGCTGCTTTGAATAGCTAAACATGGAATTAATATAAAAACTTAAAAGGCCATGACTAATTAGATTGTGGCCTTTTTATTTATAGTTCTCTTATATAATTGTTATAGTTTTCAAAAAAATCATCAGAAGGAACTATCTCCTGAAAATCGTGATTCATTATTAAATCCCTACCGCTATATTCTTCAAATTTTGCCAATTAATATAGTTTGTTATGATTATTTGCTCAATTTTTCTCTTATTCAATACAAAAGAAGGCATAAAATCATTTTTTATTACTGCAAAATAAATGTAAAATTCCTATCCAGCTAACCTAGCTTATCCTAGATATTTTTAATTCTTTTTTGATTAATAAACTACTTAAATCAAAAAATAAAGCTTTTATATGATTCTCCTTTACTCATAATCATCACAGAGCAGATCTTATTGTTATTTATCATCAAAGTAGAAACAATCTGGTTATTAGCAGTTATAAAGTAAACCTCTGCTGCTTCTTCTTTATGCAAAACCTCATACTCCGGAAAAGCATTTTTGACCTCTTCAAAATTAAGGATGCTTATATTCTGATTGTTCCGCTTTGCTTCTTTAATTTTCTGCGAGGTATTATTAAATACAGTAATTACTACAGAGTCGACTTCAGAAGGATAATCAGTGTATCGCTTATCTAAGATTGATAATAGCTCTTTGTCGGATTGTAAATCGCTTAGAGTAAACTGATCTTTTGATTCTAAATGCTTAATATATCTTTCGATTACATCATTATTATTTTGAAAAAAACCGAAAAATGCTAATACGTATAAAATATTCATGGTTGATTGGATTGGAATTAATACATAGTTGAAAAGCGAATTTTCAAATTATATTTTTAAAATCCTACCAATTTTATGAAATGTATATCGTGATCCAGGCAAATCTACCTGTCTGTTTTTATCAAAACATCTTTTTCGCCATTGCCTTTTTAAACTCATGAATTATCAAAAATGAGGAACACCAGAGTGGACTCATATTCAATTTAAACGGTTTACCCTTTGAGAGTCTGATCAATTGCCTAGCATAGAATCCTCCTTCCGCCCCATCTTCGAAATTTTTAATTCCAGTCCTTAATACAAGGTTTTCTAGGTGATCAACGTCGCCATTAATAAATCCCATAATCTGATGCATATTGGTAATAAATGGCCTACCCATACCGATTAGATCAAGCTCTCCCGAGGACAACACTTCATTACAAAAGTCATAAGACCTGAAACCACCTGTAATCATTAAAGGCAGGTTACTAACCTCCCTGATTTTTTTAGCAAAATCAATAAAATAGGCTTCCCTTTTTTTAGTACTTTCCTTTTGGTCTTCATTCATTAAAAAGAAAGCCAGTTTCTCGTAGGTTCCACCGGATATTTCTAAAAGATCAATATTCAATTCGTCCAGCATTTTCACCACCCACAATGAATCCTCCTCAGTAAATCCACCTCGTTGGAAATCTGATGAATTAAGCTTTACAGAAATAGGGAACTCTGGTCCGACAGTTTCCCGGACTTTCTCTATAATAATTCTAAGTAAACGACTCCTGTTTTCTATGCTCCCACCCCACTTATCATTTCTTTGATTAGTTCTGGGTGATAAAAACTGGCTTAATAGATACCCATGAGCAGAATGGATCTGCACACCTGTAAATCCGGATTTTTTAGCAATATCTGCTGCCCTGACGAAACCTTTAATAACCTGCTCAATATCTTCTTCTGACATTTCCCTGGGCTTACCAAACAAGCCAAGTTTTTTTAGTTGAACCTCAGAAGGTGCCTTTGGACGAACTGCATTAAAAATATTAGTCTGACGACCTGAATGAGATATCTGTACCCAGAAATGATTATCGTTTTTAGTCCCCGCCTTTGACCATTTCTTTAGTTTTGGTATCATTTCTTCACTATCAAAGCATACATTACCAGCTGATTCAAGATGGTTGCGATCGATTACCACATTTCCTGATATTAAAAGCCCAGCTCCAGTATCAGACCAATCTGAATACAATCTTTCATGACCTCTGGTTGGACTAAAATCAACATCACTGATACGTTCAGTCATCGCTGATTTTACTAATCTGTTTTTTATAACCGCTCCGCAGGGAAGTGTAATAGAAGAATTTAATTTTATGCTCATTGAAAATAGATGCTAAAGCTCAGAATTATTCTAAAAAATTATTTTTTTGATAAATTATCTTTCTCTAATATTCTTTGTATTTCTTTTATCCTGGTATCAAGTTCATGCAAACTTGGAAATAATTTTTCATCTATTTCTGCATGATCCATCTTATTATCTCGATAAATTTTTTGAAGATTTATTAACCCAAAAACCCTGCAAAATGGACCTCTCAATAAGTGAGCATTGTAAAAAGCGTGTTTTTTTAATCTTTCATTTTGAATTTCAAGCTCACTTGTCCTTTCTTTGACTGCAACTTCTAAATTTCTATTCAATTCATCCAATTGATTTTTTTTAATTTCAATTTCACTTTTACTAGAATTTAATCTATCAATAAAACCTTCTACCACTTTTTGTATATAAAATATAACTAAGTTAAATAATAGCCAATACAGTATTCCATCATATAAATAATATTTATCTCCAGTCATTTGATCTGGTATGTCAAAATCTGAATCATACAATTCCAATACAAATGAGATGTTAATTAGGAGCAAAAAATTCAATAATAATAATGGATAAAATAAAAAAGGTTCTTTTGGCCTTGAGAACATCAATTGAATTAAAATACTGTGAAAAATTATACCAGCTGGGTATGCAAAAAAATAATCTTTTGGAGATTTAAGCAGTATGATTGGAAGGAGATGAAGCAAAATTGGCCATGAAATTATGAAGGCTATTCGTGATAAAAATATTCTATTATAATAATTTAATATTAATCCTGAAAGACAAATAAATATAATAATCGGTACAACAAGTTGATCAAAACGCATTTCGTCGAAAGGCATTAGGTATACCTGATAATCGACAGCCATAAAAATTGCATAAACTATAGGGAGAGATAGAAAAACTATATTTGAAAAAATAATTTTTCGCTTAATATCTTCTTCATATAAGGAATTTATAGCTTCATGTTCAAGAAGGATTATTTTCTTTAATTTTGATTTAAGAGAGTTAAACATCCAAGGATTTAATTGGCTTGTACCTAATTTTATGAAATTAAATATGAATATTTTACTTTTATGATTAAACTTTTCAATGATTAACCAAATATTCTATTTAACTGGTTATAACGGATCTATTAAGAATGGACTAGGGAAAAAGCTCAATGATGAGTATACCCTCACAGCAATAGAAATCAATGATGAATTTTTGAACCAGAATTTCAACGATCAATTATCTCAGATCAAAAGCTTATTACAATCTTTTTATCTCTCTGGTGGCAGAGTTGTAATTGCTAATTCTATGGGTGCCTATTTAATTTTGCATGCAATAATAGGATTGTCAATCAGAGATTTTAACATTTTGTTACTTTCCCCGGTTCTGGGCAAACTGGCTCTAAAGGAAAGACCCAGTTTTCCACCCGAAACTGATCGGCTTAAGGAAGCTATTAAAAAACAAAAATTAAATTACAGAAAACTTAAAATCGTAGGTGGTTCTGATGATGATATTATCGATTTTGAAGTACTTCATCTGATAAATAAATTTCTAAACTCCTCAGAAATAAGTATAATAAATAACCAGGGGCATCAATTAGACCATGTAATTGTTTCTGCAGAAGTAAACAAGATTGTTAATTCTGTATAAGTAATGATCCTGTTAAAGAAAACCAGAAATAAAAAAGGCCACAAAGTCTGTGGCCTTATAATTAATATTGATATTTAGTATTAATTTCCTGAACCAAATTTATATCCAACACCAACCTGCCACATCCTTGTTCTCACTTCACCATCATCAGAGTTATCTTCATTTAAATTATTTAGTCCAAGGTTATAACGTATATTCACCTGAAGGCCAAACGGAAGACTTAATCCACCCCCTAAGTTCAGATACCATTCTGTTTCTTTGTAAGAAAGGTCTTCCTCTGTAGTAGATGTACCGCCTCCTACTGAACTATCAACAGTTTGAGTCACCTTTTGATTTACTAAAAAGCTTGCCTGAGGACCTGCTTCAAAATAAATCATCTCTCCTAAATGGAAATGTGCCATAATTGGTAATTGAATAGCATTCATTTCATAATCATTTGTATATGTAACACCAAGTGACTCGTATGACGAAGTTGTAGCATATTTTGTATAAATAAGTTCTGGCTGTAATCTGAAAGTATTATTTACCGGAAGATTTAAAAATACACCACCATAATAACCAAAATCATAATCTGAAGGTTGTTCAGTTGTTAACTTGGTCATATTTATCCCGCCTTTAATTCCAGCACCAGCAGACTGGGCTTTAGAAATAAATACACTAAATAGTAATACAAGTGAAGCAAAAAATATCTTTCTAATTTTCATACTGTAAAAAGTTAAATCTAATTCTTATTTCTAATTCACAAATAGATTTCCATGGTTTATACCTTTAAAACTCAAATGGTAATCCCTTTCTCAAAAAATAATATATGCCCTCAACCTTATTAATCTAAATATTAACTAGTAAGCCTTAACATGACAGTCGATTATATGATCATCCACCATTCCGGTTGCTTGCATAAATGCGTAGCAAATAGTCGATCCAACAAACTTAAATCCTGCCTTTTTCAAATCCTTACTCATTTTATCAGAAACAGAGGTTGATGCAGGAACTTCCTCTAAAGTTTCCGGATGATTAATCACCGGTTTTCCGTCTACATAAGACCATAGAAACTCACTAAATGAACTCTCTTTTTCGATTAGCTTAAGATATGCACGGGCATTAATTATGACACTTTGAATTTTTAATTTATTTCTGATAATACCTTTATCATTCATCAATCTTTCAACATCCTCATCGGTCATACCTGCAATCCTTTCAATATCCCAATCGTAAAATGCCTTTCGATAATTATCCCTTTTGATAAGTACTGTGTACCATGAAAGACCGGCCTGTGCTCCTTCAAGAATTAAAAATTCAAAGAGTTTCTTATCATCATACTCAGGCTTACCCCAAATCTTATCATGGTATTCCTTATAAATTTCATCCCTCAGGCACCACTCGCATCGTTTTGGTTCTTTCATGCTTTCTTATTAACATTAATTATGCATCAACAATACGGAAAGATAATCTTGATCATCGGAATTATTATTATGATCATTGGAATCGTGGTTTATTTTTTTGGAAATAAAATTCCCACTCCCGGTAGTTTACCCGGAGACATTAAGATAGATAAAGGGAACACCAAAATATACATCCCTATAACCACCATGATCATTTTAAGTATTTTGATCACCGTAATTCTAAGATTAATAAATAAATTGTTCTGATATCTGAATTTAAGTTGCTTCTGAAATGCGATCAGGCATAGAAACATCAATATTAAACGGATATTTCATCAGTGTGTCAATCGCTTCATTTACCGGCTGATTTTCGAAAAGAACACGATAGAGGTTTTCTGTTATCGGAGCACGTAGACCAGCAGATTCTGTTAACTTCTTTACAATTTTAATTGTATTAACTCCTTCAGCAACCTCTTCCATATCATTGAGAATATCTTGAAGAGATTCCCCTTTTGCCAGTCGATTACCAACAGTAAAGTTTCTACTATAAGTACTATAGCAAGTGGTCACCATATCTCCAATTCCTGCCAACCCCATAAATGCTTCAGGTTCTGCACCGAAAAATTTACCGATATGCATCATTTCCATCATACCCCGACTGACAAGAAGCCCCCGGCTATTTTCACCCATTCCCATTCCGGCAATGCCTCCAGATGCTATAGCAATAATATTCTTAAGGACACCACATAATTCGATTCCGATGATATCGCGATTTCCGTAAACCTGAAATTTATCATTTTTAAGTAATCGAATACCTTCCTGAATAACTTCATTAAACGGACTGGCTACTACAGTAGCTGCAGGATAGCCCTGGGCGAGTTCCGTGGCCAGATTAGGTCCGGCAAGTGCACCAACTCTTACCACGACCGTTTCATCCCTGATTACCTCGCTCATTGTCTTCACTTGTTTTTTTGTAATCCTTTGTTCTTCAAAAGGAATATCACTTTCAAGTTGTACATCAAGCCCTTTTGTACCATGAATTAACACATGGTAAGGATGAAGCATTGGTGCGATTTTATGGATGAGATCACGAAAACCAGATGAAGGAACTACAGGAAACAATGTCGTGCATTGTTCGACCACCATCTGAAGATCATTCGTAGGTGTTATTCTTTCATGAAGTCTGACACCATTATGTTCTCTCGAACTTTTCATTTCCTCCACTACCTCTGGTTTACGGGCATAGAGGTAAACCGGGCTATTTACAGCGAGCAAATTAGCCACAGCAGTCCCGAAACTTCCGGCCCCGAGAACAGCAACTGGTTGTATATCGTTATTTGAGATCTTCGAGTCCATATCCCATCATTCTATTATGATAATAGAAAAGTGTATTAAGATTTTCAGAGGTAATATCTCCAGATTTGGTAAATATTAATGGCCTTTTGGCATGGTACATTCCAACGTTGTCCACACCATGCTTGATTACTTTATCAACATCCTGGTTCATGTGACTGGCAAATCCAACTTCGTCTTTCTCATTTAATTCTTTCAAATAATTCAGGTAAAAAATAAATTCTTTTTTAAACTCCTCATAAGGAATCACCTGATCTTCATCAGGCAGTCTTAAAAGATTATATAAATCAAGCTTCGGATGTTTCTTTTGTAATATTTTAAAAGCAGTAAAAGCTGCCAGGTGAGAAGAAAATACCCGGTTAATTTTATGAAACTCCTTAACTACTTTTTCACTTAATATTTTAGTGTATTCAGCATCACGCTGGTCATCTCTTTCGATCTTCTTATCATGCATGAAGTATTCACGCGTATAGATCCTCTGTCCGTTCTTATCATAACTATGACCATCATCATCCACGTAATTACCCAGAACATCCATCCCCTTTCCGATAGATACGGAAATGCTGGAACCTTTCGTGAAAAACTTCACGAGGAACTTCAGGATTTTATATGAAGTGGCATATTCATCATTTTCTACGTAGAACCTCTCCTGACCCATCATCTTCAAATAATCATTGATTAGAGCCGGAGCTTCCAGGGTAAAATGATAATTAATCGTAACAGGGACTACAAAGATCTTCCTGTTCTCTTCAGGGAATTTCTCATAATTGATCCGTTGTGCATCAATCACACTTCCAAGAAGACCACGCTTAAGTTTTTTCTCAATATGTCCTGATCTGGCTCTTGTTCCACCAGGGAAAAATAAACTATGTACTCCCTTTTGAAGAGCTACATTAGAATAGGTTTTCAGGGTTTCTATATAAATAAGGTTTTTCTTCCTCCTATCTACCTTGTATGCCCCAAGGCTATTCATGAAATAAGCAATTATTCCAATATTAAACAGGTTAAGCCCTGCCCCGTAAATAAAAGGAGGTAATCCAAGCGAATGGATGACCCACCCGATCAAAATACTATCAAGGTTACTGAAATGTGTGGGTAGAAGAACAATTGTTCCCTTTTGTGCGAGGGTTCTGATATGTTCAGTTTCACCAACTATATGCAGTTGATCGTTGAGTGTATATTTTTTACTCCATAAAGCTGACCAGCCTTTTACATGTGTAGCATTTAATAACCTGGTAAAGCCGGTTTTGACAAATGAACGGGCAAATCGGTAAGAACTTGGTTTGAACTTACTTAAAATCTCATTTGCATACCTCGAAATAATGGTTTTAAGTAATTCGTCAAGTTTCTCATCAACTGCAGGATCATCAGGGTTTCCAGTGATTGAAGCAAGTTCAGACCTTAACCCGGCCCAGAATTCAGAATCATCCGGCGGATCTACCTTCCATGGATTTCTTTTTACTCTGAGTTTTTCCCTGTATAATGTTGTTTCCAGCTCTTCGATCAGTTCTTCACGGGTAGACTTGACCTCCTTGATCCTGTCAAAGGTGTCATCGATCACCTCTTCGATAAATTGCTTGCTGTTCTTACTTAACTGTACAACAGGCCATTTTCGTGGAGCTGGTATTATTGGTTTATATCTTTCCTGACGTATTGATTCGTCTGACTGCATATAATAGTTATCAGATTCAACCGGCAAATATATACATTTTAAATTAATCAACTAATGTTGAAAATTCACGACGTTGCCGAATAAACCCATTGTTTTACCTGGGTCTTTCTTAATTTAAAATCTTTAACCGCAATATCCAATTTATTACCTTTCATACTTATCAAAACATCTTTGACCGGCCAATTAATTAATACCTGGTCACGTCCATTTCTTAGAGGATTGATCAGCAATTCTCTTCTTCCTTTTAATTCAACCTCACCATTAGTCTCCAGATTTGCCAATTCTTCATCAGTCAATGGCAACCAGAGTGAATCAACATCAGTTAATGATTGCCTTTTTATCGCATAAAATGCTTTGATAAGCTTCTGAAAATCTGCAGGTCTCTTTTTTAGCAAAACCAGCGTAGGGTTCTTCGGTTCATTTAATTGAATTGCCGGACCTCCCATTCCACCAATATAGATCAACATTATACCGACAAAAAACAAACTGATCATTAAAAGAGGATGGTCATAATAGGTAAATAATGCCACCATTGAAAGTGATGCCAACACACCTCCTGCCCAGATAAAACCTAAGTAATGGCCCTTCACTAACTGAATACCATTGAGGCTTTTTATTTCGTGAAGATGTTTTTCATTTCGGCGCTCTATTTCCAGATGCCTGGTGAATAACCGGATATAGCCGGGCTTTGATCCATCCATCCATTTAAGCTCGGCAACAGGAAAAGATTTTTCCGGTGGAGTATGGGTGACTTTTTTATCCCAATTCCTGAAGCGCATCTTTATACAAGTTTCCTAGTTGATCAAACTGTTTATTTACCTGGTCTGAAAAATTACCCTCTACGAATTTCTCCCAATCCGGTTCGCCAAGCAGATCAAGCTCATTGAATTTCAGCGTTACTTCCAACGGACCTTTTTCAGCTTTTAATAAAAACTTTTCATTCCATGTGAAAACGCTGTACCTAATGTTATTACTTAAAAACTCTTTTATTACTCTCATTAATCAAGATCTTTTACTGTGTGCTTACGGTTTTTCAACGTGTCCTGAACTTTCCAGATAACTGTTCCCTGGTAAGGAGCGTGTCTTACCGGACAATCAGATATACGACAAACAGGACAACTGGTTGGGATACACGGATCAGCATGAATAAAAAACTCAGTCTCCCGAAACTGCCTGGAAATTAGGTCATCCATTATTTTCAACTCTTCATGAGATTCCTTAAGCGTCAAATAATATGGCAAAGTAACGTGAGCATCAACATGTACCAAATGACCAAAACGCTGTGTCCTAAGGTTATGAACATCGATCCATTTATCTCTGCGATTTTTATCGAGGGTATTTACTATACTTTCAAGTACATCCTCATCGGCTTCATCCATTAGCCCTCCGACAGAGTGCCTGATCACTTTGTATCCGGAAAATATTATGATCAGGCCAAAAACGATTGCTATAGCGCTGTCAATCCAGTAGATTTTTGTAAAATAAATAAGAAGTAAACCCAAAACGAGTCCGATACTGGAAAGAAAATCAGAAAACAAATGCCTTCCTGCAGCAACCAGAGTAGGAGATTGGATTTGTTTACCTTTTAGCTCTGAGATTTTTCCCATTATACCATTTACTGTTCCAGCGATGACTGTCAGCCAGATACCGATGGTAAGATCATTTAATTCCTGTGGTACAAAAAGATTATATACAGACTTACCTATGATCATCAGACCAGCTATAATTATTAGCGTCCCCTCTATCGAAGCGCTAATAAACTCTATTTTTCCATGACCATAAGGGTGATTCAGATCTCTTGGCTGTTGAGCCAGATATAATGAATACAAAGCAAAACCACCTGTAAGTACGTTAACAATACTTTCCAGGGAATCAGATAATATGGCATTCGAACCGGTAAAATAAAAGGCTATGAATTTAATGATCATTAACAGTACGCCAACTGCCAGAATTGTCTTTTGAAAAGAAAGTATCTTTTGATCTTTAGCCATCAAACCCGGTTATTCTCGAAAATATTTTTGTAGTGAATATAAACTATAGCAATTGGTTATCATAGCTAAATAAAAGTCTTTATGTATAAGTACTGTC
Source organism: Mangrovivirga cuniculi (assembly GCF_005166025.1). Lineage (NCBI taxonomy): Bacteria > Pseudomonadati > Bacteroidota > Cytophagia > Cytophagales > Mangrovivirgaceae > Mangrovivirga > Mangrovivirga cuniculi. The sequence goes on from NZ_CP028923.1 coordinate 3,818,526, forward strand.
AAACCACTTGAGAAACTATTCAGATTTAGTCAAACTTCTTCTTAAATCATTATTGTGGGTGATAATTATCACAGTTTCCAATCGAAAAAAATGCTTAATTGTAATCAAACAAAACAGCTAAAAAGATGAAGTACGATGTTCTTATAATAGGGGGTGGAACAGCAGGAATAATGACAGCAGCTCAGCTGGTAAGAAAATCACCCCAAAAACTAAATATTGGTTTAATTGAACCTTCTGATAAGCATTTTTACCAACCCGCCTGGACTTTGGTTGGTGCCGGTACTTTTAATATGAAAAACACCATCAGGGAAGAAAAAGAGTATATTCCCGAAGGTGTAAATTGGATCAAAGACTATGCTGAAACTATTGATCCGGAAGATAATCTGGTACAAACAAAGAATGGTCAGCAGTTAGCATATGATTACCTGGTTGTTGCTCCGGGTATTCAGATAAACAGGGATGGCATCCCCGGCTTGGCTGAAGCACTCGATAAAGGTGTTGTTTGCAGTAATTACACTGATCCTGAGCACACCTGGAAAGTCATTAAAAATTTTAAAGGTGGAAACGCTCTTTTCACCCAGGCCAATACACCAATTAAATGCGGTGGTGCTCCTCAAAAGATCATGTACCTGGCTTCCGACTATTTTAAGAAACATGGACTGGCAGAAAAAACTAATGTGATTTTTGCCTCTCCCGGGGGAGTGATTTTTGGTGTTAAAGATTTTGCTGACACACTTAATGAAGTAATAGATCGATATCATATCAATACAAAATTTCACTACGTCCTGTCCAGAATAGATGCAGATAATAACACTGCATACTTCAAAGTTAATACAGACGATAGCGTAATTCCTGACGGCGCTATCGGAGAAAAGCTACTGAATGATCATGAAGTAGCAATACCTTTTGATATGCTTCATCTTGCACCTCCTCAAAGTGCTCCGGATTTTATTAGAAATTCGCCTTTGACATTAAAAGAAGGACCAGGTGCAGGATGGGTTGATGTTGACATTGAAACTCTACAGCATTTAAGGTATCCGAATATTTTTGCGCTGGGAGATGTAGCTGCCCTGCCTACTGCAAAAACTGGTGCAGCAGTTCGTAAGCAAGCCCCGGTTGTCGTTGCAAATATCCTTAACCTGATCAAAAACAACAGTTTGGATAACCCGAGATACGAAGGCTACAGCTCATGCCCCTTAGTTACAGGCTATGGTAAAATGGTCCTGGCTGAATTCAAATACAATAATGTTCGTGATAGCGATCCACTCTTGAGCAAATTCTTAAATACAGCTAAAGAAAGTTGGTTTTTATGGATACTTAAGAAATACGGATTACCATACCTCTATTGGAATAAAATGCTGAAAGGTAAAATGTGATTTGTTTTGTTGGTTGACTTGAAGCACCGTTAATTGCCCCCATTAATGGTGCTTCTGTCTTTTATATTCAGATCTATACCCGAAAACTCTCCTATTGTATCAAAAATAACAAACCTGGCAAAGAGTTCCTCCTTGTACCAATTATGCTTATGAGTTCTTTTAATTGCTCCCTGGTGACCTTTGGATCCATAGGCAAAATTGGTCATTGATTTGAAATTCTTCCATATACTGAAGGTAGCCATTTGAACTACCGGGATTTCACCCACTCCCTTGGAAAATACAATATCCGAATTATTTTTTAAGGCGTAGCTGGATCGCGGTACATAAGACCAGAATTTAATGAGTTTTGAAGTCTTAATCGTCGCACGGGTCAATACAGCAACTGGTTCTTCTTCCAAAAGGTCTGAAAATTCCGGATCAGGTGTAAACGGCTCTTTCCCTGACCATTCACCTTTTGATTTGGCACATTTCATTAAACCAGTCCATTTTTCAGACATATATTGATCGTAGTGTTTGAAAAAATAACTGTTCTTGAAAAATTCCGTTGCTGACTCTGTATCTTTCCAATTGGTCAACAGGCAATACACAGACCAATCAGGGAAAGGATTAAATCCATTCCCTTTTCCACTACCCATTAATTTATAGAAGTTGAGACCGCTCACATCAGCTAAGTACTGATGTCCCTCATTCATCATAGTAAGTGCTTTATACTTACTTTTAAAATCAGGAAATCTCATAAAAGTAATGGCAGTAATTTCTTTCATTTATAATTATATCTGAAGGTTAAGATAGAGCTTAAAATCAAATAAAAATAAAATAAAAACCTTTAACCCTGTTAAATGTAAAAAAAATAGCCGGACTCCTCAGAATCCGGCTTTTTGCAAGGGTATCGCAATCAACTTTCTTAATTACCACCTGCACGATTTAATTCCTCAAGATTACCTCTGTTTGTATTTACTCTGAATTGTTTTCCCTGACTAAAGTTGTATCTGACTGTGAAATTCAATGATTGAGAAGAAAATCTGTTTCCGATATCTGTGCTTTGATCTGGTAATTCAAACGACCCCTGGAACTGACGAGTATGGAAAATATCATTAAAATTAAGACTTAATGTAAGCTTGTCATCCAATAAACTTTTCTTCACTCCCAGGTCGGCCCATGCTTGTTCATCCATTCTGAAGATACCCCAAACATTTGGACCAATATAAGTTCCTGACAATTCCACTTTAAATCCTTTAGGTAACACAAAACTAAACCTGGACTGGAAATAAGTGTTAAAACGTTCATTTACTACCTTTTCATCGTTAATCACACTGCTAAACTGCTTATATGAAACAACTGCTACATTATTTATTGAAAACCAATCTTTTACATCAACTGGTAAAATTAATCTGGCATATGCATCATGAGCATCATCTAGGTTTCTCGGGCTGAACACAACTAATCTACTATCCACATCAGCCTGAGGTACTTCTGTAAACACATTTTCAGATTTATTATATCCTAAACCGAAGATATATTTCTTTTTAAACGTCTGGTTTAACTCTACATTATGAGAGAATACAGGTTGCAGATTCGGATTGCCAGTAGCTACTGTATACCTATCAATGTATAAAAAGTAAGGATTTAACATTTGGTAGTTCGGTCTGTTTATTCTTCTGCTATAGTTAAATCCAACCTGGTAATTTTCACTCACATTGTGATTAACAAATAAGCTTGGGAAAAATCCTGCATAACTTCTGTCATTTACCTGGTTTAAAGTTACTGACTCACCTTCAGCTACAGTATGTTCATATCTCAAACCGGCTTTTACACTGATTTTTTCAGTAAGAGGGAAGCCATAACTTGCATATGCCGCATAAATGTTTTCAGTATAAATGAAGTGGTTTGAACGCGTAGGATCTAATTCCCATTGACCATCAGTTAATGCTTCAAAACGGACTTCGTTATCTGATACAACCTGGCTGAACTTCACACCTGCTTCCAGACTTTTCCCTTTACCAAAAGGCTTAGTTAAATCAGCTTTAGCAGAATAAATATCAAATTTGTTCGGATTTATATTTCTAAAATTCTCTTCAACTAAGAATTCTCCGCCTTTGCTTGTATAAACTTCATTATTGAATGAACCAAAATCCTCACTTACTTTGTTTACATAATCAAGATCAACACTCAACTTAGTACCATTAGTATCTAATTTAGCTATATAATGGAAGTTGACAGAGTTATTTTGGGTATTGTCATTCATATCATTGTCAGCCTGTACAAACCCGGGGAACTCATTACTTCCAAAATTGAAAGTTTCAACATCAAATCCTATGGTACCATCACTATTGAATGATTTCACCATAAAACCTAAAGAATGACGGTCATTGATATCATAATCCATTCCAAGGTTCAAGTTGATATTATCAAATGTATGTTCATTATATGCATATTGCTCCATGTACTGACCTTCACCCTGGGTGATGAATTCACGACGCATTGTTAGTTCTCTCCAGCGAGCTCTATGGCTATAATCAGCCTGCAAGAATGAACTTACCTTTCCTTTTTTATAGTTGAAATTAACTCCACCGTTATAACTATTGCGCTCGTTATAATTGTAACCAAGGTTCACACTACCATTAAAGCCTGTGTCGATACCTCTTTTTAATTTTATATTAATTATCCCTGCAGATCCCTCAGCATCGTATTTTGCAGATGGATTCGTGATTAATTCTATTGATTTTATATTATTTGCTGACATTGAATTAAGAAGAGACTGAAGCTCTTTAGCACTCATAAATGTACGCCTGTCATCTATCATTACCAGAACACCAGCTTTACCGTTTAGTTGGATATTACCATCCTGGTCTACCCATACCCCAGGTGATTTTTCCAGAACTTCTAAAGCGGTGTTACCTTCAGTAAGGGCTGAGTTCTGAATATCAACAACCGTTTTATCTGCCTCTACGATTACAGATGGTCGAGTCGCTCTTACTTCGACACCATCAAGATTTTGAGTTTCTTCCGGAAGAGTCAGATTTGACCAGTGCTTGGAATATCCTTCTCCTTCGATTTTAAATGGCCTGGAATATTTCTTTTCATATCCAATTGCACTAAGTCGAACTATATAAGTACCAGTTGTTTTAGGTGAACCCATTGCAAATTCACCACTCTCATTGGTTACCGCTCCGGTAACTAAAGAAGAATCTGTTTGATTTAAAATTGCTACATTAGCGAAAGGGACCGGCTGAGAATTCTGGTCTGTTACCTTTCCCGAAATTTTGCCTGCCTGCTGAGCATTGGCTGCGAAGCATAATAGAAATAATGCTAAAAATAAAAAGGGTCTATTAAGTAATTCTCGATTCATAATCATGCGATTTAAGTGTTCACATGATATACAAGAAGATTCATGCCAAATGAAAAATTTTATTTAATTAACTGATAATCAGTTATTTAAAAAATATAACATTATAAAAGAGTGTTCAAAATCGTACAGGTGGTTTACATCTTCGAACAGGGCTGTTCTAAAAATCAGCTTAAATCATCAGACAAAACACACCGCTGATCTTTGAGATGAGAAAGTTCTTTTTCCAGGTCGAAAGTCTTCTTTTCCTCGTCCATTGTTTCGGCAATATGCTTTTTTAGCTTGCGTCTTTTTATTGATTCCACAAACCTCCTGACATCAATAGGTGATTCGAGTAATAGAGGTGGCACTTTAACAGTTTCTCCCTGTTCATTTTTAGCAACCATTGTGAAATATGAGGTGTTGGTGTGCTTGACTTCTCCCGTTTTCACATTTTCTGCAATAACCTTTATCCCGACAACCATACTGGTATTCCCTACATAATTAACCGATGCCAGCATCGAAACCAGGTCACCTACTTCAACAGGTAGTAAAAAATCCACCGCATTTACAGAAACTGTCACACAGTAAGCCCCTGAATGCTTGCTGCTACAGGCATAAGCAACTTTATCCATCATAGACAATAAATATCCTCCATGGATTTTTCCTCCGAAGTTAGCGGAAGAAGGTAGCATTAATTCGGTAATGGTAGTTACAGAGTATTTTACGGATCTGGGTTCGAGATTATTTTCGGGCATAAGAGTTTATTTTATTCTTCATCAGGAAATATACCAAGCTGGCGGGCACGTTCCTCCCATTTTTTTCTGGCTAGCTGCTGCATGTCTTTTGTATTATCCAGCTCATCCTGAATTTCAAGACCTAATAAAGTTTCAATAATATCTTCGAGTGTAACAATCCCGGCCATTCCACCATATTCGTCAACAACAAGGGCTATATGTTCTTTTTAGTCAATAATTGTTCGAATACCTGTGGGATTGCCTGATGCTCATAAACAATTAATACATTACGCTGGATCTCTGACAACTTAGCTTCATACTCATTATGAGCAAGCTTTTCCATGACATCATTTTTTAATACAAAACCAGTGACATGATCTATTGTCTCCTTAAAAACGGGAATTCTGGAAAATTTCAAAAAACTTTTCTTATCAAAAAACTCCTGAATTGTCATTGTAGAAGGTGCTGCCAATACAACAGTACGAGGAGTCATTACATCTTCAACCTTTATTGATTTAAATCTGATAAGGTTATTAATAATATTAAATTCACTTTTATCGAATATCCCTGCTTCTGTACCAAGCTCTGCCATTGCAGCAATATCTTCTCTTCCCGGAGCTGCCACATGGCCTCCTCCCCCATTAATCTAGTTATTCGTTCTGAAATCCAAACAAGGGGAAACATCAAAACTACAAGTATCTTTAATGTTCTTGATACAAATGGAGCAAGAGATTTCCAGTATTTTGCACCTAGTGATTTTGGAATAATCTCTGAAAAAATTAATATTAATACTGTTAGAATAGCAGAAATAATTCCGAAATAGGCCTCTCCAAAAACAATACTGGCTTGGGCACCTACACCGGCTGCACCTATAGTATGAGCTATGGTATTTAATGATAATATTGCTGCAAGTGGCTTGTCGACATTTTCTTTTAATAGCTTTAGCTCTTTGGCATAAGCTGCTCCCTCTTGTTCTTTGGCTTTAACGAATACTGGAGTAATGCTCAATAAGGCAGCCTCAAGAATAGAACATAAAAAGGAAAAACCCAGCGCCAGGGCCAGATAGAAAAACAAAAGAAACATATATTGATTAAAATAGAATTATTATCGGATTCATTTAAGGGCAATTTAAAAAATAAATCCGATACTGCACTTTCTACTAAATTTTAATCATCTCTTCTGTTTAGTTGATCATATACTTCCCGTTGTATTTGTGAAAGGGTTAACAGATTTTTTGAGACAAATCTGTGAAAATTCTTGATTGGGTATTGGAATATGGATATCCCAGCATGATCATAATGCTTTTTATATATAACTTCTTCACCTCTCTTAATTTTAATTCAAACAATGAACCTACAAGCTGGAATATTGTTTCGAAAATAATCATAACCTTATCTTCAGGGGTAATTTTCAAAGAAATTTACAAACTGATTATCAGACATTTAACTACCTTAATAAAAACTTAAATGTAAGAAAAATAGATTTTTGGCACGACGATTGTTCCTACCATAATGAATCAAATTTTTAAAGCTATGAGAAAAGCAATACTTTTTATCGCGCTGGTTTTATTTGGATTCGCTTCTGAATTGCAGGCCCAGCATTTTGTAACATCATTCGGAGTTTCTCATGAGTGGGGTGTTCCGGGAAGAGTCGCTCGTTCAATCACATATGACTTCAGAGGATACAATTGGATTCATACAAATAGATACAGGGATCATGGCCATTTGTTTTTCACAGTAGTGTTACAGGGAAGACGTGGATTTTTCGAAGTGACTTACGATGATTATGGTCGTGTAGTAAGAGAAAGAAGACTACGAGCAAATCCAATGCACGGGCATCACTGTGGTAATCATTGTGGATTCCATGAGGTGTATTATCAAAGAGTTTACCAGCCAAGATACGGAGCATGTTGTGATTCTCATAGAAGAAATCACCCGGTATTCAGAGAACATCCGGGTCGTGGGCATGGACATCATAAACATAAACATAAACACAAGAAGCATAAAAGACATGATCGCGATCATTGTGACGATTGGGATGATGACGATGACTACAGATATTCAAGACGTGGGGGAGGTCGCTCAGGCGGACATGTAAGAGTTAGCGGCGGCATCTACACCAGTTGGTAATATTTTTTCATAATTGCGGATTTTTTGGTTAGAACGAAGGAGGGTTACATGGAGCCCTCCTTTCTTTTTATATTATATCGCAGCTATTAATAGCTATTTGACTCTGGGGTTATTTTTCTGTAAATTAATATTAAGAGCAATTCCTTATACCATGAAATCAATCATTAAATCTATCCTTACGATAGCCTGCATTAGCCTTTTGCAAAGCTGTACTCCAACTACAGCAAACAAAGACTCTGAAAACTTATCTGAGAAAGAATCCTCTAAAACCTATACCGGTCCGATTATCGACATGCATATGCATGCCTATAGTAAGCCGAACCCTTTGTTTGGCGAAATGGTCAATCCGACAACCGGAGATAAATATATCGGTTCTAAAGACGTTACCAGCCACGAAAAAGAAACTGCGGATATAATGAGAAAGCATAATATTGTTAAGATCATGCTTTCTCCCCCAACTCATCAGACTATTAAAAAGTGGTTAAAGATGCACCCGGAAAAAATTATCAGTGGTCAGATAATATCCGACCCAACTAAAATTCCACTGGATACATTAAGAGCATGGCATAAATCTGGTGAATTAGATGTTATCGGTGAAGTAGCTCCAAATTATGAGGGTATTAAACCCGATGATAAAAAAATAACACCTCTTTTTGATTTGGCAGAAGAACTAAATATTCCTATTGCATTTCACATTTTACCAGGTGGCCCGCCGGGTGGAGTATACTTCGCATATCCTAAAACTAGGGCTTCACATGCAAGGCCGCTATTAATTGAAGAACATTTGATCAGTCACCCTAAAGTACCTATATATATTATGCATGCCGGATGGCCTTTTGCAGATGAAATGAAAGCATTGATGTATGCACATCCACAAGTGTATGTCGATGTAGGAGTTATCTCCTGGGTACTCGAAGAATCCGAATTCCATTCTTATATTAAAGAACTTGTCGATGCGGGTTTTGAAAAAAGAATAATGTTTGGAAGTGATCAAATGGCATTTACCAGTATGATCGAAAAAGCAATACACAATCTAAATTCTTCAGATTTGACCCTAGAACAGAAAGAAGATATTTTCTATAATAATGCTGCACGATTCCTGAATCTTTCCGATGAAACAATAAAAGAACATAAACAAATGGCTTCTAAATAAAGCGATATAAATTTATAAGCAAGAAGGAATCAATAATTGATTCCTTCTTTTATTTCCGGTTAATACCCAGAGCTAATTTTCGATTTTCAATTCTATTGATCAAATTATTTTGATTACAAACAACTGAGTATTATTTTCATTTCATACCTTTTACTCAATAAATATATGATCAACAATAAATTAACGACCATTATTATAATCATCCTGATGGTCTTTTCATTATCGTTTGTTAACGCTCAAAGAAGAAAAAAGAGCAATGCGAGCAACTCAACTCCAACAAAATTAACCGACTCCACATTTTCCGGTATTAAATTCAGAAACATTGGCCCTGCTTTTATGTCCGGAAGGATTGCTGATATCGCTATTCACCCGGAAGATGAAAGTACCTGGATCGTAGGAGTTGGCTCAGGCGGTGTCTGGAAAACAACCAATGCCGGCACAACATGGAAACCAGTCTTTGACGATCAATCTTCCTACTCCATCGGATGTGTGACTATAGACCCTTCTAACCCCAATGTAGTTTGGGTAGGAACCGGTGAAAATATTGGAGGAAGACATGCCGGTTATGGTGATGGAATCTATAAAAGTTCTGATGGAGGGCAATCCTGGCAAAACATGGGTTTAAAAAACTCAGAACACATTTCTAAAATCATCATCCACCCTATAAACTCTGATATCATCTGGGTTGCTGCTCAGGGTCCACTTTGGAGTAAAGGTGGCGAACGCGGTTTATATAAATCAACAGATGGTGGTAAAACCTGGAATAAAACACTTGGTGGAAGTGAGTGGACAGGAGTAACCGACATATTGATCGATCCTCGAAATCCTGACCTATTATATGCTGCCACATGGGACAGGCACAGAACAGTGGCGGCTTATATGGGCGGCGGACCAGGAACCGGCCTTCATAAAAGTACTGATGGAGGCGAAACATGGAAAGAACTAACCTCAGGTCTGCCGGAAGAAAACATGGGAAAAACAGGTCTTGCGATGTCTTATGAAAATCCGGATGTAATCTATGCGGCAATAGAACTAAAGCGCAGAACCGGAGGAGTTTATATGTCTTCTGATCGCGGGGAGACCTGGACCAAACAATCAGATGCAGTTGCAGGTGCGACAGGACCTCATTATTATCAGGAACTGTATACTTCACCTCATCAACCCGGCAGATTATATCTGGTCGATGCCTGGATGCAATACTCGACTGACCATGGCAAAACATTTAAACGATTAAACAACAAGCATAAGCACGGAGATAATCATGCTATAGCATTTAAAAAAGATGATCCTAATTACCTTCTAGTAGGTACTGATGGTGGTCTTTATGAATCTTTTGATCTGGGAGAAAACTGGAAATTTGTTAAAAATCTGCCCGTAACACAGTATTATAAAGTAGCGCTGGATGATGCAGAACCATTTTATAATATTTATGGCGGAACCCAGGACAATTCCACCCAGGGAGGCCCTTCCAGAACAGATAATTACCACGGCATTCAAAACTCAGACTGGAAAGTAGTACTAAACTGGGATGGCCATCAACCAGCAACAGAGCCGGGCAATCCGGATATTATTTACGCCGAAAGACAGGAAGGAAATCTTTCAAGAGTGGATATGATCACCGGTGAAGCAACGGACATTCAACCTCAACCCGGTGAAAACGAGCCGCACGAACGTTTTAACTGGGATGCTCCTATCCTGGTTAGTCCTCATAATCCAACGACCATCTTCTTTGGTTCCTACAGAGTTTGGAAATCAGATAACAGAGGAGATTCATGGACAGCTATCTCCCGTGATCTAACAAGAAATCAGAACAGGATAGAACTACCCATCATGGGTAAAAAGCAAAGCTGGGACAATTCATGGGATTTCCTCGCAATGTCAAACTATAATACCATCACTTCACTGGCAGAATCACCGGTAACAAAGGGTGTAATTTATGCCGGAACAGATGATGGATTGATCCAGGTGACTGAAGATAGTGGTGAAAACTGGCGAAAAATAGAGGTCGGTTCGATTCCCGGAGTTCCATCAACTGCCTTTGTAAATGACATTAAAGCTGATCTTTATGATGAGAGCACTGTTTATGTGGCTTTGGATAATCATAAATACGGTGATTTCAGTCCTTATCTTGTCAAAAGCACTGATAAAGGTAGAACATGGGCTTCAATAAGCGGGAATATTCCCGATAACACATTAGTCTGGAGATTAGTACAGGATCATGAAGAAAAGAATTTGATGTTTGCTGCTACTGAATTCGGTATTTATTTCACCGTAGATGGCGGATCGAACTGGATAAAGTTCGAGAGCCTCCCTACTATTTCTTTCAGAGACCTGGCCATTCAAAGGAGAGAAAACGACCTTGTTGGAGCCTCTTTTGGAAGAGGGTTTTTCGTATTAGATGATTACACAATGCTAAGAGATGTATCTCAAAGTAGCCTGGAAGAGGAAGCTGTTTTATTTCCTACCAGAAAGGCCTGGTGGTATGTTCCAAGATCAGTATTAGGGTTTAATGAAGAAAAAGGATCAATGGGTGCAGCTCACTACACCGCTCCTAACCCCGAATTTGGAGCAGTATTCACTTATTACCTAAAAGACGAATACAAAACAAAAGAAGAAAAAAGACAGGAGGCTGAGAAAAAGTTACCGGGTCTGACCAGGACATACCTTTTCCTGGTTATGAAGAACTGGCTTTAGAAAAGACAATGCCGGATCTAAAAGTATGGCTTACTGTAAAAGATATGAGCGGAAATGTAATCAAGCGCATTGCCGGAAGCACAGACGAAGGGTTCCATCGCGTAGCGTGGGATCTGCGATATCCGGCTCCGGAATCGATCACACTGGAAAAGCCTGAAGAACCTGAAAATGATCTTGAATTTGATGGTCTTTTAGCCCCTCCGGGAAAATATACCGTTACTCTATCTAAAGTGATCGATGGAGAAACAACCGTCTTATCCGAACCTGTAGAATTTGAAGTAGTCGAATTAAGAGAGGGAGCTCTTGAAGGGGCAAGCCATGATGAGTTGTCTCAATTCTTAAGAAATTATGAGGATAAGATAAAGAGAACAACTGCAATCGGTTTACAGCTTAATGCATTAAATAAGCAGGTTAAAGCCATAGAAAGAGCGATAGCAAAGTCACAGGCAGAACCAGGCACATTTGATAAGAAGTATCAGGAATTAGTAACAGAGTTAAACGATCTCAATACTATGGTTCAGGGTAATGCTGCAAAACTTGAAGTAGGTGAAAAAACAAAACCAACCATCGGTGACCGCATGTTTGCCCTTTATAAAGGAGTGAGTCACTCGACCTATGGACCTACAGAAACACATAAGCAAACCATGGATATCATCGAAAGTGATCTGGCAGAAATAGAACAGGAAATCAGCGAAGTTAATTCAGCTGTCAAAAGCCTGGCTGGTGAACTGACCGAAGCCGGAGCTCCTTATATTGAGGGGATAGATTAAGACTTTTAAAAAAGTAAAAAAGGCTATTTGCAATAAAACGCAAATAGCCTTTTTTATTTCCTTCTAATTAAAATTACTTGGTCACAGGCTCGACCTCATAAACAAAATATTTAGTGTCTCCCTGCCAGAAAAAGCGGACATATTTTTCTTTATAATGTAATTTTACCCGTTGGCCTTTGTCTATCGCCTCATTTAAGTTTTCTCTTACTCCTTTATCACTTCCATGAATAGAAAATTCCCAGGTGGTTGGCATTACTCCTTCCGATGAACTGGTCAGTCCACCGATGTTCATCTCCCCTTCCCAGGTTTTGATTACCATGCCTTTTTTACTTAATTTGATCGGTGTCCCCACCCGGTAACCGGAACTGTAACTGGCGTAATTAAAAAACAAAAATATCGCCAGCCCTCCGACAATAATAATTCCGATCGTCCACTTTAAGATCTTCTTAAATTTTTCCATAAATCTATAAGCTTATCAACTGATAAAAACTCTAATAAGTTAAAGAGAAAAATTTAAAGTAATTAATGGAACAAGGAATTTTTATTTTTTTATAAGGTCCTGGTTATATCCTGTCAATCTTTTTTTGAATCTCTTCAAATCCCGGATTACCTATGCTACCAATGTGAGTATATTTCTGCTCTCCCGGTTTTACTTTAAATTCTCCGGATTCAACCTTTTCACCAACGATGCGATATGCTTCCCTGAAAGGCTTTCCTTTTAGTACTTCAGCATTTACTGCCTCGACGGTATACATTAGTTTGTATTTCTCTTCTTCGGTATCGGGACCCTGAAGTTTGATCTGAGGCACTGCAAATTCAAGAATATCAAGAATTGAATTAATATCTGTAAATGCCGGAAATAATAGTTCCTTTAATAATTGAAACTCGCGATGATAACCTCCGGGCAGGTTATTCATTAAGGAAGTAACCTGGAATGGAATACCCTGAAGAAGATTGCACTTTCCGCGAATCAACTCAAAAACATCCGGATTCTTTTTATGGGGCATAATACTGCTACCGGTTGTAAGTTCATCCGGCAAAGTCAGAAAACCAAAGTTTTGACTATTGTAAAGACAAACATCCATTGCGAACCTTCCCAATGTCTGAGCAACAGAAGAGATAGCATTCGTGATCGTCTTTTCAAGCTTTCCACGATTCAACTGGGCAGCAAAACTATTTACCTTCATTGAAGCAAACCCCATTTCATCGGTTGTAATCTGTCGATCGATAGGAAATGATGATCCATACCCCGCAGCTGAACCCAGTGGATTTTGATCTGCTACTTCGTATGCGGCTTTCAGTATGATCAAATCATCGGCAAGTGCCTCGGCATAAGCAGAAAACCACATCCCTCCGGATGAAGGCATTGCCACCTGTAGATGGGTATATCCCGGTATGATCGTGTCATTATATTTTTGCCCCTGTTTTAATAATAACAGGGCAATATTTTTAACCTGGTCAATTAACTCTGACAGAGACTCTTTGCAATAGAGATGAAGGTCGGTCAATACCTGGTCATTTCTAGATCGGGCAGTATGGATCTTTTTACCTGTATCACCAAGTTTAGCCGTCAGTTCAGCTTCCACCCATGAATGAATATCTTCAAATCCGGCAGGAATTTCAAAATCTTCCCTGGTAACGGTTTTAAATATTTCATCGAGTTCTTTTACCAGATCATCACCTTCTTTTTTATAGATCAATCCGGTCTGAGCAAGCATCTTAGCATGAGCTTTTGAACCGATAACATCATATTTGGCCAGGATCTTATCAAATTCCAGGTCTCTACCAATAGTAAAAGCCTCTATCTTTTCAGACAGGGGCTTTCCTTTTGACCAAAGTTTATTTTTACTATTCATTAGTTATGCTCAACCTGCTTGAGCAGGGTTATATACGTTTTGATTCCATGTTTGATCTCATCGAGCTTGATGTACTCATCCGCAGTATGAGATCGCTTTGAATCACCAGGTCCCATTTTCACCGAGGGTCCTTCAATCATAGCCTGGTCAGACATCGTTGGTGATCCAAAAGTGACAATATCGAGATCTTTTGCTGCCTTTACTATTGGGTGATCATCAGAAATACCTGATGGTCTCAATCGTGTAGAAGCTTCTTTGATATCAGATTTGATGTTTTCTTTTACCACTTTCATCACTTCCTCATTAGACACTTTATCTGTCGTTCTGATATCGACAGTAAAATCGCATGTATCCGGCACAACATTGTGCTGAGTTCCGGCATTGATTACAGTAACTGTCATCTTCACTGGTCCTACCTTTGGAGAATCGTTTCCAAATTCATAGGTCTTGAACCAGTTAATATCTTCCATTGCTTTATAGATCGCATTGTCACCAACATCCCTGGCTGCATGTCCTGAAACTCCTTTGGCAGTACATTCCAGTACGATAAGTCCTTTTTCGGCAGTAGCCATTTCCATTTGAGTTGGCTCACCCACAATAGCATAATCAAAATTCGGTAATTCAGGAATCAGGTTGTTCAATCCGTGTGGTCCTGAAGTTTCTTCTTCTCCCGTACCTGCAAAGATCAAATTAAAGGGAACATCCCCCTCCTGAGAAAAGTACAAAAATGTCGCAAGTAAACTCACCAAAGGACCTCCGGCATCATTACTTCCAAGACCGTAAAGCGTCCCATCTTCTACAATTGGAGAAAAAGGATCTTTTGTATAGCCTTCATTTGGTAGTACTGTATCGTGATGGGAATTTAATAATATAGTTGTTTTAGACTCATCAAATTCCGGTGAGGTAGCCCACACATTATTGTGTTGCCTGTTTGGTGTGAAACCATATTGTTTCAACCAATCTTCCAGAATTATAGCAGTTTCTGCTTCCTCACCTGAAAAACTCTGCTTAGAAATGAGCTTTTTAAGTGTTTCAATCGCTTCGTCTTGAAGTTTACTTAGTCTTTCTTTGTTTATTTCTATCTGTTTATCTGCAATCATGTTTATTTGATCAATGTTGTTCCTGATTCGGTCCCTAAAGTTGAAGCCTCCTGAATATGTACTTTTGACACTCCCGATTCTATTGCATCAAAAGCATTATCGAGTTTCGGGATCATCCCGTCTTTTACTACTTCATCTTTTTTGAGCTGATCGTAAAGAGTCGGATCTATTTCCCTGATCAGGGAATTCGGGTCTTTAATATCCCTCATCACTCCCGGCATTTCAAAACAATAGGTTAATTCAACTCCTGAATATTTCTGTGCCATCCCGGCTGAAAGAGCAGAGGCAATGGTATCAGCATTGGTATTTAAAAGATTACCATTTCCGTCATGAGTGATAGCACAAAATACCGGTACAGCCCCGGTATTTAATAGTTTATCTAATTGCTCAACATTTACAGAATCAGCTTCGATATCTCCTACCCAACCGAAATCGATCGGATCTTTAGGTCTGATGCTACATTTAATCAGGTTCATATCTGCACCTGTTAATCCAACAGCATTAGTTCCTAAAGACTGAAGCTGAGCAACAATTTTTTTGTTAACCAGTCCTGCATAGACCTGAACAGCTACATCAATAGCCTCATCATCAGTAATACGTCTGCCTTCGTGCATTTTTGCTTTAATTCCCAGCTTTTCTGATAAGGCAGTTGCCTGGCGTCCACCTCCGTGAACAATTATTTTTTTACCTTCAAGTTTGTGGAATCGCGCTAAAAAATCAGCGAGTTTATCCGGGCTTCCTGTTATGTTTCCACCTATCTTAACGATATGCAAATCTTCCTTGCTCATTTATATTTTGATTCTCCTTTTCGTAATTCAATAATTCATTTAATACAGCCTGTGCCGCCCAGACTCTGTTTCCAGCCTGGTTAATTACCACCGAATCATTAACAACCTCATCAGTTGCAATCATATTCCTTCGCAGTGGCAGGCAGTGCATAAATGAGGCATTGTTAGTCAACGCCATTTTTTCTTTTGTAACAGTCCATGAACGATCGGTAGAAAGAATATGACCATAAGCTGAATAAGAAGACCAGTTTTTAGCATAAACTATATCAGCACCTTCCAGAGCCTTATTCTGATCGTATTCGATCTTGCAGTCTTGTGAAAACTGAATATCCAGTTCATATCCTTCAGGATGTGTCACCACTACTTCTGCATCGGATTTTGTCACCCATTGCAGAAAAGAGTTGGGCACAGCCTGCGGCAGAGCTTTGGGATGAGGAGCCCATGTTAACACAACTTTAGGCTTTTTGATATCCAGCTCCCTGATCGTCATCATATCCGTCAGCGACTGTAGAGGATGCAATGTTGCGCTCTCCAGGCTTAATATCGGAACTTTGGACAATTGTATAAATTTTGTCAGAATCGCTTCAGAATAATCCGCCAGTCGGTTTTGCAATCCGGCAAAAGTTCTCACTGCCAGTAAATCGCAATAGCTACTCATTATCTGAACCGCTTCATTAATATGTTCGGGTTTATCACCATCCATTATTACCCCGTCTTTCGTTTCGATGGCCCAGCCATCTGCTCCGGCATTCAAAGCAATAACATCCATCCCAAGATTATAAGCAGCCTTCTGTGTGCTCATCCTGGTACGAAGGCTCGGATTAAAAAACACCATTCCCAAAACCTTTCTTTCTCCAAGGTAACTGTGAATCGGGTTTTGTTTAAAGAACAATGCCTTTTCGATCAGGGCTTCTACATTTTCTACATCATGAATTGAGGTGAATTGTTTCATTTTCTTCTAATTTGGAAATTGCTTGTTTGATTGTATCCACAAACAACTGCATTTCCTCCTGGCTCACGTTTAAAGGCGGCAATAAACGCAGTGTGTTTGGGTTACCGGATGAACCGGTGAAAACTCGGAAATCTTTCAACAAGCTTTTCCTGAGCTCAGCTACCGGGTAGTTGAACTCTAATCCGATCATCAGACCGGCACCACGTATTTCCTTAACACCAGACAGGTCTTTTAGCTGATCAATCAGCCACTCACCTTTTTCTGTTACTTTATTGAGAAGGTCTGCTTTTTCAATCACTTCCAAAACTGCCAATGCAGCAGTACTTGCCAGGTGATTTCCACCAAAGGTAGTTCCCAGCATTCCTTTCCAGGGTTCGATATGAGGAGCAATCAGAATTCCACCAACAGGGAATCCATTACCCATACCCTTTGCCATTGTTACTATGTCAGGATTGACATCAGATAACTGGAAAGAAAAGAATTTACCACTTCGTCCGTAACCGGCCTGTACTTCATCCATGATCAGCATGGTTCCATACTTCTTACAAAGCTCTTCAGCTTTTTTCAGGTAACTTTTTTCAGGCATGTAGCAACCTGCCACACCCTGAATACCTTCGATGATCAACGCTGCAACATCTTCATTCTTTAAAGTATTCTCTAAAGCGGATATATCATCCATTGGCAAATGTTCCACTTCATGGTTAGCATTTACCGGAGCTACGATCTTTGGGTTATCAGTTGCAGCAACAGCAGCACTGGTACGACCATGAAACCCTTTATGTAAAGCGACTACCTTCTTTCTCTTCGTATGAAAAGAAGCTAGTTTGATCGCATTTTCATTTGCTTCCGCTCCTGAATTACACAGGAACAGTTGATAATCTTCCATTCCACTCAACTCACCAAGCTTTTTAGCAAGCTCCTTCTGAATAGGATTTTGTACTGAGTTAGAATAAAAAATCAATTTCTCAGCCTGAGATTTTATTCTATCCACGTAATGTGGATGGCTATGCCCTATAGAGATCACTGCATGACCTCCATAGAAATCCATGTATTTATTTCCTTTATCGTCGTATATCCAAGTCCCCTCGCCTTTTACAGGTGTAATATCAAATAGCGGGTAGACATCAAATAATTCCATTTTCTTAAGTTTTTTGTTTTTATATTGAAATAAACACTCGTTAATTAAAAGGATACTGGTTTAAGACCGAGACCTAATTTCTCTGGCCATCCCATCATCAGGTTCATATTTTGAACTGCCTGACCGGAAGCACCTTTTAACAGGTTGTCGATCATTGAAGTGACCATGATCTTATCTCCGTGCTTTTCAACTTTTACTACTCCCTTATTACTGTTTACCACCTGTTTTAAGTGAACAGGATCTTTTGAAACATGAGTAAAAGCAGCGTCAGCATAGAAATTTTCATATAATTCCTGCGCTTCTTCTTCACTCATATCACTTTTAAAGTAAACAGTTGCAAAGATTCCTCTAGTAAAATCTCCTCTCATTGGCACAAAGTTGATTCCTTTTACATCCTGTCCCTGCACCTCGTTCATCTGTTGTTCGATCTCTCCAAGATGCTGGTGAGTAAAGGCCTTGTAAACTGAAAGGTTGTTGTTTCTCCAGCTAAAATGTGAAGTATTTGTAGGCTTTTGACCTGCACCGGTAGATCCGGTTACCGCGTGAACGTGAGCCTCTTCATCTTTAAATGCACCTACAGAAGCAGCTGGTAAAAGCGCCAATTGAATTGCAGTAGCAAAACAACCAGGGTTAGCAATTGCATGAGCTTCTTTAATCAGATGTTTATTCTTTTCCGGCAGACCATAAACGAATTCTTTTCCATTCCAGGTATTCTCCGGTTTAAGTCTGAAATCCCTGCTTAGGTCTACTATTTTAATATTTTCTGATAATCCTTTTTCTTTGAGAAATTTTTCTGAGGCACCATGACCCATACATAGAAATACGAGATCTACATCATTGCTCAACTCATTAGTAAAGTCAATATTAATTTCTCCGATCAAATCCTGGTGGATCGACCATACCGGCTTACCGGCCTGACTGTTACTGTGAATAAATTTGATCTCCACTTCAGGGTGATTGATAAGTAATCTGATCAATTCACCTGCTGTATATCCTGCTCCTCCTATTATTCCTGTTTTAAGCATTTTTCTCTAGTTTGTTAACTTTATAGTATAATTTAGATGCGTTCGATAATATCTTTGTAAACCCTTTAACGTCTTCACCAGACCAGGCGTTATTCATTTCGCCGTACTGACCTGCGTCCGACTGCATGATATCAAATTGACTTTCGACACCATTTAATTGAAATCGATAAGGATAAAGGGTAATAAACACCTTACCGGTTACTGAACTCTGTGTACTTTCAAGAAAACCTTCAATATTTCTCATTACCGGCTCCAGATATTGAGCTTCGTGTAACATCATCCCGTACCAGTCACCCAATTGCGATTTCCACTGCATCTGCCATTTTGAAAGCGTATGTTTCTCCAGCAAATGATGAGCTTTGATTAGGATCATTGAAGCAGCTGCTTCAAAACCGACACGTCCTTTGATTCCGATAATCGTATCACCGACATGGACATCCCTGCCAATTCCAAATGGAGCAGCTAATTCCTGAAGCTTAAAATTAATTGTGTAGGCGGTAATATTTCTCCGTTTAGAGCAACACACTCGCCCTTTTCAAATTGTAGAGTAATGTCTACCGTCTCAGTTTTTGTAATTTGTGTTGGCCAGGCAGACTCCGGTAATGGTTTGTCTGAAGTAAGTGTTTCAGCACCTCCTACAGATGTCCCCATAATCCTTTATTAACAGAATACTGAGCTTTCGACCATTCTTTTTCCACACCATGAGATTTCAGAAATTCAATTTCATCTTTTCGACTGAGTTTTTGATCTCTTATTGGTGTAACAATCTCAATTTCAGGCGCAAGAACGTTGATCATCAGATCAAATCTCACCTGATCATTACCAGCTCCTGTAGAACCATGGGCTACTTTACCAGCATTGATCAGCTGTGCATATTCCACGATAGCTTTCGCCTGAAAAGCGCGTTCTGCACTAACGGATAGTGGGTAAGTATTATTACGAAGAACATTACCAAAAAGCAAAAACTTAATTGCTTTCTGGTAAAACTCTTCTGTCTTCTCTAAAGTCTTATGTGATTTAACACCTAGTTGGTAGGCGTTTTGTTCGATTTCTTCAATTTCACTTTTAGAAAATCCTCCTGTATGTACAAATGCCGAATGAACTTCAAGCCCTTTAACTTCAGATAAATATTTGACACAGTAGGACGTATCCAGTCCTCCACTGAAAGCCAAAACTATTTTTTTATTTTCCATTTTTAGGATACGGTTTAACCTTCAACCGTAGGATAGTGAATGAATTTTTCAGATTATTAAACAGTAGCGGGCTTAGGGCTACGCCTGAAAAAATTCTTCATATCTGAAAGTCCTTTCTTGATTTTAGGAACTTCAACATTTGCAAGGGTAGATTTTTGCTCTTCAGGATCAAAAACCATTCCTGTGCACAGACAATGCTTACGACCGGTTCTCATTAGAACGTCGTGATTTTTACATTGTTTACAACCATCCCAGAACTCGTCGGTTTGTGGGAGCTTATTGAATGTAACCGGCTTGTATCCAAGATCAGAATTGATCTTTAAGACAGGCAAACTGGTAGTAATACCAAAAATTTTAGCTTTCGGATATTTTTCGCGAGCAAGGTCAAATGCTTTTTGTTTCACAAGCTTTGCTACACCTCGACCACGAAACTTAGGATTTACGATCAATGCGGAATTGGATGCAAAATTTGCTGTTTCATAAGATTGAACATAACAGAATCCTGCAAGCTCTTCTCCAACTAGCGCAATAACAGCTAAACCCTCCATCATCTTTCTTTGAATCTGGAGAGGATGACGTTTTGCGATACCCGTGCCTCTCTTTTTAGCAGCTTTCTCAATAAGTTTACAGATGTGTGATGCGTACTGCAAGTGCTCTTCACCTGCTACTGCAACTTTTGTTTCCATCTTAGTATAGATAAATAGTTTAGTTTAATTAAACTTTGGTTTTTCTTTTGAAAATTTTTGACTGAATGCGTCAATATAACGAGGAGAGCCGGGTACGTAACCCAACTATATCAGATAGTGCCCGCTAGGGGCCTCCTAGATCTGATTGCATAAAATAACGGAAGCACGACAGGAGTGTATGTCGCGAAGAATGATTTGCTATATGTTCCGTTAATATTCATCAGTTGTTCAAAATAAAGTAAATACTTTTAATAAAGCAATTACTTTCTCGCATTCGTGAACTTGTATTATTATAATCGTAATAGAAAACAAAAAGTTTTGCTTTTTGATAAAAATTTAAATTTCTTACTAAAATAAATTAAAAAATTAGCAAAATACAATACGAAAAATGTAAATATTATAATGCTTTACTATCAAAACCCAAAATATTATCCCTTAAAAATACCATTTTCAGAAGAAAAGTTGGGTAAAACTGTTTTATGCAGAATTTGACAAACTCAACACCCCTTCATGATCCATTCTGATCTTATCCCAGTCAATTAGTTGCCTGATCAAAATTTCCAGCGTTTTTTTATCTATATCAGGAAAAATCTCAACGATTTCATCTGTTGTTTTCGGATTTAAGGAAATTATTTCAAGTATATCTTTTTCAAGACTTTTGCTCTGTTGATCCCTGGATTTTTCCTGTTGTTTTTTCTTTATACATAAATCACACTTTCCACAAGGTTCTGTTCCCTGTTCTCCAAAATATTGCTGAAGGTATTGCATCCTGCACCCTTCAGTTAATTGCACATAATCTATTACTGACTGTATCTTTTCTTTTTCAATGCTTTTCTGATTTTGAAGCATTGTTTTGGTAATTGGTATTTTCTCAATATCCAATCTAGGAGTTAAGAATGTAATTTTTGGATTATCATTTTTAGGTACATAATATATGTAGTCGCGATCTTCCAGCTTCAGGAGTAAATTATGAATTTCCCTCGCCGGAACTGCTGCTGCTTTAGCTACCTTATATTCATCAATCACCATTACCTGTGAATAAATCTCTCCTCCATACATTCTAAGAATGGTCTTCAGTAACTTTTCGTAAGCTGAATTAGCGATCATGAATTTATACATCTCTTCATGACTGACCTCAAACTTAACTTTGGAAGGAGTATGAAAGGCAGTATTTAATTCCATCAATCCATATTCCGACAATAACTCAAGGACCTTAAATGTTTTGATTACATCGAGCGAATAGGTATCGCAAAATCTCGTCAGATCTATATCATAGCTTTCAAATTCAGCAGATCCGATAGCTAGTTTATAAAAATTGGCAATAGACTGATATACCTTTTTAATATATGGCAAATCGGGAAACATTGCTTCAAAGCGTTTCATGACCTGCTCAGTTTCGTTGGAATATACCAGCAATACTGCAAATGATTGTTTTCCGTCTCTTCCTGCCCGACCCGCTTCCTGGTAATATCCTTCCAGGACGGTAGGCATATCATAATGGATCACAGACCGGACATCCGGCTTATCGATACCCATTCCGAAGGCATTTGTCGCAGCAATTATTCTAATCCGGTCATTGAGCCAGTCATCCTGCCGGGCAGTACGGTCATCATTTTTTAATCCAGCATGGTAATAATTGGCTGTTACATTATGATTAACCAGGTATCGGGCGATTGCCCCGGTTTGCTTTCGACTGTTAGCGTAAACGATAGACGACCCGGGAATCTTTTTTATGATCTCCTCTAGTTTTTTATCTTTATTTTCTACCTCCCTGATTGACAATGACAGGTTGGTCCGGGCAAAAGAACCCATATAAAGATCCGGGTTATCCAATTCAAGTAAATCGATGATCTCATCCCTGACTT
This sequence comes from Mangrovivirga cuniculi, assembly GCF_005166025.1. Taxonomy (NCBI): domain Bacteria; kingdom Pseudomonadati; phylum Bacteroidota; class Cytophagia; order Cytophagales; family Mangrovivirgaceae; genus Mangrovivirga; species Mangrovivirga cuniculi. The sequence goes on from NZ_CP028923.1 coordinate 3,841,313, forward strand.
TTTCAGTGGCTGTGGCTGTAACCGCAATAACCGGACAACGATCGACATACTCAAAAAAATCCTTTATCTGCAGGTAGGAAGGCCTGAAGTCATGACCCCATTGAGAGATGCAGTGTGCTTCATCAATTGCGAGAAGAGAAACATCAGTTCTTTTCATTCTCTCAATAAATAACTTCGTATGTAACCGTTCTGGAGAAACGTATAAAATCTTAACAGCTCCCTGAACGGCATTTTCCAATGTGATATCAACTTCTCTCGATGACATCGATGATTGAATCGATGCCGCAGGTATTCCACGGCTTTTCAAAGCCTGAACCTGATCTTTCATCAATGCTATTAGAGGAGATACTACAACGGTCAATCCCGGTAATAAAAGTGCAGGTATCTGATAACATACAGACTTACCACCCCCTGTTGGTAATAGAGCAAGCACATCTTTACCAAACAATGCGGAAGAAATGATCTCCCGCTGTTTGGGCCGGAAATCATTATATCCCCAGTATTTACGAAGTATCTCTTCTGGAGTCATCTACCAGGTTAAAGGTTCTTTATTTAAAAATGAACTAATTCCTTTTTTACAATCGTCAGTAGCTCTTGCTTTTGCATTCATCTCTGAAGCATAGTTTAGGGCTTCGTCAAGAGAAAGATTCTGAACCTTGTGAATCATCTTTTTAGTTATGGAAATCGAATCCCCGGAATTAGTTGTATTTAATTTTTCAGCAAAAGACATCACGTAATCTTCCAGATCTTCAGCATCAATAACTTTATTAACTATCCCTATATTGGCTGCCTCCTCTGCTGAAATCAGATCTCCACTTAATAATAATTCTTTAGCTTTAGCCTCTCCTATTTTTCTGAGAAGAAAAACCAAAACCATAGCAGGAACGAATCCGATCTTCACCTCTGTATAGCCAAACTTTGCTTCCGGAACAGAAAAAGTAAAATCACATACATTGGCCAGGCCACATCCCCGGCAATTGCGTGTCCCTGAACACATGCTATGATTGTTTTTGGATAATCATAGATCATGTAAAAAAGTTCTTTCAGGTGATTAGAATCAGCAAGATTTTCTTCAAAAGTATTTGTTTGAAGGTCCTGAAGGTAGGCCAGGTCTGCACCTGCACAAAAAGCCTTCCCGCTCCCCTTTATTACTACAGTTTTTACCGAAGTCTCATCCTCCCAGGCTAAAAGCTGTCCTTTTAATTCTGAAACCAATTCCTGGTTTAGCGCATTTCGCTTTTCAGGTCTGTTTAAAGTAATTACTCCGGTACGTCCTTCAATATTAGTAACTATTGTTTTCATTTAGATAGGGTTAATGAGTGATATTCACTCAAAGTTAATCGCTTTATTCTTTTTTCCTTACCAGTGATTTCCTTTTCCGAAATTAAACTTTGGTTACCGATTAATATAATTGCATCGATAGAATTAATAAACCTTTCTTTCAAAAAATCATCATTTTGATCATTAAATAATATCAAATATGATTTCATGGTTCCCTCTTCATTAACATTCAGTATCAAATTCTTATTCGCATCCTCCTTACTATCTCTGATTTTTATCTCGCCTTCCCCATTATTATATCTATGTAATCCATCAAGGATGCCCTTTTTAAATCCAGTAAGACTTTCTTTTCCGGAATCCAATCGGTCTGCGATTCCATTCTTGCAATTAATCAACAAAACTTCATCCTGAAGTCTGACAAGTTGCAAAGGGTTGGTATTATTCTGAAGCCCGAAAATTATTCTCGAAAAAACTAAGCCTGTTAAAAGAAGAATAGAAATCGCAGTTGTGATCTTCTTTGATTTTTCGGCTATACAATTTACTAACAACAGAATCCCAATTGAAAATATCCCAAATTCGTAAACAGAAGGTTTTGGAAAATAAAGAATCCAATCTAAATCTGATAAAGAATCCATCACCCGGTGCTGGTAACTAATCAGCCAATCGACAATACCTGAGAGTACATCAATTTTGACATTTAATTTCCATAGAATAACCATTATCCAGCCTCCATATAAATATAAAGGTATCAAAATGGCCATAGGAATATTAATGAGTAATGACAATGGAGACCAGTAGCCAAAATGATAAAGCATCAATGGGAAGGTTGCGATCTGGGCAGCCAAACTAACATTTATCAATTTAAAAATATTATTCAACCAGTTAAACTGGCTTCCATAAAGGCTGTTTAATCGGGGGTACAATAATACAATACCCAGAACAGCAGCATAGGATAATTGAAAAGAAAGTCTAAAGAGATTCGCCGGATCGAAAAGGCATAAGAAAAAAGCCGATGCGAAAATACTGTTTATTACAGAATAGTTCTTATCGAGGCATTTTCCTACCCATATTAGAGTAAACATAAATGCTGCACGACAAACCGAAGGAGCAGATCCACTTAGTAAAGCATAACTCCATAAAACAAATATTCCGATAATAATTAAAGTCAGTCGAAAAAATGGAATCTTATCTTTAAAAGAAGCTATTAATTTATAAAGCCAAATCAACAACATAAAAACTAAGCCAACATGCATTCCGGAAACAGCCAAAACATGAAGTAAGCCTAATGTAGCGTATTGCTTTTCCAGTCTATCATCAAGTTCAGACCGGTCACCAAGTGACAGTGCATTGATTATGGCCCTGGAATCTTCTCTTTGTAAACCTAATTCGTTCTGAATAGCCTGCCTGATATCATATCTTAAACTGTAAATTCTATTTTTGATAGAATAGATTAATCCTTCTCTCCTTTCAATCAATTCTACCTCATGACTTTTAAGATATAATAGGCCCGTAAAACCTTCATTTAATAAATATTGCTGATAGTCAAATACTCCGGGAATCATCATTTTGTCAGGCATAAAAACCCGTCCTTTAACTTTGAGTAGGTCACCGGAATAAAATCGGTTAGACGCCGCTTGTTTTTCGATGTTTAATTTTATCCTGGACGAAGCAGGATCGCTCATTACCAATGCAGAAGCCTCAATTTTCGCTGTATTTTCTTTAGTGATGGATTCAATTTTGACGACATGTCCGTCACCCTCAATTTTGCGTAACTGAGTTCGGGTTTCTGAGGAAACAAACATGCCCGTTAAAAAAATAATTCCTAACCCAGCCAAAGAGATTAACCGGATTTTAACCCCTGTAGTAAAACTGAATTTAGGTACAAAACCAATTAGAAATACCAGTAAAACCAGGTAAAGAAAATCCTCAACACCGACAGAGTAGATCCCGGATCTTTCCAGTATAATACCGGTTATTAATGTTAAAAAGTATTTAAAGAAAGGTTGAAAGCGCAAATTTATATTCACGCCTGAAAATTAATAAGCTAATATATTAGAATGAAAAAATAGCCGTTTAAAAAGATGGTTTAGTCATTTTATAGTGCATGATATCGCATTCTTCGAATTGGTCGCCTTCTTTAGCAAACCCAAATCTACTATAAAGTGAAACTGCGGGTAATTGGGCATGAAGGTAAAGTTGCTTCCCTTCTGCCTCTGGTGTTTTCATAATATCCTGAAGTACTTCTTCAACAAGATGATGCCCTACTTTATGACCACGATATTCTTCAAGTACAGCAAAACGCTCCAGTTTGATACCATTTGAAGTGAACCTCCACCTGGCAGTGCCACAAGGTTTACCATCATAAAATGCCAGAAAATGCCTGCTTGAATCTTCAAATTCATCAAACTCATCATCAGGCTCAACGTTTTGTTCCTCAACAAAAACTTTTCTTCTGATTGCAAATACCTGGTCTAAATGACGATCTTCTGAAACGCGTTTTACTTCGATCATTTTTCAGTTTTCTTTTCTGTTTCCGATTTTTTCTTTTCGAAAGCTTTATCGTAGGCATCAATAATACTTCTAACAAGTTTATGCCTGATCACATCACCTCCATCAAAGTAAACAAATTCGATACCTTTTACATTCTTGAGAATTGACATAGCCTCCAGCAAGCCTGATCGCTGATTTTTAGGAAGGTCTACCTGAGAACGGTCCCCATTAATGATAAGCTTGGAATTAGGCCCCATCCTGGTCAGAAACATTTTCATCTGCATGGTAGTGGTGTTTTGTGCCTCATCAAGCAGAATAAAAGCATTATTTAGTGTCCGACCCCTCATATATGCCAGTGGTGCAATTTCTATTACCCGATTCTCCAGGTAATATGTCAGCTTTTCTGAAGGAAGCATGTCATCAAGGGCATCATAAATAGGTCTTAAATAAGGATCTATTTTTTCCTTTAGGTCACCCGGTAAAAACCCAAGATTTTCTCCGGCCTCTACAGCAGGTCGGGTTATAATTATTTTTTTTACTTCTTTATTTTTTAATGCTCTGACAGCAAGAGCAACAGAGATATAGGTTTTACCTGTACCCGCCGGACCAATGGCAAAGATCATATCATTATCCACGATCTTATCTACTAAAACCTTCTGATTTTTGGTTTTAGGCGTGACTTTAAATCCTTTGGTACCATATATTACAACTCCGTCAGTTGCTGCTGCAGCGACATTTTCTTCTTCCTTCTGAATGTACACGCGAACATTGTCAGACGTTACCTTACCATATTTATGATAGTGGGCCACCAGCGCATTAAGGATATCATTTATCCTTAATATTTCTGAAGTATGTCCTTTGATCTTTATTTCATTACCGCGAGATATTATCTTGCTTTTCGGAAAAGCTGCTGCGACTTCATTTATATTTGAATTATCGACTCCCAGAAAGTCAATAAGGGAGACATTTTCAAGCGTAATAGTTTTTTCTACCAAATGATTTTCAATTTATATAGTTCAATACTGAATACTAGGTAAAAATTTTTAGTTTTGCCACAACAAAATTAATCAATAATTTAAACCCTCGTATGGCAATAGTCACTTTTCTGTCAGATTTCGGTAACACTGATCATTACGTTGCAGCCGTAAAGGCTAAAATGCTTCGTGTAAATCCGGGTTTACAGATCATTGACATCTCTCATTCTGTGAGAAAACATAACCTTATTCATTGTTCATACCTACTGAAAAATGTTTTTAGAGAATTTCCTGCTGGTAGTGTTCACCTGGTCTGTGTTGCCGGAGGTCAGGAAGGCGATGGTGAATTTATTGCAGTCAAGCTGGAAGAACATTATTTTGTCGGTAGGGATAATGGATTATTTAGTTTGCTCTCTGACCATGCTTCGATGGGTGTGGTAGAATTAGCAAATAAAGCAGATCAGACTTTCCCTGAAAAGGTTGCTTTGGCCGAAGCTGCTGCCAGATTAGCCAGTGGAGAAACAATACATAATTTGGGACCACGTAAGCCAGAGATGAGAAAACTACTTAACAGGACATCCCGCGCTACAAAAAAGCAAATTCAGGGACATGTCATACATGTGGACCATTTTGGTAACCTTGTGACAAATATCCTCAAACAGGACTTTGATATCCTTACTAAGGAAAGGGGTTTCACAATTATTTTTGGCAGGGAAAAACACAATAAAATTTTTAAAAATTACAATGAAGTTGAGCCCGGAGAATGCTTTACCTTGTTTAACAGCGATGGTGTAATGGAGATTGGCATCTCTCAGGGAAATGCTTCCGAACTTCTGGGCCTTGATTTTGATAGTCCGGTGAACATCATTTTCGATGAATCCACCCCTTAGAAATCGGTTTACCTCATAAACCATACATTGCTAGCATTTGAAAATTAATTCATTTTTTTAGAAGCTCTCTGATAGACAAATTTGCGTAAGCTAAGTAAATAACTATGTCAGAGACTTTTTCACATATCATTCAGGACAACAGAATTAACGAAAAGCAAAATCTATCCCATCTTACAGAGCCGGTGGTGATACTTGATCAGGCCTGGTTTGAATTAACCGCAAAGCTGATCGAATCTACGGGTAAAAAGAATGAGATAAACAAAAAGCTTTTCTCTTTTGCATCTGAATTGTCGAGAAATATGTTTGTGAAATATTTCGAAGACAAAGAATTCAGCTTTTCAGATAAAAAGTTTACTATCTCAAGATACCTTAAAGACAGTGGGCTCGGTAATGTTGAATTATCAACCATCTCAGAAAAAGGAGGCGAAATAATTTCAACCACCTTGTGCAAGAGCTTTGATAAAGAGATCGATAAAGATTTTTTTAGCAATCCTTATGCCATGGGAGTATTGTGCGGAGGACTAAGTGCCGCTTATGATCTTGAGGAAGAAGAATCTTTTACTTATTCAAAAGTGTCTTGCAAATCGGCAGGAGACAGTTTCTGCTCATTTAAAATTGAGAGAATAAGTGAAGAGAACCCTTACTGTTATAATTCTCCGGAATGGGGTAGTTTTCAAATAGCTAATTCATTTACAGTTAATAATCATTTCGATATGATCACGGAGACAGCTATCTCACTTCCGTTTTATGGTGATCATAATGGCGAGATTCAGTGTTTAAATAACTCCTTAGTTAAAGTTTTTAGCAATTACCTGGCATTTTTCCCTTTCCTGATCTGTGAAATAGCTAAAACAGACTCTGAAGGAATGCCGGTATGTAAAAGATATAATAGATTAATATCAGATCTGTTTATTCATTTCTTCGAACATCTCTACAGGTCTGCAGAATGGAAAGGACTAACAATTGATTCTATTCATAAAAATCAGGATATGGCAGATTGCTTAATAGCATTCGTTAATGCCTTAGGTTATGGAAAGTTTATTCGCAAAAGCTACAAGGACAACACGGAGCTTTCTATTATCTGTATTAATAATTTTGAATCAAATTCACAGATCGGATCTAGGCTTATAGAGGATGAAGACCTGAGCAATTTATTTACGACAGGAATGCTCACCGGGCTGATGAGGTTCATTCAAAGTAAAAAAGATCAGAAAAAGCTCTTCAAACTGAATGGAATTGGTTTAAAATCCTTCAAAGCCGAACAATTATCTTCAAGAGTAAAAGGTGAAGATGAAGATATTTTTAGGGTTTACGCCAGGTAAACTGATGATATTGTCAGGTTAACGGATTACCTTTAAAACAAAAAATGCTAATAAGAATAGTCCGTATGAGCTTTGAACCTTCAAAGACGGAAGAGTTTGTTGAAATATTTAAGACCAGTCAGAATAAAATAAAGGCTTTCGAAGGATGTCAGCATGTTGAATTAATGCAGGACCTTGAACATCCGAATGTTTTTTCAACGTATAGTATCTGGGAAAGTGATCTGCATTTACAAAAGTATCGACATTCAGAACTTTTCAAATCAACATGGGCTAAAACAAAAATATTGTTTAACGGCAAACCTGAAGCTCACAGTTATAAAAAGAAAATAGAGTAACAGATCAAAAATTGTTTGATTTGTTTTGACGTTTTAAAAATCTTTAATCAGATTTGCAACCCGAACAAGCCAAAGTGGCGGAACTGGTAGACGCGCACGACTCAAACTCGTGTTCCTTCGGGAGTGAGGGTTCGATTCCCTCCTTTGGTACTAAAAGCTATCGGATATTCCGGTAGCTTTTTTTTATTCTTCCACATCTTTTTTCTATGATCCAGGTCATAAATAGGTAAGGGTCCTAGGCGCTATTTTTGTAAAAAAAACCAATGGTCCTTAAAAATATCATAATAAGAATTATACCCGCCCTAGGTCTTATTGCCCTTATAACAGGAATTTGGACCGGCTTACAACGTATGGGTTACTCTTTACCCATGATATCTCTTTCTGCAGCTTCTCTTCATGGACTTATTATGACAGGAAGCTTCCTGGGAACTTTACTTTCTTTTGAAAGAGCAATGATAAGTCGATATAAAATTTCATTGATCGTTCCAATTATCGCTGGAATTAGTGGTGTGTTCCTTCTTACAGGCCAAACTAATATTGGTCAGATTCTTCTATTAATCGCCAGTATCGGTTATTTGACCATTATTTTCCCTATTTATCTGAAATTCAATACACCAGATATTTTCTTCAATCTGGGAGGTCTCTGCTGGATATTGGGCAATGTATTAATTATGAAAACCGGATTGTTCCCTCAGGCTCTGCCCTGGTGGATCGGATTTTTATTTTTCACAATTTTCGCCGAACGCCTGGCTATTAGTCAGTTTTTAAAAAAATCTGTAGCTGCATCTGTTTTAAAATGGATAATCCTGGTTCTTTTCCTTTTAAGCCTGATGATACCATTTCACAATTCCGGCAATATTGTTTTTGGAATCACTTTAATACTAGCCTCTCTCTGGTTACTAAAGTTTGATATGGCGATTTTCTCTTTAAAAAAAGCTGGATGGCATCGATTCTCTGGCATTACCCTTCTTATCGGTTATGTCTGGCTGGGGATCAGCGGAATTCTTTTCCTATCTGATAAAATGGATCTATTTAATTATGATGCCAAGGTCCACACCTTTTACTTAGGCTTTGTCTTTTCCATGATCTTTGCCCATGCAACACATATTTTTCCTCCACTTTTAAAAGTAGCGGCACCTAAATTCAATCCAATTTTTTACATAATCCTGATTCTTTTTGAGGTCGCACTGATTACCAGAACTATTTCAGATCTTTTTCACCTTCCTGAAATTAGAATCTATTCAGGAATAGTTTCCGGGTCAGCGATACTCCTGTTTTTTGCTACACTTGGTATTATGACCTATCTTAAGCAAAAAGATAATTCTTAATGAATAAATCGGAAATTCCAAAATCCTGGGTTTATACTGCTTTCTTTCATCTGCTCATCGTAGCATTAATCGGGTGCTTATTAAGACTTATGTTTGTTTCTCCCGTTACCTGTGTTACTTACAAATATATCCTGCACGCACATTCACACGTAGCATTCCTGGGATGGGTATTTTCTGCCATTATGATTTTACTACTTAAAACATGGCTCCCCGGTTCTATTTCCAAATTCAGAAGTTTATTCTGGGCAATTCAATTTTCGGTGGTCGGTATGCTGATCACTTTCCCAATTAAAGGCTATTTTCTGTGGTCGATAATTTTTTCAACCCTACATATGGTCTTGGCGACAATATTCGCAATTCGCTTTTATTTAAAAACCAAATCAAAAATTCAAAAAGGTCGTACCTATGATCTAAAATTCATTTACTGGGGTTTTATTTTTATGATTATCTCTTCTATCGGACCTTTTGCCCTGGGTTATTTAATGGCTAATAACATGGGTGGATCGGATTGGTACAGCCTGTCAATTTATTTCTACCTTCATTTTCAGTACAATGGCTTTTTTACTTTCATTCTTATTGGACTTCTGATTTATTTTCTGTCTTCACGAGGAATTGATTTTTCCAAAAAGAAATTAAAATTGATTTTTTATTTAATGGTCATTTCGTGTTTTCTATCTTTTTTTCTATCGACGACATGGGTATGGAAAAACATATATGTTTATGCTATTAGTCTGATTTCTGGTATCCTTCAACTATATGCCTTTTTATTGATTATCACTGAATTAATTCGAAATGTTAAACCTAGCCGAACTAAATTTGGTCGCAGTTCAACCCTGTTAATCAGTATTTCACTGGTTATTTTAATGCTGAAAGGTATTTTGCAGCTGTTAACTGCATTCCCATATTTTGCAGAGCTGGCATTGGTATACAGGGAATTGGTCATCGGATATTTACACCTGGTATTTTTGGGCTTGATAACCCCATTATTATTTGCTTACCTTTTAATTCAAAAATCAATTATCGCTAATCTTTATTTTAGAATTGGTATCCTGATTTATTTTACTGCATTTATATTTACAGAAATATTGCTCTTTGGAGAGAGTTTATATCGCGCTTATTTTTCTAATTCCCTCCCCTACTATTTCGACCTTATTTTTGGGGCCTCTTGCCTTTTCCCCTTTGCAATCTTTATCATGCTTATCTCTCAACACTCTTCCATTATATTTTCGTATAAAAGACAAGGAAACAAGAAAGAAAAATGCCTTGGCCCAATATGATTCAAGTCATATAAAAGTGTGGATACAGGTCTTAGATTTAACTCCTGAAAGAGAGGGAGAATTTACCTTGCTGAACTTTAAAATTCCTGATTAACGAAAATAAAACCATCAATAATGAAATCTACCACTTCTATAGAAAACGAATCACTAAAATCATATCCTGAACCTGAAGTATCTGAAGCAAGTAAAAAGTATTTCAATGGAGATACTCTGGCTGCGGAAGTATGGAAAAATAAATATGCCCTAAAAAATGGTGAGGGTGAATATTTTGAAAGAACTCCGGATAATATGCATAAAAGGATTGCCAGGGAGTTCTCAAGAATTGAAAATAAATATCCGACACCATTAAAAGAAAAAGAGATTTATGCCTTGTTAAAAAATTTCAATTACATCATCCCACAGGGTAGTCCGATGGCCGGTATCGGGAATGACTTCCAGATCTCATCGCTATCGAATTGCTTTGTAATTGGTGTAGAAAACGATGCTGATTCATATGGAGCAATAATGAGTCTGGATGAAGAATTGGTGCAATTGATGAAAAGAAGAGGTGGTGTAGGATTAGATCTATCTTCCGTAAGACCAAAAGGCAGTAAAGTCCACAATTCGGCTTTAACTGCAACGGGAATCGTACCTTTTATGCATCGATTTTCTAATTCAACAAGAGAAGTAGCCCAGGGAGGCCGTCGGGGTGCATTGATGCTAACTCTTTCTTCAAAACATCCAGATGCGCTTGATTTTACAAAAGCCAAAAGGGATACTACTTCTGTAACAGGAGCAAACATTTCCTTAAAAGTAGATGACGAGTTTATTAAAGCAGTAAAAGACCACACTCAATATATTCAGCAATTTCCTTTAAATTCTGAAGACCCTAAACTGACAAAGAAAATTAAAGCTGAAGACCTCTGGGACGAGATAATAGAAGGTGCCTGGAAGTCTGCCGAGCCCGGAGTAATATTCTGGGATACGGTACAACGCGAATCACTTCCTGACAGGTATCACAAACATGGTTTCACCACTACATCAACTAATCCATGTGGTGAAATACCGTTATGCCCGTATGACAGCTGCCGGTTACTCGCTATAAACCTTTATAGTTATGTAAAAGAGCCTTTTACTGAAAAGGCAGCTTTTGATTTTGATCTCTTCAAAGATCATGTTCACAAGGCATTAAGATTAATGGATGACCTTGTAGACCTTGAATTAGAAAAAGTCGATAACATCCTGAAAAAAATAGAGTCAGACCCGGAACCTGATCAATACAAAAACAGGGAAAAGAAATTATGGACTAAAATCAGGAACAAAACAGCGAAAGGCAGACGTACCGGACTGGGAGTAACAGGCCTTGGTGATATGCTTGCCGGATTGGGTATTCAATACGGATCAGAAGCTTCCATCATCCTGGCGGAAAAAGTTCAAAAAACTCTGGCTCTTTCTGCATATTCCAGTTCCGTGAAACTCGCTGAAGAAAGAGGAGCCTTCCCGGTCTATGATGAAAATTTAGAGAAGGATCATCCGTTTTTAAACAGGATAAAAGATGAAGCCCCCGAGGTTATAGAAGGAATGAAGAAATTTGGCCGAAGGAATATCGCCATGCTTACCATTGCACCTACCGGATCGACCAGTCTTTTAACACAGACTACCTCAGGTATAGAACCGGTGTTTCGAATTTACTATACCAGGAGAAAAAAGGTCAATGATTCATCAGAAGTCACAGGAAAGCAATACTTCACCGATGAAAATGGAGATAAGTACGAAGAATTTGCAATCATTCATCACAAATTCAGAAACTGGTTAAGCTCCAAAGGCTTTACAGACGAAGAAATCACTCAATTAAAACCAAAAGATCTCGATAAGCTTATTAAAGATTCTCCCTACAGGCAGTCGAGCAGTGAACACATCGACTGGAAATCGAAGGTTAAGCTACAGGGTAAATTACAGAAATGGGTTGATCATTCGATTAGCGTGACTGTAAACCTACCGGAAAAAACCAGTCGTGAAGTGATATCCGGTTTGTACATGGATGCCTGGGAAGCTGGATGTAAAGGAATTACAGTTTACCGGGAAGGCAGCAGATCTGGAATCCTGGTTAGCGATGAAAGTAAAAAATCAACAGACTTCCAGGAGACGATAGCTCCAAAAAGACCTGAAATTCTTGATGCTTCTGTCATTCAGTTTCTGAATAATGACGAAAAATGGGTGGCAGTTGTCGGTTTATTAAACAATAAGCCTTACGAGATATTCACAGGTAGAGCTGATGACTCTTTTTCAATTTTATCTAAAGTCAAAAAGGGCAGAGTAATAAAAACCAAAGGAAAAAACGGCAAAAACAGGTATGACTTCCAGTATTTGGATGCCGACGGGTATAAGGTAACGATCGAAGGTTTATCCAGGACATTTAATGAAGAGTACTGGAACTATGCAAAATTAATCAGTGGTGTTTTACGCCATGGTATGCCACTAAAATATGCTGTAGAGATGATTGATGACCTCTACCTTGATGCCCCTACACTAAACACATGGAAAAACGGGGTTAAACGTGCTCTGCTACAATTCATTCCTGATGGTACCATACCAACTGATAATTTATGTCCGAATTGTAAATCACCTGCGATGAGCTATCAGGAATCATGCTTATTATGTAACAATTGCGGTTATAGTAAATGCGGTTAACCCTTCCAGGCTGTCAGTTTAAAACTGGTAGCCTAATTCCCACCCAATAATCATAAGAACAATCATTTGAGATCATGAGGAAGGTCATATCCATGCCCTGCGTGTGTTATTAATTTACACTCATGATCATTAATCCAGTAATATTAGAAAAATACGGTGCCAAACCGATTTTATTCAAAAAAGGTGAAATTCTTTTCAGAGAAAGATCCGAAGCAACGCATTTTTACCAGGTTGCCAGTGGAATAGTCAAAATGAATAATTTCAATGAAGAAGGGACTGAATTTATCCAGGGAATGTTTCATGAAGGAGAAAGCTTTGGTGAACCGCCTCTTTTTGGTGATTTTAAATATCCTTCTAATGCAGAAGCGGTAACAGAATCCGTTCTTTGGAAAATCCCCAAAGAAAATTTCCTCAACCTCCTCAAAGAAAACTTTGACCTGCATTTAAAATTCTGTTCGTTATTAAGTCAGCGTCTTCAGTTTAAGGCTATGATTGCCAAGGAGATTTCAACAAACACTCCTGAACACCGAATCCTGACACTCATTGAATATTTTCAAAAAAAGTCATCAAAGAATGCAAACTGTCCATTTTTTGAAGTTCCTTTTACCCGTCAGCAAATTGCAGATATGACCGGATTAAGAGTTGAAACGGTAATCAGAACGATCAAAGCCCTGACCAAGGAGAATAAGCTACAAATCATCAACAGAAAAGTTTTTTACCCAGCTGAAAAAGAACTGGCCTGATACCGATCAAGTACCAGGCCTGTTAGATTAAAAATCCTTTGCTTTACATTGCCAGGAAATTGTCCATACCGGACCGGCAACCCAAAGCAAGGAAAAAAACAATGAAATGATTATCCCCAGGGAAGTCCCAAAGAACTTATTAAATACTGCGCCTGTATATCCCAGCAAAGCAGATATATCAAGCTGTAACATCACTAATGTGCGACACAGGTCGATTGGGTTAATCACGGTCATTGCCAGTGAAAAAGTTTCTAAAGGGTATTCTTCAAATATAAATAATGACATGAGAAACAATCCATCATAAATAATGGCCATAAACAACCAGATGATAATGGCCAGTCCAAATCCTTTTATCTTGTTTGAATTTTTCATTGCCACCAAAAACGAAATTGCCAGGAAGGCCATAGTTAAAATTGATCCTGCGATTAGAATAGTCAGAAAATTAAGTATGGTATCGGCTCCACCAAATCCATAGAAAATAAACGGGATGGTGATTCCAGCGATAAAACTGATGACAATGGAAAATGCTAACCCAAAATACTCACCGAGAAAAATATCCCGTCTTTTTATAGGCTGAGCCAGTAATAGTTCGATAAAGTCTTTTGAATTATAATAATACATCACTCCAAAGAGCGTTCCGATAAGCGGACAAAGGATAATTACAATATTCATCAGGCTGGCAAGAGCTCTTGAAGAATCATTACTCATGTATAGTAAAGAAGAAGATGTAATCAGAAAAAACAGAAAATAGAAGATGCTCCATCTGCTTCTGATCATATCGAAAAAGCTATATTTCAGGATCCGTTTCATAGCCCTACCTTGTTTAATTTAAATCTAAAACCGTTTTTTTGAGATGAATCTTCTTTTCCTTTCTGCTCCTTTAAAAGAAGCTGTGCGATAGAAGCTTCCACACCTTGTGAACCAGTAAGCTCATCAAGTTTGTCCTGGTCTCCCTGGAAGTAAATCTTACCTTCCATTAAAAAAATGATTTCATCAGCCATTTTTTCAACTACATCCATAATGTGAGTCGTTAAAATAATTATCTTCCCTTCCTGCTTCTTTTCCTCAATCAGTTTTCTCAAAGCGATCATCGCTACGGGGTCAAGCCCGGAAGTAGGCTCATCAAGTAAGATATATTGTGCATCAAACATGAAACAAATAACCAGGTTCACCTTTTGCCTGGTCCCCCGGAAAGCGAACTAAGTTTATAAGACAGATATTTCTCCAGACCGAATCGTTTGATCAGGTCTTCTGACTTTCCTTTTTGCCCACGAAGGTCGGAGATCATTTTAAATAACTCTTCGACCTTTAAGTTATCCGGAAACCTGGCTATTTGAGGGAGGTAACCAATGTTTTCTCGATATAAATGCTTTCTGATTACGGCCTCTCCACCAACAAAGACGTCTCCTTCATCAGGCAGAACCATTCCGAGTATACATTTCATCAGGGTAGTTTTTCCCGATCCGTTTGGTCCGAGAACAGCATAGACCCCTCCTTTTTCCATTTTAAGGCTCACTCCTTTTAAAACCGGGACCTTTTTATATGCTTTATATATATTTTTGAGCTCGATCATTGTATTGGTTTCATTTTAGGTGATTCATCTTTTAAACTTTCCGGAGTAAATACCGGGGTAACTTTCTCAGCATAATTGAGCAGATCAACGAATAAGCTTCTTAATAAGATTATGGAAGATTCAGACTTAGTGATCACATGAGAAAACAAGCTTACAGGACGGTACGGAACATCTCCATATCCATCTTTATTCAGGTCGTAACCAGTATATTCATCCCAGTAATTACCCTGGTAAATGTTATAATTCCTGGAGCTATTGGTGGTAACATCAAAGGTATTACCAATGAAATTATTTGATACCACTTCGTTATCCATGCAGCTACCAAGGATTTTTAACGCCCAGCCATTTTGATGAAATTCATTATTGCTGATCTTTATTCGGGTAGCACTTTCACCATAAATACCAATGGTGTTTTTATAAAATTTGTTATTGATAATTTCAGCATCGTAAATTTCTTTTAGAAGCAAGCCATAAGAAGTCGTTCCCCAGTTTTTTTCAAATAGATTATCTTCCATTATGATGAATTTTGAGAACATTACTGCCACTCCGGCACCATTATCACGGAGAACATTGGATATATAATCATCCCAATTTGAGAACATGAAATGGAGGCCGTATCTCAGGTTTCCTTCGCTTATGTTATTCACGATCCGACTACTATCGACAAACTCAAGGTAAATGCCGTCCCGATGATTTTTTACCTGGTTATGAATGATTTGCATATTATCACAATGCCACAGGTGTATGGCATTTCCGGAGGAAATTTCTTTAACTGCATTACCCTTAATCACATTACCTTCAATCGTACCATAAGACGATTTCTGATAGTAAACTCCGAAAAAGCTATTTTCCAGAATGTTACCTTTAATATTGACGAAGTCACTATTGATAATATTAATAGCAGCAAGATCTTTAGTGTAGCTTACCCCAACATTTATAAGTTTAAGTCCCTGAAGGGTAACACTATCAGATTTTATTGTGAAAATCTCAAATTCAGACTCACCATCTATTACCGGATAATCTTCACCAATAATATATAAAGGCTTTTCTATCGTAATATTCCCCTCTTTGTAAACACCGCTTTTTACAATAATTGTGTCATATGGAGAAGATAATTTTATCGCCTCTTTAATAGAAGTATAAGGACAATCCGGACATACCTTTAATTTTTGCGAATGCAAATTGATAGTTCCGGTAATCAGGATAAAAAGCATCAATAAATTTTTCATAACCTGATCAGTTGATGTTCATTTCTGGCAAGCTGCCAAACTTTTTTAACAACTCATTCCAGGTATAAATTTCACCGCCATGTTTTTCCTGAAGCTCTTCAGCAAATTCATGATCAGACAAGCCATTTAGGTACTCACCCATGGGGCTGGGTAATTCGGGAGTACGCAAGTAAACACATGATTCGGCACTGGTCAGGCCTTCGGAATCAAATGGAGATATCAACTTTAAGGAAAATTCTGTATCACCATTTTCATTAATAAAGTTCAGAAGACACTCGACTGCATCAAACTTATAGACTTTTGATTTACTCGTTACTGCTTCTGCAGCATACCTCGAATCAACTATTGTCATTTTACAATAATGACAACCGTCTTCCCCGTAATTAATCGGTTGAGGTTTTGGAGTACAGCTAAATAAAAAAATGAGGATAAATATCGATAGGTTAATTGGATATTTCATACGTTTATTATTTAGTCTTTTTGAAAACGCCAGCTAAATACCACGATAAAGCTGCAAGAATTATTGAAAGTCCCAGCCAAAGTCCTCCCCAGTATGGGTATGAATCTGCTTTGAAGTTCAATAACATTTTAGACCCAAACAAAGGAGGCTGATATGACATGCCTGGCACTTTAATTGGAGCCTTAGGGTCAAGATTATGGCCATAATCATATTCCCATAAATAGAAATCATACAAACCAAGGCCACATAGAACGACAAGTATGATCAACCAGGTTAAAACCAAGGATCTTTTACCAATCCAGGCTACCACTAAGCCCAGCAAACTCATTGCACCGATGATAAATGGAAAGTACTTTAATTCAGGAATAGAGTCAGGCTCTATATATTTCATTCCGACATAATGATTCAGGATATTTATATTCTGTAGAGTGTGTGGTGTATCTCCGGTAATTTTATTTATCCAGATATACATTGTGACACCATCAGGATATTGTGGAGCTTCAAGAGTTATTCTCCAAAGAGGTGTTACGAACAGCAAAAGCAGGGCTAATGCTGAAATACTCATGATTATTTTTGCTCGTACATTCATCAGTTTTGTTCTTTAGTATGGAAGAGGCCGCAAAAAAGCGCGACCTCTTTTTATCCAATTAACCAAATCATTCTTCGCCGTCAAGCGACCACTTTATAGGTACATCAGCTCCTTTTGGAGAAACTCTGATATATCCTTGCATTTCCTGGTGTAAGGCAGAGCAGAAATCTGTGCAGTAGAAAGGATAAATACCTGCTTTCTGTGGTTCCCACACCAGAGTTTCAGTTTGGCCCGGCATTACAAGAAGCTCTGCATTTCTGGCTCCCATTATGCTCAATCCATGAGGAGTGTCCCAATCCTGTTCCAGGTTCGTCAAATGAAAATAGACCTTATCCCCTACTTTGATTCCTTCAATGTTATCCGGATTGAAGTGGCTTCGTATTGAGGTTAAATAAACCCTGACTACATTACCATCTCGTTCAACACGCACATCCTTTTCGTTTTTCACTGCATGTGGGTGTTTATTCTCCTCGATTGGATAGATTTTTTTAGAGTTTTCCATTACTATATCGGCTGGAATAGCTTGTGCATAATGTGGTTCTCCTATTGTTGGAAAATCTAATATCAACTCCATTTTATCACCTGAAATGTCATACAATTGAGCTGAATGGTTCATTTCAGGTCCGGTAGGCAGATATCTGTCTTTAGTAATTTTATTTAAAGCGACAAGATATTTACCCCATGGACTTTTTGAATCACCACCAGGGATCATTAAGTGACCCACAGAATAGTAGCATGGCGCACGATCAAGCACTTCCCAGGTTCCTAATTTCCATTTCACTACTTCAGAAGAGATAAAGAAAGTCGTATATGCATTTCCTTTACCATCAAACTCAGTATGCAATGGTCCTAATCCTCCACTAGAAACTGTTCCGGCACTAACTGCGTCTAATTTTAAAATTGGAATTCCATCTACTTCACCTTCGAATTCTTCATTTTCGATTGCAGTGAGCATTTTACTAAAAGAGTGAACTGTCAGGTCAGCAGATAATTTTCCGTTACCAACGATGTATTCACCAGTTGGATCAACATCCACACCATGGGGCGATTTAGGAGTTGGTAAATAGTATATTAAACCGGGGCATTCTGATGGTATCAAAACAGTCACTTCCTTTTTCTCAGTAGAAGTTGCTGTATGAGTTTCCTCATCATAGTAATTATGTATGTAGTCCGATGGCATTTTTTTACCCTTTCCTTGTTCCAGGTATTCTTCTGCCTTCTTCCAGTTTACCGCAGCGATAAAGTCCTTATCGTTTTGAGAAGCATTTACTTCTTTTAAAGTATGACTTTCCTCTGTATTATAAGTGGTAAAAAAGGTCCACCCATGTGATTTACCTTTTCCTGAGTGAGCCAGATCATAATCATAACCCGGAACGAGAATTTGGAAGGATACGTCCATATTCCCGGGTTCATCGGCTTTAATGTAGGTCAATGCACCTTTGAAATTCTCTTTATATGAATCGATCGGTACGTCCTTTTGAGGGAAAGGAACACTAAATCGTGTACCCGCTACTACATATTCTGAATTTTCGGTAATAAATGGGGAACTGTGATTACCTCCACTATTTGGAATTTCGATAATCTCAGTAGTTTCAAAGGTTGTAAGGTCAACCCTGGCTATACGAGGTGTATTATTTCCATTAATGAAGATCCACCTTCCATCAGGCACACCATCAGTTTGAGATAACTCAGGGTGGTGAGCATCATCCCATGGCACAAAACCGTATGAGGTGTTTAGCATCGGTTTTGTTTCCTCATTGTAGCCATATCCTTTTTCAGCATCTTGTGAGAAAACAGGTATCACCTTCAACAACCTACCCGAAGGGAGGCCGTAAACGCTTATCTGCCCACTAAAACCACCAGACATAAAAGCGTAAAATTCATCATATTCTCCAGGGGCTACATACACTTTTTGTGCCGCATCCCCGGTATTCATCATTCCTGAATCCTTTTTGTCTCCTGAGTTACCACAAGCAGCCAAAAAGATCAGAAATATAAATGACAGCAATATTGAGAAGGTATTTTTCATAATACTTAACGTTAATAATTAAGGTTATCAGAGTGTTCGAATGTATTCTAAGATTTTCCTGGCCTGATCTCTGGTGAGATTTTGATTGGCCATTGGAGCGCCATTGGCCTCAATTAAGAGTTGCTTGGCTATTGGATCCTTCTGAATCATTTCCTCCGGATTCAACATCATGTTCATTGCCCACTCTGGTGTCCTTCGGTCTAATAATCCCTTAGGAGAAGGACCGATAAATTTCTTATTTACTTTATGGCAGGCAGTACAAAGTTCTTCGTAAAGCTTTTGTCCTTCAGCTGCAATTTCAGGATCTATTTCTCCCAATTCCACAGAACTTACAGGACCGATACCCTTGTTATCCTGCCAGTTTTCCATTGGATCCTCAGGTTCAGAAATCATGGACTGAACTTCTCCGGAAGATTCCTCAGATTTTTGATGATTTGAATCGCCACCACAGGCAGAAATTATCAGCATTAAAACCAGTGCTATTAAACTATTTATTTTCATTGCTTTTATATTTAGAGTTTTTAATCTTTTCAGTTGCCATTGAAGAATTTTGGAAACAACACATTGTTTTCCAGGTGGATATGAGTATTCAGGTCCTTTTCAAATTCTTCCAGTTTTTGATATAGTACTTTGAAGGTTGCACAAGCATCTTCGGGAGCCTGGTAGCCATTACTTAATTCAGAAATTGAATGAATAATGTCTCCCGCAGTCTCATGCTCTTCATGCATTACCTCCAGAGGATCTGTATATGTTACCTCATCCGAAGGTTTAGAATCCCAAATCGATTGAAGCAGGTTATGGCGATATAGCATAGAAGGAAATATTATCTGTTCTTCTTTATACAGATGGGTAATAAGATCGTCCGCAAGCTTTTTGATAAGTCTATGGATGGTTATAGTCTCAGGGTGAGCATGACCATGAACCCGGGCTACTTTCCAGGAAAATTCTATCAAAAGAGGAATTGCTTCCTTTACATAGGAATGATGAACATTAACTATGTGTTCTATTAATTTGACAGTATTCCATTCTGAATAATCAGGATATTCAGAAGGTCTTTCAGTTACCTCAGAAAGGTCTTTAATCACCTGATCAGGACTAACAGATTGTTTATCACAAGCATCCTTTAAAGGTATATTTCCCTTACAACAAAAGTCAATTTGATACTTTTTGAAGATCTCTGCATACTTGTAGTTATCTGCAACAATTTCCGCGACTGTTGAATCAATAAAATTTTGCATGGGATGATTTTTTCTTTTGTTATACCACAAATTTCATCACCAGTTCTCCATTATTTTATGATTCAAATCATATTACAAAAACAGCTTTCTCCGAGTTTTTATGACCATTAAGACTTGTTTAATCCATGTAAAAAACTTGCATTTGATTGAATCAAATCGCATTTTGACAAACATTTTCACTTAGATAAGTTTTATAATCTGTATTAATCACACGGAAACATGTTTAAACAAGCCTTAACCCTACTTTTCCTATTAGTATCCATTGGAATTCATGCCCAAACTGAGCCTTATGAAAGCACTTCAGCATTAAAAATTGAAGACTTCATGAAGGGTGAAAATTTTGTTGGTTTTCAGCCTGAAAACATCCGATGGTCAAACGATAGTAAAAGAATACATTTCGAATGGAACCCTGAGAAAAATTTATTATCAGACCAATACTATTATGATCTTGATGAGGATAAAATAATAAAGATTGTACCGGAAGATTATTCACTGATTCCGGAAACAGGAGAATGGAATAAAGAGCATTCAAGAAAGGTATATAGCAAAAATGGAGACATTTATTTATTTGATGTTGATAAAGAAAATTTAATCCAGGTTACTAATACTGTCAGTACCGAAACTGGACCGGAATTTTCCGGAGATGAAAAATCTATAATCTATAGAAGAGGAAATAATTTATTTTCTTGGAATTTAGAATCAGGTACTACTACGCAGTTAACGGACCTTAAGTCTGGAAGTGAAAAAAAAGAATCTGAAAATACTGAACAAGAAGGATTTTAATGGCTGAGGAAGAGGCATTATTCAATACGGTAACACAAAGCTTAGCCAAAAAGAATTTAAGAGAACAGCGATCTGAAAAATCAGGTCCGGAAAGACCAAAAACAATCTATATAGGAAAAAAGAGAATCACCTCATTTAAGGTTTCCCCTGATACACGCTTTATCGGTTACTCGCTTTATGAACGAGCTCAAGCTAAATCTACTAAAATGATGGACTTCGTTAATGAAACTGGTTACACCAGGGAATATAATGCCAGGCCAAAAGTAGGTAGTCCGTTAAGTTCATTTCAAACATATATTTATGATAGAGAAAGAGACACTACATTCACCTTTGATACAAAGCAGCTACCGGGTATTTATGAAAAACCTGAATTTCTCAAGGAATATCATGATGAGGAAGATTACAATGAAAAATATGATGACCCTAGAGATGTGGTTCTGGTAGATCTTTTATTTAATGAGAATAATGAAGCTGTGGTAGTCTACAGATCCGAAGACAATAAAGACAGATGGATAATGAAAGCAGATCTGGAAACCGGCGACCTGGACCTTCTGCAAAGAGAACACAATGATGCATGGGTAGGAGGTCCCGGAATTAGTTCATGGAACTATTACCCTGGCAATATTGGCTTTACTAATAATCCTGAAGTTCTTTACTATCAGTCTGAAGAAACTGGTTTTTCACATTTGTATACTATCAACATTAATTCGAAAGAAAAAAAGCAGTTAACTTCCGGATCATGGGAGGTTTTAAAAGCAAACCTTTCCAACGACAAAGAAACATTCTTTATAACAGCTAATAAAATAAGTCCATTCGACCACCACTTCTTTACGATGCCTGTTGAAGGAGGTGAACTTGAACAAGTTACCACCGGCCAGGGAAATTATGAAGTTACTGTTTCCCCGGATGAAAAATGGCTGGCTGTACGTTACAGTTATTCTAATAAACCATGGGATTTATACCTTATGCCTTTTAAGGCTGGCAAAGAAATGGAAAGAATTACAGAAAGTACTACTGAAGAATTTAACCAATATACATGGAGAGCACCTGAGATCATCACCTTTACAGCAGATGATGGTGAAGAAGTTCCGGCAAGAATCTATATTCCTGAAGAAGACAATAAAAACGGGGCAGCAGTAATCTTCGTTCACGGAGCAGGATATCTTCAAAATGTACATCATTGGTGGTCATCATACTTCAGAGAATATATGTTCCACAATTTCCTTGCTGACAATGGATATACAGTTTTAGATATTGATTATCGTGGAAGTGCAGGTTATGGTGAAGAATGGCGAACTGCCATTTACAGGCATATGGGTGGAAAAGATTTATCAGACCAGGTGGACGGAGCTGAATTTTTAATTGAAGAACATGGCATTGACCCGGAAAAGGTCGGGATTTATGGAGGGTCTTATGGTGGATTTATCACATTGATGGCCCTTTTTAATGCATCAGAGACATTTAATGCAGGAGCCGCAATTAGGTCGGTTACCGACTGGGCTCATTATAATCATGGCTATACTTCTAACATTTTAAATACACCCATTGAGGATCCAAAAGCATACAGAAGAAGTTCTCCAATATATTTTGCAGAAAACCTGAACGATCCTTTATTAATTCTTCATGGGTTACAAGATGATAATGTCCAGCCTCAGGATGTAATTAGATTATCCCAAAGGCTGATTGAACTCGGAAAGCATGGCTGGGAAACAGCTTATTACCCGGTTGAACCTCATGGGTTTAAGGAGGCAGCCAGTTGGACAGACGAATACACTAGAATATATAAGTTATTTCAAAAGCATCTGTTAGATAAAAAATAATTAGTTAAATTATTAACTATGAAAACTAAAACTTACAGCAAAGGAAATACAACCGTAGTCTGGCAGCCTGATAAGTGCTACCATTCAGAAAATTGTTATAAAGGATTACCAGAAGTTTTTAATCCCGAGAAAAAACCCTGGGTCAATATGGCCGGGGCTTCGGAAAAAGCTATTAGAGAACAAGTTGCCATGTGTCCTTCAGGTGCATTAAGTATAAAAGAAAAAGACCAGGAAGATAAAATTAACGATATGAGCGATGTAAAAATTAAAGTCAGTCCTGCCGGACCGTTAATGGTTTCAGGAAATTGTACAATTGAACTTAAAGATGGAAAAACAGAAGTTGTAGAGAAGGTAGCTGCCCTGTGCCGATGTGGTGCCAGCAATAACAAGCCTTACTGTGACGGCTCTCATTCCAAAGTTGACTTTGATAAATAACTAACAACCATATCTTAAGCTATGTCATTCATAGATAGCGAATTACTTTCCTATCTGTTGTTATTTATCCTTGGAGCAGGGGCCTTCATTCTGTCTACTATTGCAGGAGGGGGTGGTGCTCTTGTTCTTGTTCCTGTATTAAATTTTTTGATTGGAGTAAAATCAACTGCTCCGGTTTTAAACCTGGGAACTTTTATCGGGCGGCCAGTAAGACTATGGCTATTCAGAAAAGATATTGACTGGAAAATCTCAGCCTATTATATCCCCGCAGCACTAATAGGCTCTGCTGTTGCCGGTTGGTTTTTTGAAAAAACTAATATTGGTATACTTCAAGTCTTAGCAGGTATATTTTTGATTAGTACAGTATTTCAATATCGTTTTGGCAAAAAGGAAATATCATTTCCTGTAAAAAAATATCATTTCTTCTTCCTGGGATTAATTGTAACCTTCATCAGTACAATAATCGGCGCTGTAGGCCCGATTCTTAATCCATTTTATCTCAATACCGGAATATCAAAAGAAAAACTTACCGGAACTAAAACAGCAAATTCATTTTTTACTGGAATTTTTCAGATCAGTTCTTATTCTTTTTTCGGACTTTTGCATGAACAATTAGTCTGGTATGGTGTTGCTTTAGGTTTGGGAGCGACAGTTGGTAATATCATCGGGAAAAAAACCCTCAATAAAATGACAGAAAAAGGATTTAGAAAGTGGGTCATAGGCATGATGGTTATCAGCGGTATCGTCCTGATTGTAAAGAAGTTTGTTTAAATTTCTATATAAATAATGTTTATAATTATGATAATCATAAACAAAAATTATATAAAATTGGTTATACATAATTAATTAGTTAACAACCTTAAGGCTAAGATTAGCGTAATTTGTATTGAATTACCTTAAAAGAAAATATGGACGGTAATAAGACCACTAAATTGGCATTTAAGCGTTTCTTCAGGCTTATTAAAAATGATAAGGAAAATATCCTGAGGATATATATGTACGCATTTTTTCAGGGAATTGTATACTTAAGTTTGCCATTGGGTATTCAGGCGATTATTAACCTGATCATGGCCAGGCAGGTTACCACTTCATGGATTTTACTGGTTCTTCTGGTTCTGGTGGGTTTATTAGTTCATGGATGGTTGCAGGTAAAACAAATGTATATAACTGAAAGCATCCAGCAGAAGATTTTCACAAGGTCAGCCTTTGAACTTACTTATCGGATACCTCACTGGGAACCGGAGCACATAAAGAAAAATTATCCTCCTGAGCTTGTAAACCGATTTTTTGATACAATCAACATCCAAAAAGGATTCTCAAAGCTATTATTTGACTTTACAACAGCTGCATTGCAAATTCTTTTCGGACTGTTATTACTCGGGTTATATCACCCAATTTTCCTCGCAATCTCAATAATATTATTTGGCGGTTTACTACTGGTATGGAGATTTACAGGTGAAAAAGGTCTTAGAAGTAGCCTTGATGAATCTGATTATAAATATAAAACAGCTTTCTGGCTGCAAGAGGTAGCCAGAACAAAAGAAGTCTTTTACGACCAAAATGCAGGTAAAAGAGCATTTAACAGAACAGATGATTATGTTTCCAATTACCTGGATAGTCGTAATCAACACTTTAAAGTACTGGTGAAACAGTTTTATAGTCTCCTAACTCTTAAAATATTAATTGCAGGACTACTCCTTATCCCGGGAGGATTACTGGTTATCAATGATAGTATGAACCTGGGTCAATTTGTGGCTGGTGAAATCATTATCATTATGCTCATGAATGCTGTTGAAAAGCTGATCTTGAGTATGGAGACTTTATACGATACACTCACCGCATCAGAAAAACTGGGTAAGCTTGTCGATATTCCATTGATTGATGAAAAGAGCCAGGAAAGAACAGGAAGAGGTTCATTTACTCTGAACATATTTGATACAGAAAATAAGAAGAAAAGTTCTCTAAATATCCGTAAAGGTCAAAAAATAAAAATCAAACTTCCTCATGAAAGTGATATACAAAACGTTTCTTTCACGATTGAACAAAATGTCAAATCCCCATTCAGGATTGGATTATTGAACAGTACAGAAAATATTTTTGATGGAACCCTGAGGCAAAATGTTAGCATTTATGAAGAATTAGATGATTCTGAGATTATTGCCCTCCTTAAAAAATGTGGGTATAAATTTAAGATGGATGAAGAGGCAACATGTTCAAAACATATCCAACCTAAAGGAACTAACATCGATTTTGAAAGTCGACATGCGATAATTGCTGCTAGATGTTTAAGTATGAATCCTGAGATCATTTGCTGGAATGAGGATACATTTCACGAAGAATTTTTAACTGAAGAATTAATGGAATACATAATTCTTAATGATATTCCTCTTGCTGTTGTAACTAAAAAGGAACACTTAAAATTCGAAGGGTATGATTTTGATAAATTATACTCCTGGCCAAAAGATTTTTCTCCAGCTGAATTATTAAATATTTAAAGGATGCTAAATCTAAGTGAAAGAAGGGTTAAAGACGACATAGACACATCCTCTTATAAGTCGTTTGATAAAATAGAAAACTTTGAGCCACGGCCATCAAAGAAATATAAATATTTCTGGCTGTTACTTATTCCTATTTCTTTTTTTATTCCATGGACTCAGAATATTCAAACTGAGGGAGAAGTTACTGCGCTCCTTCCATCTGAAAGACCTCAATCTATCCAGAGCTTTATTGACGGGAGAATTGAAAAGTGGTACGTTTCTGAAGGTCAGGAAGTAAATAAGGGTGATACAATTTTAAAAATCGCTGAAGTTAAACCTGAATATCTTGACCCTAATCTTATTAGAAGAACAGAATCTCAGGTAAATGCTAAAAGAAGTGGTATGGGATCATATCAAAGCAAAATAGAGGCTTTGAATAATCAGTATAACGCCTTGCTTTCAGCAAAAAAATTCAAACTTCAGGAAGCTACTAATAAACTTGAACAAGCCAGACTGTCAGTTCAGATTGATAGTATGGAATGGAATGCTGCAGAAACTAACCTTGATGTGGCTGAAGCCCGGTTTGACCGAATAAAGGCACTTTATGAAGATGGACTGAAATCAAAAACTGAATTTGAAACAGGTCAGATGAAACTTCAGGAAGCTAAGGCTAAACGTACAGCTGCCTATAACAAGTATTTGAAATCTCAAAATGAACTGATAAATGCCAGAATTGCTTTACAAAGCATTGAGGCAGACTATAACGATAAAATTGCCAAAAACAGATCTGAAAAAGCAGAAGCTGCCAGTAATCTGTATTCTGCCGAGGCAGACCTGGCTAAAATGGAAAACACACTTAGTAATTATGAACTCAGGTCTTCTTTTTATTTTATAACTGCACCCCAGGATGGTTATATTACCCAGGCATCAATGACCGGTATTGGTGAAAATGTAAAAGCAGGAGAAAAGCTGATAACCATTATGCCCAAGGATTATCAACTGGCTGCTAATTATTATGTCAACCCTGTAAACCTCCCTCTGCTTGAAAAGGGACAGGAAATAAGATGTATTTTTGATGGATGGCCTGCGATCGTATTCAGTGGTTGGCCAGGTGCATCTCATGGAACATTTAGTGGTGAGATTGTCGCTATCGATAATTTCAGCCAGCCAGACGGAACTTACCGAATATTGGTAGCCCCAAGTAAAGAAGATGTTGCCGACTACTCATGGCCGGATGCTTTAAGACCCGGGTCAGGAACCAGAGGCATTATTCTACTGAAAGATGTACCTTTATGGTATGAAATCTGGCGACGTATTAATGGATTCCCTCCTGATTTCTACAAAAAGAATACTAATCAGAATTCTGAAAAAGAAAAATAATATGCAAAGACTGGTAATCTTATTTTTTCTGCTGGTCAGTATTTTTCAAACCAGCGGCCAGGATTCCTTAAAGTTAGAGGATGTTATCAGATTGATTGATAACCATCCTGAGGCTTCCAGGATATGGTGGTCTGTAAGGGAAGCAGAAGCAGAATTATTATCGAAAAGAGGGGCTTTCGACCCTAAATTATATGGTAATTACGACACCAAAAAGTTTAATGGTTCCGATTATTTCACTCACAGAGAAGGTGGAATAAGTATACCTACTGCTGCTGCCGGCCTTGACTTTAAAGCGGGTTATGAGCAAAATGAAGGTTTTTACCTAAACCCCGAACTTACCGTACCTGATGAGGGTTTATGGAAAGCCGGCTTAAGTTTTGACCTGGGGCGTGGACTGATTACGGATGAACAGCGGACAGAATTAAGAAATGCTAATTTAAAAGTTGATAAAACCAGTGCTGAAGCGGATTTACGATCAAACTCGTTAATTTTCTCTGCAGCGAGTGCTTTTTTCGAATGGCAGGCAGCTTATGAATACCTTCAGCTACAGCAAGAATTAATAGACATAGGCCTGCAACGTTTCCGTGGTGTAAAAAGATCTGCGGAACTCGGAGATTATGCAGCAATTGACACCCTTGAAGCACTTACTCAGTTAACTCAAAGACAAACTGACCTGATCGATGCTCAATTAACTTACCAGTTACAGAGTCAGCGTTTGGATTTATACCTTTGGCAGGATTCTCTCAAAATAGATACAGATCTAACCTCCGAAAAAATTCCGGATCAGAATATGATAGAGCCCTTGGTCACTGGCTTAATAGATTCCCTGGCTTATGACCATCCTATTTCAAGGTATTACCGTTCAGAGATAGCTATTTTGGAGAATACTACACAATTGATGAGGCAACGGCTTCTTCCCGAAATACTGCTAGAGGGATACTACCTGTTTTCTGATTTTGAAAACGAAAGCCAAAGAAAGAGCAATTCCATCGATGAAAACTTTACGGCTGGTGTTAAGATCAACTTTCCGATTTTCCTTAGGAAAGAACGTGGTGGATTGAAAACTCAAAAAGCCAGATTAGAAATGACCAGTCTTCAATGGAGGTATAAACAAAATGAATGGCTAACAAAACAGCGTCTGGCATATACCCAATGGCAAAATCTGTCTGAACAGCTGGAAACAGTAAGGAAAAATGCCGAATATTTCAGATTGATGATGGTAGCGGAAAGAAAATTGTTCGATGCCGGTGAGTCGACATTATTTTTAGTCTTTTCAAGAGAGAATAAATATATGGAAGCTCAGATAAAACTGATTAATCTTATAAAAAAGACTCAAAAATCATATCTGAAGTGGCTTGATACCTCTGGAAATATAAAAGAATGGAAAGAACAAATTGTTCAATAAAAAAGGAGCTGAAAATTCAGCTCCTTTTTTTTAATCTTTTATGTATTTAAATGTTATAAATTAACATTGATTCCCGCCAAATAAAGAGCCCCGATTCTGTCTGCAAAACCAAACTGATCTTTTTCTCCGGCAAGAAGATTTCTAGCATTTACAAATCCTTTAAATCCTTTAGCGAATTCATAAGAAGCCTTAATACTTAAAGTTGTAACCGGATCTATTGTAGTAGTACCTAATTGCTCAGATGTAGATGCTCGTTCATGACGATAAAACTGCTCACTCATATAATAAAAGCTTGAATAAATCGAAAGTTTATCCAAAGGTCTGTAATTAAACGTCATACCACCATAAAAATTTGGTGTACGTTTATTTTCCTGATCAACCCTATTATAAGTTGGAAGTTCCATAGTAAACGGATTGATACCTGTTTCTTTTTTATCATAATTTTCTAGCTCAGTCTTTTGAACAGTTCCGAAAACCCTCATTTGTATTTTATCTGATGGAGCAAAATTTAAAGCAGTTGTCACACCACTCTGAGTAGAGATTAAATCACTATTAAAGTAATTAAACTCAATTATCGGACCTTCTGCACTATTATAGAATTCTGTCGGTTGAAAATCTACAGCGTTTTCAAATACTGTTCTGAATGCCTCTACATCCAATATTAGCTTTTCAGAAAGTTTGCCTCTATATCCGAATTCAACCATATTCATTGTTGGTAAAAGCAACTCTCTATTACCTACATATGCTACATCAACTTGTCCATCCACATAATAATCTGCATAAGAGTCGATAAAGAAAGAACTTCTGTTAGATTTTGATGCAACGGCCCTTATTAAATGGTTCTCATTGAATTTATATGTAGAAATAAACTGATATGTGAAGTATACATCATCAGGTACATTGTATTTATCTAATCTACCCGCAGCTACCAATCTTAGTTTATCATTTAATAACTTATAATCAGCTTTTAATGAAAAGCCATAATTACTTAGCTGCTGCTCCGCATTCATTAAGCCTATAGTATTTGGCTCTATATAAGGCACATCAGAATAAGTAGCCTGCTGATAATTAAATGCTGGCTGTAGTGATAGATTACCTAATTCAAAAGAATAATCAAGGTTTAAATCTATTTTATTATAATCCATTGTAGAAATAAAACCAGAACCTCTTGCAATATCCTGAACACCACTTTCTGTGGAAGCTTGAATATTTAAGCCTTTAATCTTAGAGGTCAAATCTATATAAAATGACTCTGAAGTCCTGTCTCCTAGAACAGAATAAAAGTTCTCAAAAAAGGCTGATTGAGAAACTGAATTTTGATATCCTGTTTTCAGGTCAATATTCACATCCTTATTAATATCATAAGAGATAAATGCATTAACCCCTAAACGCTCCTTAGCCATTTCGACTTCTTCAAACCAACCATAAGAATCTTCAATCTGATTTCCATTATTATAATTAACTAACTCAGACCTTGGAGTATACTCTCCAGTCCACCAATTATAATACTCTTCGTGATCTCTATCTCGCGTTTCGATATTACCACTTAATCCGATTGAAACCTTATCATTTTTTAACCTCTTTAGAGCATTGAAACTTCCGATTACCGTCCCTTTATTTCCTCCCTGCACATTTGCAGTTACCGAAGATTCAGAATTTGAAAATCCTTGTTTAGTAATGATATTGATCACGCCACTTACTGCATTTGGTCCGTAAAGTGGTGACGAAGGACCTCTTACTACCTCAATCCTTTCTACATCTGCTAGGCCAATTGGAAGTGCCTCCCAAAAAGTACCTCCATTTATGTAATTGTAAACCCTACGCCCATCGATCATAACAAGCGTTAAACTATTTTCTGTGAAAAAAGTAAAGTTACCAGGAGGTAAAGACTCATTTCCTCTGACATGCACGTCATAGTTACCATTTGATTCCTCTCTTACTATCATTCCAGGTACTAATCTAAGTGCTTCTTCGATCGTGGTAGCTCCTGATGCTATGATTTCTTCTCCTGTAATTACAGTAGAAGAAAGTGGAGCATCAAAACTACTTTCCGCCTTCTTTGAAGCTGAATATATTTCAACTTCCATCAATTCCTCCAGAGACATATCAAATAGATCCCTGTCACCCTCTTCAGTATCTTGTGCTGACATTGTGAAAAAAGAGATTAAAAATAAAAAATTAATCCTAATTAATGATTTAAACATTTTAATAAATTATTGATTGATTTATGTATTATATTCTTATAAGAGTCCATTGGTAACCAATAACTTGACAAAACGTGACAAAATAGTCATGAACAATGACAAATTATCGATGAATCAAAAAATCAAATAATTAGTGCCTTTTATTATCTTTGTAGCAAAATCTCAGGTAAATGATTCGATTTAAAATTTTAATATCTTTTTTTTTATTATTTATTATTTCTTCCGGGTGCAAGAAATTTGAAAACACCCATGAGGAAATTAACCCCAATGACCTGAATATCAGGATAGCCCTTGCAGCCGAAAATGATGAACCGTGGACAAAGCAACCTCTTTCAACTATACAACACTTTTATGATTACCCGAATGATGCGGCCAAATTTGCATTAGTCGAAGATGTACTGAGTAAACGACCTGCCAGAGATAGTGTAAGAATTACTGTTTACAGAGAATTATTACCCGATAAATCTACTTATGGAATCAGAACTGAATATTATATGAAACCTAAATCTGATTTCTGGGAAATCACTACGATTAGAAAATCATATAAGTGTAACCAGGGGTTTGGCAACCCTTTCTATAGTGGACAGAAATGCAATTAATTGATTACTTAATGATTAGAGATATTAAAATTTATTATTACTAAACAAAAATGGAGCTGATTGCTCAGCTCCATATTATTTTATAAAAATGTATTTTTTACAAACTAAAGTTTAATCCAGCCAGATATAAAGCACTGATTCTGTCAGTAAAACCAAACTGTTTTTTACTTGCCCCAATGTTTCTAGCATTAACAAAAACTAAAAGGTTTTCAGTTACCTCGTAACTCACTTTCGTATTGAAAATAAAGTTTGATGGAATATCATCATTCAATACATATTCTCTGGTTTGCCCCATCATATTAATTATATAATCTTCATGGTCTAGAATATGTTCAGCCATATAGTAGCTAGATAAATTAATATTAAGCTTAGATACCGGTCTATAATTCATGAAGAAACCACCAAATACTGATGGTGTACTTTCATGTTCTAAATCTATTAGCGTGTTTTGATCGTCTACATCTGGAGCAAAATTATAAGTATCAGTTTGCTGATAAGTTGCAAACAACCTAAGATTTAGGTTTTTCACTGGTACAAGATTTAAACTAGCAGTTGCACCATATTGCTTTGCCTCAGCCTCAATATTTTGCGCACGTCTAACTTCATATTCCAAAGGACCAAAAGTAGGATGGTTTCTCGTTTCAGTTCTATGGTAAAACACTCTCGTAAAATCTCTAATTGTCGAAGTAAATACCTCAAAGTCCAAGGACATATTGTCCGTTAATTTTGATCGATAACCTATTTCTACCATATCCATAGTTGTCAGCTTAATATTTGGGTTACCCTCTACTGCAATACCTTGTCCTATTGGAGGAATTGGCACATCTATATCAGCGTACAAATTAAAAAGGAATGGGGCGGTATTAGCTCTTGAATAGATTATTCGAACCATGTTGTCTTCGTTAATATTATACGTACCACCTAGCTGCCAAGAAGCATAAATATCATCTGGATCACTATATTTATCACCCCTTAAAGCGGCGATTAATCTTAAGTCCCCCATCTTATAGTCAGCTCGTAAAGACAAAGCACCATTTTCAATATATGAGCCTTCTTTTATTGATTCCCATTCATAATCTGCCCTATTGTAACTTATACCAGGCCTTAATGTCAAACCACCTTTTACAAATGAATATTCCAGACTTGTTGCGAGGATATTATAAGGTATACCTGCTGAACTGTAAGAGGTTTGTTCACCAAATGTATTTGATATTTTAAAGTTAAATCCTTTATAGCCTGCAGTTAAATCAACATAAGATGAATATACATCATTAGTATTAAATGGGGTATCTGCTAAACTAGAAAATACTCTTTGTGCCCGTGAATCCTGATGTCCTGCACGTAAACTAATCGCTAAATCATCATCATTATAATTCAAAGCAGCATTTACACCATATTTCTCCATTGAAAGAGCAGGTTCAGGAAACCTAGATGTGAATTCAAAGTTTGGTCTTGGAATAGCTAATGAAGTTACGGTATCTGGCAGTTCCATATACTGACCCCTGTCAAAAATATAATAATCTTCTTCGTAACGATCACGTTTTTGATAATTACCCGACACCAAAAAACTCCATTTATTCTTCATATATCCAACAGAAGCATTTGCAACAGTAGTTTTTAATGTTCCAACTTGTGCATTTGCAACACTGTAAACACCATCTTCTTGAGGGTTTCTTGTTATAATATTGATTACACCAGTAACTGCATTGGGACCATAGAGTGCGGAAGAAGGCCCTCTAATGACTTCAATCTTATCAACATCATTTAAATCGATTGGAAGGGTTTCCCAAAAGGTACCTCCATTAAGATAATTGTAAACGATACGATTATCAATCATTACCAGCGTCAATTGATTTTGTGTATCAGTAAACTGACCATTTGGAGGAACATTGTCCATACCACGAATGTGGATATCATAAGTTCCATTAGTTTGCTCTCTAACAATAACACCTGGAACAAGCCTTAATGCCTCTGGAATAGAAGTTACACCTGATTGTAAGATCTCCTTACTTGTAATTACAGTCGAAGACAACGGAGAATCGAAAATACTTTCAGCCTTTTTAGAGGCAGAATATATTTCAACTTCCATTAATTCCTCTAATGACATGTCAAAAAGATCCTTCTCTTCCTTGTTAGAATCCTGACTTAGTGCACTAAAAAATGAGATAGCCAGTAAAAAATTAATCCTAAAAAGTGATTTTATCATTTTATTAAAATTTATTTGATTTTAACGTTATATTCATAACGAATAAAATATGTAACCATCAATTTGACATAAAATGACAATTAATATTTTAAGTAGCGAAACAACAAAATCAATATAATGTACTTAAATAATAAGCTTTTTAACTATTCCAACACTTTTTTAAATGATTATAATATATAGATATAATAATCTAAATTATAGCTTAGAAAAAGAAAGAAGTAGGTAGTGATTGAAAAAAAATAATCTTTTGATGAGCCTATTTAATCAAGTAATCAAAAACCAAAATAATAAACTGCACTATTCTACCATTAAATAGAACTATAATACTTAGTTATTAACAGGGGAAAATTTAGATGAGTAACCTATAGTTAATATAAAAACTAACTTTTGTACAATCCCGCAAGTGTTGTTTCTCTTTCAATTATTTTTTCAAGAGTAGCATTTTTAAGCAGTTCGACTGTGGCATTTCTAACATTTAAAAATACATCTCTAATACCACAAGTTTCTTCGTCTTTACATTCTTCACACCTTTCGTAATATTTGTAAGTAACACAGGGTAAAAAAGCAATAGCACCATCAAAGAGTCTCATCACTTCAGCCATATTTACATCAGCGGGTTCTTTAAATAAAAAGTACCCACCGCCTTTCCCCTTTTTACTTCGGAGAATTCCAGCTCTTTTCATATCGAGCAAAATAGCTTCTAAAAATTTTTGAGGTATTTTTTCGGATTCGGCTATATGACTAATCTGGACAGGACCTTCTCCCTTTTTCTTAGCAAGAAAAACAAGTGCATTAATAGCATACTTAGCTTTTTTTGAAAGCATGAATTTCAATTAGTGTTGTCTATACAATTTTAAGTCAATTAACAGGAAAATAATAATTCAAAAAATATTAATTGATAAATCTTTACTGACTAGCATAAATAGTCATGTTTAAGACTATATGATCAATATTAAAAAATACCATCAGTTGTAAATATTAGTTTGAACCTATAATAAACAAGTACTGGTAAGATTTTGATCATAATTATTTTTTATATTTGTGATTAAATGAAATCATGGAAAGCAAAATATAGCCTGATCAGAGCATTCAGATCAATTCCTATAACATTACTGTTACTAAGTTCGCTGTGGTTTTTTTGTAATTCCATATTGATAAATGTCACACTTGATGCTTATAATGAAATCAGAAAGGAATATCATCACAATCAGGCTAATGATGGATTCACTTCAAATGTTTTGCTAGAAGAAGAAGATAGCCCGGGTTATCTGCATGGATTTTTTGACATTGACGATAAGAATTTTACAGTTCCGAAATCTATAGAGGTACCTTATTTAATCTCACACGAGGAACCATGTCAGGAAATGAGCGTCCCTCCTCCCCGGCCTTTTATTTAATTTCCGGCTAATTAAATAAGATTTTTTCTATTCTTTATTTAAGAATAGTTATTGATATTGAATATTTTCAAAAATTAAAATTATGAGCTTAAAAGAGGGATTTTTCTCAAATATTAAATATGACTTACCAGCAAGTATAATTGTCTTCCTGGTTGCGGTACCCCTATGTTTAGGGATTGCCCTGGCCTCCGAAGTTCCAATGTTCGCAGGTATCATAGCTGGTATAGTTGGTGGTATTGTAGTTGGTTTTTTTAGTGGATCTTCACTGGGTGTTAGTGGTCCGGCTGCCGGGCTTGTGGCTATTGTTATTAGTGCTCAGAATACACTGGGATCATTTGAAGCATTACTGGCAGCAACTGTTCTTGCAGGTATTATGCAGATTACTCTTGGCTTTATGAAAGCAGGAATTATCGGCTACTATTTCCCGAATTCAGTAATTAAAGGAATGCTTACAGCAATTGGTATTATCATTGTCCTTAAGCAAATTCCTCATGCTGTAGGTTACGATGCAGATTACGAAGGCGACCTGAGCTTCTGGCAAACGGATGGACACAATACATTCTCAGAGCTGTATTATATGCTTGACTTTTTAAGTCCAGGTGCTATTTTGATCACACTGATCTCACTTGCAATTCTTATTATCTGGGAACAGCCATTTATGAAGAAAAATAAAATTTTCACTTTAATACAAGGTCCTTTAGTAGCAGTCGTAGTTGGAATCATATTAAATTATGTTTTTAAAGGTAATAACACCTGGGGATTATCATCTGACCAGTTGGTTTCTCTACCTACACCAGGATCCTTCAATGAGTTTTTAGGAAATTTCAGAACACCAGACTTTAATGTTTTTGCTGATAAACCAAGTGCAATACTTTTAGCTGGAGTAACAATTGCTGTAGTAGCATCTATCGAGACGTTACTTTCTGTTGAAGCAACTGACAAGCTAGACCCTCAAAAAGAGTCACACCAACTAACCGTGAGCTTAGAGCACAGGGTATTGGTAACGTAGTTTCTGGTATGATAGGTGGTCTTCCTATTACTCAGGTAATTGTTAGAAGTAGTGCAAACATTCAGTCGGGTGGTAAAACTAAGGCAAGTGCTATTATTCATGGTATGATGCTTTTAGTTTCTGTGCTTTTATTTCCTGAGGTATTAAACCAAATTCCATTCGCATCTCTGGCAGCAGTACTATTTTTAGTTGGATATAAACTGGCTAAACCAACCCTATTCAAACAAATGTGGAAAAATGGTTTCACTCAATTTGTACCATTCATTGTGACAGTTGTTGCTATCGTAGCCACTGACTTACTTATTGGTATCGGTATAGGACTTGCAGTAGCCATTTTCATAATCTTGTTTTACAACTTAAAAAATCCATTTTACTTCAATGATGATGATCATGTAGAAGGTGAAAAAGTAACGATTGAATTATCTGAAGAGGTTTCATTTTTGAACAAAGCAGCTATTCTTAAAGCTCTTAACAGTGTCCCTGATAATAGTTCAATAATTGTTGATGCTACCAAAACAAAAGTAATGGACTTCGATGTTCAGGAAATACTAAAAGATTTCAGAACAACAGCAGGACATAAAAATATTAAATATAAGGTCATAGGATGGCCTAAAGACAAACCTTTAAAAAACTCTGAAAAGCATTTTGTCAAAACAATGGACGACGCCATTAAAAAAAACAATAACGAGCTCAGCAAGAAAGAGGAATCTAAAAATTAACAAAACAGCCCGGATATTACTTCCGGGCTATTTTTTTATTACTTCTTTTATAACAGTATAATTATTCAGATCGGTAGTTTCAATTGCATAACTAATCCAATAACTATCCAATTTCACACTTTCTACTTTAAATAATTGACTATCAAAGCCATACATACTTTCATTATATCGTTTAACTTCATCTACTTCATCTAACGACCTATCTGATGCTTTGATAATCGATTCAATAATCGTCCATCTGTAAATAAAATCATCAGAATTAGTACTTTCATTTAGAATATTTGATTCCAGACTATCTATTATCTCTTTGTAATCTAAATCATCAAGTACTTTTTCTACATCGATTCCAACTCGCATTGATGATTCTGTAATAATCAATGCGATTAAACTTCCTGAATGAGAAATGTTAAAATTTATTCCCTCTATATATGGTTTTCCACTTTCAGAAAAATTCACATTCTTTATCAATGAAGAACGATAAAGTTTATCCAATCCTCTACATAACAATAACCTCCCAGCAAGGAATTGTAACCTGGACTTTTTATTAATGAATGTTTCGCATTTATTTATATCTTCAGAATTTAATATCTCTCTTAAGTCATAAAGAGAAATATTATGTAACAAATCATCAATAAGAGAATGAAAAACAAATATTTTAACCATTACAATAATTAATAAAAGAGATTAATAAAATTCTTCTGATGCAATATTTTTTTATTAGTAGTAATCTATCAATTGATTTATATTAATCTTGATATTTTATCACATCACCATTCAGACTTACTTATCAACACTTGTCAAAATTCTTTAACATAAAATATCAAATTTTGACGATTGTAAAGAATCTTTGCATCACTTTAATGATAGAAACATCTCACAATTACATTGTATACTTAGCAATTAAATTGACCCCATTTTCTAGTTAAGTTAATAGTTACTTTGTACTGTTAAGTATAACCAAAACAAATTTATCGTGTGTAAAGTTGCTATTGTTTCAATGTCATGCCGATTTCCCGGTGGTAGAACACCGGGTGAATTCTGGAATTCACTTACGGGGGGAGTGGATTGCATCGGTAAAATGCCTGAAGACCGTTGGAATTTCAAAGATTTTTTTGATCCGGATCCAAGAACTGCTGAAAAAACATATCAAAATAAAGGAGCATTTCTAAAGGACATCAATGATTTTGATGCTCAATTATTCAATATCTCACCAGCTGAAGCAAAAGAGATGAATCCATCTCAAAAATTGATGCTGGAGTTAGTCTGGGAAGCCATTGAAAATTCAAGATCAACATTTAATCATTGGTTAGGCTCTAAAACAGGTGTTTACATTGGGAACATATGGAGCGATTTTGAGCATCACAGAAAAAATGTTTACGCTTCGACAACCTCACATTCAGCAGTAGGACAGGCTTCTAATGTTATAGCAAACAGAATTTCTTTTTACTATGGTTTTCATGGAGCAAGCCTCGTGGTAGACACAGGTTGCTCATCATCTATAGTTGCTCTACATATGGCTGTTCAAAGCATCATGGATAATAGTATCGAACAGGCAGTAGTTGGTGGAGTTAACCACATTCTTGATCCTGAGCAATATGTTCTCCTGTCAAAATTTGGTGGCTTATCCAAAAATGGTAAATGTAGTACTTTTAGTAATGAAGCTGATGGATTTGTAAGAGGTGAAGGTGCTGGAATTGTCCTTTTAAAACCACTTGACAAAGCAATAAAGGATAAAGATGAAATTTTAGCAGTAATTGAAGGCACCGCTGTAAACAACAATGGATATAACGCATCACTTCCGGCAACAAGCACGGATGGACAAATAAGCATGTTGCGTGATGCATTTAAGAATGCAGATATCAATCCTGCTGAAGTACAATACGTTGAAGCTCATGGAACTGGTACTAAATTGGGAGATCCTACTGAAACTAAAGCTCTTGGGTTGTTTTTTGGAGAAAACAGAAGAACACCTTTGCGAATTGGTTCTGTGAAAACAAATATTGGTCACCTTGAAGGTGCTGCTGGAATTGCCGGTCTTATAAAAGTGTTGCTGGCAATGAAGTATAAGAAATTACCACAAAATCTTAATTTCAAAACACCAAATCCCGAAATCAAATTTGAAGAATGGAAACTTGAAGTTCAGAAACAACTTACTGACTGGCCTACTGTAGAAGATAAATTAATAGCCGGAGTTAATTCATTTGGTTGGGGTGGTACAAATGCGCATGTTGCATTAACTAATTATATCCCTGTACCCGACAATAATGATTTCAATTATAATTTCCCTGGTTTATTATTGAAACTTTCGGGTAACAATCCACAGGTAATAAAAGATCAGGCTGATAATATTGTCAATCAATTAATAAAAAACGATTTAAAATATGCACAAAATCTTTGTGCAGCTTCTATAACTAAAGGATTACCGATTAATCTGTCTGTAACTATTGCAGCCAGAGATAAAGATCAGCTTATTGATAAATTGACTAATCTGGATGTCTCAAATCTGGAATTAAAAGCAAAGAAAAAATTTAATAGCCAAAAAGTATGTTTTGTTTTCCCTGGCCAGGGTAGCCAGTGGGTAGGCATGGGAAAGCAACTCATGGAAAACTTCCCGGTATTTAAAGAGGCTATTAAAGAATGTCATACAGCTCTTGAAAATAATTGTGATTGGAGTTTAATCGAAGTTTTAGAAAATAACTCTCCGGCAGTAAACTCTGATATTTCAATAATTCAGCCAGCACTATTTGCAATAGAAATAGGCCTGGCAAAGCTGTGGGAATCATTTGGAATAAAGCCGGATGCTATCATTGGTCATTCAATGGGCGAATGTGCAGCTGCTTATATTTCAGGTGCTTTAACCCTTGACGATGCTGCAAAAATTATCACCGACAGAAGTAAACTAATGTCTACAGTTTCCGGACAGGGATATGGCATGGCAGTAACTGAATTGAATAAAGATAGTGCAGAACAATATACTGAAGGTAATAACTCCCTTTCAGTGGCTGTTTATAATTCTGCTCAAAACACAGTTATTGCAGGAAAAGAATGTGACCTTTTACCACTAATTGAAAAACTGGATGAAGAGGGTATTTTTTGTAAGCAGGTAAAGGTTGACGTAGCGAGTCATAGCTTACAAATGGAACCACTCACTTCATTATTGGCTGATGAGATAAAATCAATATCTCCAGCACCATCCGTAGTACCTTTTTATTCTACTGTTTTACCGGACAATACAACTGATCAAATTCTCAATCCTGATTATTGGGTAAAAAACCTTAG
Organism: Mangrovivirga cuniculi; assembly: GCF_005166025.1. NCBI lineage: Bacteria > Pseudomonadati > Bacteroidota > Cytophagia > Cytophagales > Mangrovivirgaceae > Mangrovivirga > Mangrovivirga cuniculi. Next base: position 3,881,454 of record NZ_CP028923.1, read on the forward strand.
AAACCCTGTTCAGTTTCATAAGGCAGTAAAAAATGCGCTAGAGGATAGGATTGAAATTTTCATTGAAATGAGTCCTCATCCTGTATTGAATCAGGCTATAGAGCATACTATCAAAGAGACTGATTCAAACAGTATTACTACATATAGTTTGCTAAGGGAAAAGGATGAGGTAATCAGCATTTTAAATTCAATCGGAAACCTTGTAATGGCAAATGTGCCTATTGATATACATAAAGTATTCTTTAAAGGCACACCGGACCTTAATATTCTTCCGAATTATCCAATGCAACGCAAAACTCTGGTCCCAGACTTAAGACTTACTAAGAAATCAAAAGGAAAAAATGGAAATAGGTTTTCCGGAGAAAAGCTGGATATCTGCGATGAAAGCATTTTAATATGGAAATCAAGTTTTTCACTTCAGGACTTCCCTCTTTTTGAAGGACACAAGGTAAATGAAGAAGTAGTATTGCCAGGTACGACATATATCAGCATGGTCAGTGAGATCATGTCGGAATTAAAAATTGAGAATTATTTCATTGATAAGTTAAAATTTGAACGGGCAATAACTCTTGATAATAATTCTACTGTTGATTTACAGATTAAAACTTCGATTGAAGATGACAGCTTCAACCTGGAATTTTATTCTTTACAGGATAATAGCTGGCAACGCACCGCTAATTGTACAGTAAAAACAAACCAGAATTTTAGTTTTCCTCTTTTAGACAGAACTTCAGAAAACATTCCGGAGATTACCGCAGGAGAATTTTATAAAATCACAAATTCTCTCGGTATAGAATATTCTGAAGCATTTAAAAGTATTGTGAATATTCATGGTAAAAATGATTATTTCTATGGATTGATTAAGTTACCTGAAAACACTCCACTATATTCTGATACCAAGGTTCACCCTGCATTATTAGATAACTGCCTGCAATTAATTTTCTCAAAATCATCGGAGAATGGAAATATCAGTTCTGCGTATCTCGAAGAAATTGAAGGTATAAAAATTTATGATTCTTTAAATACAACAGAACCTTTATTGGTTGAGATCAGCTACTTATTCAGCGAAGATGCTTTTAATCCATCAGCAAGGATATTTATATACAATATGTATGGTGATCCGGTTGCAAAAATTAACAAAGTATCAGCGAGACTAATTCCATCTATAGAAACGAATGAGAAATCTCCGAAAGTATTTCAATTAAACTGGACTGAGATTACAGGAGTCAAGAAAGACTCATCTCTAGATAATCTAACTGTGATTTGTACTGAAAACAATGGTCATTCACAGCTTATTGAAGAGATAGAAAAACCGATCGGTAAGGTAAACATAATTTATATTAATTCTTCAGAGAATTCTATTGACTTGTCTGGAATTAAGGGAGCAAATGTTTTATACATCCCACATAGCGATAACCATAATGTATCGGAAGCAGCGTCTTTTAACTTACTTGTTTTAGGTGAAATACTTAATAATAAAGTAAATTCTTTAACAGTATTGACTCTTAAAGCCAGTGGATATACAAGTCCTGTTGATCTTTCACTAATAGGAGTTTGGCAGGCAGGTAAAACCGCTATTAATGAACACCCTGAGGTTCCTGTGAAAATTATTGATATTGGGGATAGTTATTCAACAGAAGATATTAATATCCTTGTAGATATATTGGGATCGAATAAGTCAGTTCAGGCAGCCCTGAATAATTCAAAATTATATTCACAAATCCCTGAGAATTTCAAAGCAAAAACGATCATTCCTGGGAAATTCGAATCTGATGAAGTAATTGTTCTCACAGGCTTTAAGGGAGCGGCATTTTCGTTCGTTGAATTACTAGCTAAAGCAGGAGTAAGAGCAATTGCCCTGGTAAGCCGTAACCCGGAATTATCTAAAGAGCAAAGTGAAAAAATAAAAGACTTCAGAAAAACCGGGACTATAATTGAACGTGTAGCCTGTGATGTTTCAAATATTAAGGATTTCACACAGTGTCTCGAAGGTATTCAGAATAACCTTGGAGAAATTACTGGCTTTGTTCATGCAGCGGGTCTTATATCTCCAGAAAGGCTTGATAGTCTGAGCTCAGAAACAATCCGAAAAATCTTATCAGTTAAGATCAATGGAGCATTAGCGATGGATAAATTCGATACGAAGGGTAAGCTAAGGCATTTCATTACGTTTTCATCTGCATCAGTATATTTTGGCTTGAGTGGTCAGGGAGCATATGTTGCTGCAAATGCAACACTTGACGCTATTGCCGCAAACAGAGTTCAAAATAACAAACCAGCCTTGTCAGTCAACTGGGGAGTAATAAAGGATGCAGGTATGGTTGCAAACAATAATCATCTTGAAAGGTATTCTGAGGCTGAAGGATTTATTTCTATGAAAATGAATGAAGCGTTAGGGTTATTTGTCAACCAATATGATCCTTTTGGAAAATCCTTCTCAATTATGGGTATTGACTGGAAGAAGTCTAAAGAGTATCATAAAAAATTAGCCGAATCATTTTTTTATAGTAAGGTTGAAAAGGTTGAGAGTGGAATTAATATTTCAGGATCACTAATTAAAGATTTGCAGGATCTTTCTAAAGAAGAGCAAAAATCAACTATTAAAAACTATTTGATAGAAGGCTTATCAAGAATCACCCAGTTAGCTGCCACAGATATTCCTGCGCAGGCTTCATTTAAGAGTATGGGACTGGACTCGCTTATGGCAGTTCAATATCGAAATCATATAGAAAAAGGATTTGAAATCAAGCTGGCGATATCAAAGATCTGGAAAGCAGATAATATTGAAAACCTGACATCTCTTCTATTTGATGAAATTTCTTTAAGGAATTCTGATAAAAAATCAATTGCCTGGACTAAAAAGGACACAGCAATCACCTATTTCGGTGATAAATCTTCCAAAAATCAAATCATTGCCATTCATGATGCAGGAGGAAGCTCTGCCTTATTTAGTTCGATGAATGATGAGAAACTACCTGAGGAAATTGGGCTAATGGCAATTGATCTACCTGGAAGAGGCCTTGCAGATGAGTTCCAACCTTTTGAAACGCTGGAACAATGTGCCGTTAACATTGCGAATAAAATTACCGAAGCAAACCTTGAAAGTGTTTGGCTGATTGGTCATAGTATGGGTGGAGCAATAGCTACTGAGGTAGCATACTTACTGGAAATGACGAATATCAAAATCAACAAACTTGTTGTTTCTTCCACTCCGGCGTTGAATTCATATAATCCTGAACGATATAAAAGTGACTTGCCGGATAATGAGTTGATCAGATTATTTCCTCACATCAATGAAATCGCTTCAGATGAAGAATCATTAAAGTATCTAATTTCACTATTAAAAAATGACCTGAAAATGGTAAACAAATACCGTTTTAGTCACCAGGCTAAAATTCAGAATAATGTTGAGGTTTGGTATGCATCAGATGATGACCAGGTTTCTGAGAAACAAGCTCAAAACTGGAAATCACTAGTAGAACACCCAATTACAATAAGAAAATTTCAGGGTGGACATGGTTATTTATATAAGGAAGAATATGCAAAGGTGGCTATTCCTTTGATTCTGGAAAATATTAAAAATGATTTGATAAAAGATGAAAATTACTAATCAGATTATAGGGGCATGGAGATTGGTCGAGTGGGTTTTCGAGAATGAAACTACCGGAGAAAAACACTCATTTTATGGTGATAACCCGGATGGCTTACTCATATTCGACAATTCAGGGTGGATGACCGTTCAAATTGCTAAAGAACCAAGAAAGGACCTTAAAAGTAATTCATTTGATTCAGGAATCCCTGAAGAACTCAGTGATGCTTATAAATCATACATGGGTTACTTCGGGAAATTCAGGGAAACAGAACCCGGGGTGCTGGAGCATACCGTTCAGAACTCTTTATATCCAAATTGGAGAGGGGATATTCATATCCGGTATGGAGAAGTTAACGGAAATTTATTAACCCTAAGCACTCCACCAACAAATACTGAAAATGGAAGTATTTCCTTCAAAATAACGTGGGAAAAGCAATAATAATCACACTTAATTTTTTACATCAAATTCTAACAATTATGACAAATTCATTTGCAACAGCGAAAAATCACAAAGTTTTATTAAAAAGAAAAAATATTATAGTTGAACATAATAAAGAACTTAACTACGTTTACTTAAGATGGGTTGGCTACCAAAAGGAAGCTGATATTAAAGAAAGTGGAGAGGAAATCCTTAAAATCTTTAAGACAATGGATTGTAAGGATATATTAAATGATAACAGAGAAGTCAAGGGGCCATGGAACACTGCAGCAGACTGGACAGTAAATGACTGGTTTCCAAGAATGATTGATGCAGGAATGCAAAAATTTGCCTGGGTTTTCCCTGACAATATATTTGCTGAGCTTTCAGCTACAAAGGCAATGCCTGATAATGAATTAGTGAAAAAATTTAATTCATATAATGAGGCTGAAGCCTGGTTACAGGAATAATTATTTTATTCATATACTTAGATCGATAAAGCAGCCAATAATTTGGCTGCTTTTTTTATTAATAGATTTTCATTAAAATTTTCAATAACATTCTTTATTTGAAACTTGTTGATTGGAAAAGTTGGTAATATTGTAAAATTACTTTAAATAAGAATAACTAGGTTTAATCATATTTCAAAACTCTGGTTTTGAAGTTTTAAAACAAGTAAATTAACATATAAGGAAGTTAACATACATATGGTTCACCCAGAAAGCGTAAACAAAACTGTAATCCTAAGTCAGAATAATTTAACGATGGAATATATCAGTGATTTTGATTATATATATCTGAGATGGATAGGATTCCAGTCCGATGAAGAAATACGTTCAAGCGGAGAAAAAATACTTCGAAAATTTAGAAACCATAAGTGTAATAAAATTTTAAACGACAATAGAGATGTTAGGGGCCCCTGGAATACTGCATCAACCTGGACTTCTGAATACTGGTTCCCTCACATGGTAAATGCCGGATTGCAAAAATTCGCATGGATATTTCCTGAAAATATTTTTGCAGAATTTTCTGCTCAGGAAGCTATGCCCGAAAGTCTGACGATTCGAAAGTTTAAGGATTTCGACAAAGCACATAACTGGTTAATAAACTAAAAGGAGATCCATAAGTATGAATCTCCTTTATTATTTTTTTCTGAATACTTTTTTTAAAAGTCACCCATATCTCCTCCACCTTCATAATTACCTCTTCCTCTTTGAGGACGTTTCTTCTGATTAATTCTATATGTTAATGAAAGAGTGAATTGTCTTGGTCTCCACTGAAATGTACTTTCTGAATACAGATTTGCAAATTCAGTTTCCGATCTCCATTTACGCGAATTAAACACATCGCTAACATTCAATGTAAGAGTCCCCTTATTCTTAAATATGTCTCTACTTATGGCAAAGTCCATAACAAACATGCTTTGTCGCCTACCCTGGGCTTGATCCTGAGGAGCTATGTACCTCGAGTTAAGTTGCATATCAATTTTATCACCAATCTTAAACCTATTGCTCATCCTGGCATTAAAAGACATTGTTTCAACGTAAAACTCCTGCTCTTCAAATGTCCCTTGCTGGAAGGTTCCCTCAGTTTCATTGTAGAAACCATTAAGACTGAGATTCATATTCCACCATTTAGTGAAATCCATATTATAGTTTATTTCAACTCCAAGATTTCTTCCTACTCCAAGGTTCGAAGGAATTGAATAATTTATTGAATCAATTCTATACCTGGCTCTAAAAATCACATCCTGAGTCTGTCTGTAATAAACTGCTGTATACAAGGATCCTTTATCAAACTCATTTAAAAAGCCAAACTCATATGAATCGGTAAACTCAGGATTTAAATTCGGATTTCCCGCTCTGATATTCTGATCATCGGCGATTGTGAAAAAAGGATTCAGATACCAAAATCTAGGTCGTTGAATTCTTCGACTATAGTTAGCTTGCAGGGATTGCTTTTCTGTTATGTTATAAGTAAGGAATACACTCGGGAATAGATTCAAATAATCTCTTGGATTTTCTTCGCCGGTAATTCTCAATTCTGTTAGGATATCAGTGTATTCTAATCTCAATCCACCTTGATAAGACCATTTACCTGATTCATTACCAAACTGAGCATATAATGCCTGTACATTTTCCCTGTAATAAAAATCGTTTGTGAAATCCGGGTCAACTACAAGTTCTCCATTCTCCCCTTCATTAAATACTGTATAGTCATTTTGAATAGTCCTCACCTGCCCGCGATAACCAGTTTCAAAATTCCCCTTTTCTCCTATTGGGTGCTTATAATTTATTTGGCCAAACCATTCAGTTTCAGCCTCATCATTTTCTGATTTTTGAAATGTAGTTGGAATTCTGTTTCCGTTTTCGATATCATAGCCAAATATATCAGCTGCTTCAACTTCACCACTATTCTCATATTGTAAGTCAGCAGATAATTCCTGGCCTTTTTTATCAAAGGTCCTTTTATAATTTATAGAAAACTGATAATTACCTTCATCTTCCGATTCTTCCTGTACCCTCTGTCTCTGATTTAACAAATCTCCACTTTCTGATAAACTGTCTATATCGATGACAAACTCATTTCCATCATCACCTATTCTATATAGTCCTGAAACAGTAATTGTATTTTTATCATTAAGGAAAAATTCACTTCCCATTCTAAAACTTTGATTTAATCCCCAGCGGGTATAATTTCTATCCCTTTGTAGAATTGAACTCTCATTGCCAAAATCATAATATTGAGTTTCCAATCCTCCACCAGGAGACTTTCTATAGCTAATCCCATAATTCAGGAATAAATTATACCATTTTCTCCTGAAGTTAAGATTTGCAGATACCCCATGATTGTGAGGATAACCGGTATTCATTTGAATAGATCCGTTGATACCTTTTCGTTTATCTTTTTTCAATATAATATTGATAATTCCTGAAGTTCCTTCCGCATCATAACGAGCAGAGGGATTGGTAACTACTTCAACTCTTTCGATCATCTCTCCTGAGAGCTGTTGTAGTCCCTGAGCTCCGCCTCCAATTCCTAATAATCCGGAAGGTTTACCATCAATTAAAATTCGAACTCCCTGTCCTCCTCTGAGACTGACGTTACCATCAACATCGACTGTTATACTAGGCAACCTGTCTAAAACATCCGATGCAGTTGCAGCAGTATTAGAAAGGTCTTTACCAATATTATATACCCTTTTATCGAGCTTTACCTCAACCTGTGTTTTTTCTCCCGCTACTACAACTTCATCTAATGTCGTGGATTCCGGAGATATTTTGATGGTGCCCACATTAGTCTTTCCTGAGACATCATATGGACCAGCATATGAATTCTTATAAGAAATAAATTGTACCATAACCAGGTACCTGCCCTTTGTAACGGGAATTTCAAATTTACCTTCAGTATTTGTGATATTTCCTGTTACTAATGCCGAATCCGTAGGATTAATTAATCCTACTGAAGCAAATTCTACAGGCTTACCGGTTTCTGCATCGATAACAGTACCTGTCACTATAGCCTTAGACATCTGCCCGTAACTACTTAGTGCTAAGAAACTTAAAAAAATAAGTGCGATCTGTCTCATCATTAATGTTAATTTAGATTGTAAATCTACGTGCAGATTTTGAAGTAAACCTGAAGATTACATCAGATTAACACTAATTGTGTGTATAAAGTTTTCTTTATCAAACTTATACTTTATATCAAATCCATAATAATCTCCGATCTTTTTGACGATTGACAAACCAAGACCGGGACTTTCAGCAGATAAATCCCCTTTCTTGAAACGTTCAAATAGAATTTCAGGATCACCTTCTACTTCCTTACCTGAATTTTCAATAATAAGTAAACATTTATCCAGACTAATTTTTACAAATCCATTTCGAATATTATGCTTTAACGAATTCTGAAATAAATTCATCAAAAGTATTTCAATCAAGGAAGGATCTGCATTTATTTGACATTCTTCAATGTTTGATGTCTTAACTTCGATTTTTTTCAACTCATACAATTCCTTGAATTGTTTAATCTTATTGATTAATTCTTTCTTTAAATCAATCTCAGCACTTTTGTCGTATTCTTTATTATCGATCCGCATTAATAATCCCAGAGACCTGCTAAGTTTGCTAATACTTTTTAAAGCATTTTGAGCAGAAAGAATTAGGGTATTCTGTTCTTCAGACATGTTTTCTCCATGCCTTTCAAGCAAAATATCTAATTTACCCCGGGCAATTGCTACAGGAGTTTGCAACTCGTGACTCGCATTTTCAGAGAATTCTTTAAGGGAATTATAATCCCTTATGATTTTTTCAGACATTATGAAGAGTTCTGCATTTAATTCCCTCAACTCTTTAGTTTGTGTTTGAGGCAGATTAAGCGTATCTCCTTTTTTAAGAGAGAAATTCTGTAACTCTTTTAATGTATTATAGAAAGGCCTCAATAATATATTAGAACTTATAACCGATACTACAATTGTTAAAATTGACAACAAGGCAAAAACCTTAATCATAGAAGATCTAACTCCATCTTCTATATCATCACTTTCAATTATTACGTCATAAAGAATTACTTTATAGGCCAGTGTATCAAATCCATAATATGCAGTAAGTTTTAGATGGGGTTCAAGTCGTTGTAGCTGGGAATGCATAACCAATGTATCTGAAAAACTAATAGATTCTTCCTTAATCAGAGTATCTATTGGATAAACCCCATATTTAGGTATAACAAAAGGTTCAGTTGGCCTGTAACGCTCTATTCTTTCTTTTGCATTATCAAATCGTTCTTTTAGAAATCTTTTTTGCTCAATATCGATTTCACTTTCCATGGCATTATACACGATCACCCCTCCGATAAGAAATGCACAGATCGTAATAAAAAGATAAATTAAAGTGAGTTTTATTATAAGTCTCATATCAACCAAATCGATATCCAAGCCCATAGACAGTTTTTATCTCTGGAATAGAGCCGGCATCTTTTAATTTTTTTCTTAAGTTTTTTACATGCTGGTAAACAAAATCATACGAATCGGCATCCTCCATATAATCTCCCCATAAATGTTCTGCTATTGCATTTTTTGAAATCAGCTTTTTTCTGTTCACAACAAAAAAAAGTAATAACTGAAGTTCTTTACCAGTAAGATCCAGGGTCGTTTCATCTACTTTAGCCAGACTACTATCAGTATCAATACAGATGTTTTCGAGCTTAACTTCTGAAGAGCCACTTAAACTTCTTCTTCGATATAAAGCTCTGACCCTGGCAAACAATTCTGTTAGATTAAATGGTTTTGGAAGGTAATCATCCGCACCCATATCCAGTCCTTTTACTTTATCCTCCACACCATCACGGGCGGACATGATCAATATACCTGTTGAAGGAAAAGTTTCTTTTAAATATGGGATTAAGTCAAAGCCTTCTTTGTCTGGTAGCATAAGATCTAGCAGAACTACATCGTATTCAAATGACACAAGCTTTTCTATAGACTGATGGTAAGATGATGCAATAGATACTGTTACACCTTCTTTTTCAAGATAAGTATTGATATTATCAGCTAACTCCGGATTATCTTCAACAACAAGGATTTTCATCTAAAAATATTTACTGTAATATCAAAACTACTGATTGATTCTGAAGCAACTTTGAATTTTACAGCCAGTTTTTCCGTTTAAAAAAGATTAACATACTTACTACTATTAAGGCCATTACAGTAAGTGTAATTGCAAAACCATCAGGGTCACTCAAGCCGTACATTTTGTCGAAATTCATTCCAAAAACACCCGCTATAAATGAAATAGGAATAAATATTGAGGATATAATGGTCAAAACCCTGAATATTTCATTGGAGTTCTGACTAAGATTAGAAAAGTATAGATTACTTAAACCATCGATGATATTTCGATTAAATTCAACCTGTTCGATAATGTTTTGTACGTTATCCTTAAGGTCATGAAAATACTTCATATTTTTCTTTTGAATGTATTTCTGCCTTATCTCAAGACTAAAAGCAGCATCTTTTAATGGATTGATAACCCTCATCAGGTTATTTAACTTCTTTCGTTGAGTCTCTATATCGATCAATACATCCCGGTCATAATTCCCCAGAACTTCCTCTTCTAATTGCTCTATTCTACCAATTACCTGATCCAGAACGTAATAATATTGATCAATTACAGAATCAAGTAATGAAAAAAGGAGATAATCACTCCCTTTGGATCTTACAACACCAGAGTTTTTCCTTATCCTTTTCCTCAATTCTTCAAAAATGTCTGCTTTCTTTTCCTGTAATGAAACAACATAATTTTTACCCACAATAAAGTTTATCTGTTCGATATTCATTTCATCATCATCGTCCACCCTGGCATTGGTAATAGATTTCAATGTAAAAAACAGGTAATCTTCCATTTCTTCCAACTTAGGCCGCTGCCGGGTATCAAGCATATCTTCCATGATCATATTACTGATGGATAATTGTTCCCCAGAGCTTTGATATATTTCACTTCACTCAACCCATGAAAATTTAACCAGCTGATATGTTTTTCATCCATTTGTTCTTTAAATTGTTCTAATTCAAAATAGGATGTGTTTTCATCAAACCAATCAGCATTATATCTGATGAGTTGAATATTGGTTTTTTGGTCAACATTTTGCCCGGTATAGACCAGTGATCCCGGCTGAGATCCGGGTTTCGGAGGTGTACGCTTAATACGGTAAGTTTTAATCATCTTTTTAAATTAGAAAAAAATAGCATAAAGCAGAAATAATGAAACACATAATATACAATGAAAGTGGGGATATTGATTCGATGGACTGGAAATCAGGTGAGCCATTAAAACCACGGGGCGAACAACTTAGAATTGAAGTAAAAGCTTTTGCATTAAACAGGGCAGATCTTCTTCAACGAAAAGGAAAATACCCTCCACCACCGGGTGAAAGTGAAATTTTGGGACTGGAGTGTGCTGGCATCGTAGTCGACAAAGGTGACGACTGCAATAAATTCGAACCAGGTGATAGAGTGATGTGTTTGCTGGCCGGAGGCGGTTATGCTTCTGAAGTGGTGGTCAATGAAAATCTATGCATGAAAATACCGGAGAACCTGGACTATGCTGAAGCCACTTCAATTCCGGAATCTTTTCTAACTGCTTTTCAATGTCTGCATCTGATTGCGAAAATAAACAGGGGTGACAAAGTGCTTATTCATGCCGGTGCCAGTGGATTGGGAACTGCGGCTATACAACTTTGTAAACTATTTGAAGCAGAAAGCATCATTACTGCTGGTACCGAAGAAAAAATAGAATATTGTAATTCGTTAGGTGCATCTCTCGGCATCAATTATAAGACCGACAATTTTAAAGAAATAATAGAAGAGAATTACGGGAAAAATAAAATAGACATTATCATGGATGTTATTGGTAAACCTTACGTCAGCGATAATATCGATGTGATAAAAACTGATGGCAAATGGGTTTTAATAGCATTTATGGGTGGTGCGAGAGCAGAAAATTTTCCTTTATTTAAAATTTTAGGTAAAAGAATTCAACTTACAGGAACAACACTCAGAGCCAGAACATTAAAATACAAAGCTCATCTTATTGATAAATTTACAGAAAAAGCATTACCAGCTTTCGAGGAGAAAAAGATCACACCAGTAATACACGAAGTATATAAATATCAGGACATAAAAAAAGCTACCCGAACAATGGAAAATAACCAAAATACCGGGAAGCTTGTTTTAACCTTTAACTAAACGTATTAAAATTCTGAAATATTAGTTGAAGTTTCTCCTCGATACTCAATTCCACCATAGGTAATAGAATATGAAACTTTAGTGATTTCGCTGTAATTACCTTCAACTGTTAAGGAAGCCCTTGAAGGGAATTTCACTACGGCATTATCAGGTTGTGCAGGATTGTAATCCTCAATTGCAGTAACAGAAACTGTACTTTCAGATAACTCATATTCCCCTGAAAGCTCAGTGGAATTAATTACAAAACTAAAATAATCTCCTGTACCTTCGAGAACCCCATTAGTACCGACAGTTATCCTGTCAAAATAAATATCCACAAAGTAATTATCTCCAACATCTCTTATTACAACACCTTCAGGATTTTTTGTTTCAGTTGGAGTTTCAGAGTCATCAGATGAACAAGAAGAAGTAAAAAAATTGTTAATACTGCTAAAAAATAAATTGATCTTTTCATAATAAATGAGATATAGTTGAATGAGGCACTAAAAGTAATCAGCCTCATTTCTAATTACACTTCAATTTGACCTGATTTATTACCTGGATCGATAATTAATTATATAATACCTGGAAGGGATTTATAAAATGTCAAACATCTTTACAGTATTATAAAATTACTAGAGTGAGTATTGAGAAAACAGTACTCAGAATTCTCGCTCTCGCTCGCACTCTCGGTACTGTTTTAGGAATCGAACCGTTTTATCAATCCATAAAGCATCTTAGATAATTCTTCCAAATTAACATACAGCTTTTGATACTGTTCTTAGGTTATTTCCTGGCTTTCTTTTAATAACTCTAGAATTGCAAGGCATTCGAAAACACTTCCTCTGGAAATCACCATAAAATGTTTGCGATCTTTTAGTGTGAATCTGGAAGATCCTTCAGCTATATTTAAAGCTATACTCATTGAAGCTCTGGATAACTGATCCCTGGTTGTTCTGTCAAATTTGTTTTCGAAAATTAAAGATCGGATTGATTTCCTAAAATCTTTGGAACGATGATAAACAGTCAGTTTTTGAAAATCGAACATCTCTTTTTTGGTTGATAGATTTGAAAGATTGAGTGTGAGAGTGAGTATTGAGAAAACAGAACCAAGAATTCTCGCTCTCGCTCGCACTCTCGGTTCTGTTTTAAGTGCCCAGAGCGGGAGTCGAACCCGCACGCCCTAACGGACACATGGCCCTCAACCATGCCTGTCTACCAATTCCAGCACCTGGGCAGTGCTAATCAGGGCAGCAAAACTATTGCATATCGCAATATTATCCCAGCCTGACCATATAATTTTTTAAATATATTCAGCCAGCCTCAATCCGGTCATCCAAAACCTGTCTGTAGGTGAAACTCCTAGGCGGCAGGTATTTCTTATAACTTCTGAAGAACTCAATGACGACCCTCCTCTGACTACCTGTCCTCCTGCTACCGGCCGCATAAATTTACCCAGTGGCATTGAGGTGGTTTTATAACCAGGATATACCGACATCGGACTGCTGGTCCATTCCCAGCAATCACCATAAAACTGGAAGGTCTTCTCTACTCTTGCTAAAGGATGAAATTTTCTCTTCTCTAAAAAATTCGCAGTCTCCGGTATTTCTTCTCTAAGCTTTTTACAAGCTACCTCCCACTCATACTCCGTAAGAAGTCGCTTACCTCTCCACTTAGCAAACGCTTCTGCTTCATAGAAACTAATATGAGCTAATGGTTCATATGGATTTAGCTTATCATATCCTCTTAATGTATATTCATACCAGCTTTCCTCTCCATTTTCCCAATAAAGAGGACAATTAATTTCATTCTGTTTTATATACAACCAGCCTTCTTCTGTCCAGTAATCTTCTTCTTCATATCCACCAGCCTCCATGAATTCAAGGTATTCACCATTTAAAACAAGCCTGTCTAATACCTGGAACGCATCGAGATAGACATTATGCTGTCCTCGCTCATTATCAAAAGAAAAGTGATTATTCAGTTTGCTACCTATTTCATAAATCCCATCGTCAAACTCAAGGTAATTTTCTTTGAAGATCTTCAAATTGGGTTCAATCCCTGAATCAAACTTATGATATATAGGTTTAAATGGGTTACTTCCCAGTAAAAACTTTATACCATTGAGCATTCTCTCAACGTGATTTAATTCATGATTAATTCCTGCATTGATCAGAAATTCAATTTCTTTAGTTTTATCCTTATCGTTCTCAAAGAGATCAAGCATATGCTGATCTACGTGATTACGATATTTAATTATCTCTTCAACCGATGGCCGGCTGTATTGAATGGAGTGTTGTTTCTTTTCAAAAGTTTCAGAATAGGTCAGTCCGGTATTAAACCATTTCTCCAATTCCGGCCTGAAAAACTCGTAATTCTTTTTGTGAGGCTGAAGTACAAAATATTCAAAAAACCAGGTTGTATGCCCCATATGCCAGGCAACTGAATGGTGATCGACATTTGGCTTAACATAAAAATCTCCTGGATTTAACGGAGCAGTAAGTTCCAGAACCATATCCCTTACTTTAAGGAATTTTTGACTGAGTCCGGAAACATTTAAAGCTAGAACTTTTTCCATAGGCTAATTGTCAGATTTGAAAAATAAGTAAAAAAAGGGAAAAATACATTTCTCAAACCTTGCCTAATTTTAAATAACCTGACATATCACAAAAAAAACCGGGTTTTCTTTCAAAAACCCGGTCTTCTCTTTAAATTTTAAATTATTGTTATCTTTTTATTCGGTATCACCATCCCAGTCAAGCATACCTCCGTCGAGATTATATAAGTGAGTAAAACCAACGGAAGACATATACTGGCAAGCCTTGCCGCTGCGATTTCCACTACGGCAAACCATCAAATACTTCTTGTCCTTATCTAATTCAGTGATTCTTTCAGTAAAATCCTGATCCATTATATTCATTTTTAATGCTCCGGGAATAATACCTTCTTCCCATTCCTGTGGAGTCCTCACATCAATGATTACTGTGTCAGGACCGTCCATCAATTCTTTAGCTTCTTCTGTATCGATATCTTTATACATGATTGCTGTTATATTATTTTATAACCTCTGAATCAGAAACGATTTTCATTCCTGTTTGTTTGATCTGATTAAATCCTCCGATCACATCCGTTACACCCTGATATCCTCTTGATTTTAATATCGATGCTGCGATCATACTTCTGTATCCGCCACGGCAATATAAAGTCAGGTGCATTTCTCTAGGATATTCATCCTGCCAATCGGTTATGAAATCTAATGGTTTAAGGGGTGATCCTTCCACATGGCTCGTATCATACTCTCCCGGTTTCCTCACATCAACTGGCTGTTCGATATTTTCATATGATCCCGCAAATGTTTCTGCATCTATTCGATTTATGGTCTGAATTTCTTCACCTGATTCTACCCATGAATTTATACCTCCTTTAAGATACCCCAATGTATTATCGTATCCTACTCTTGAGAGTCTTGTCACAGCTTCCTCTTCCCTGCCTTCCGGCGTGATCAATAAGATCGGTGTATCCAGCTCTGCGATCAATGCACCTACCCATGGCGCAAAACTACCATCTATACCAATGAATAATGATCCTGGAATGGATCCCTCAGCATATTCATCGGCTGTTCTTACATCTAGTACCAGCGCATTATTATTGATATAATTTTTAAATTCATCGGCAGAAAGTGCTCGCGTCCCCTTTTCAAGGATTTCGTCAAGACTTTTAACACCGGATTTATTTAACTGGGCATTCTTAGCAAAATATTGAGGCGGCGGCATGATACCACACGTTACTTCTTTAATAAAATCCTCTTTCGAAAGATCTTCCGCCAGGGCATAATTAGTTTGCTTCTGATTACCCAAAGTATCAGAAGTTTCACTACTCATATTCTTCCCGCAAGCTGAGCCGGCTCCATGTGCTGGATACACAATAATATCATCAGGAAGTCTCATAATTTTATTTCTCAAACTATCATAAAGCATTCCTGCAAGATCTTCCCTTGTAAGGTCTGATTTAATCGCAAGATCGGGCCTTCCAACATCACCTATAAATAAAGTATCACCTGAAAATATAGCATGTGGCTTACCTTCTTCATCATACATTAAATAACAGCTGCTTTCTAAAGTATGACCGGGAGTATGCAAAAGTTCAAATTTCAATTTACCCACTTCAAAAACATCACCCTCCCCAGCCTCAACTATATCATACTTGGTTTTTGCACCGGGACCATATACTATTTTGGCACCCGTTTTTTCAGCAAGTTCCTGGTGACCGGATACAAAATCAGCATGAAAATGAGTTTCAAGCACATATTTAATCTTTGCACCAGAACTTTTAGCCCTTTCTATATATGGCTTTGTTTCTCGTAACGGATCTATCACCACTGCTTCACCATCCGACTCTATATAATAAGCTCCCTGCGCTAAACAACCAGTATATATTTGTTCTAACTTCATGATATAATTTTAATTCAGACCGCAATTTAATAAAATTTCAGAATCCCTCTCAGCCTATCAAGCTTGATATTAGCCTAACCTTAATAAATAATTAATCTGGCAAATTTTCATTTTCTATAATAAAATATTTTATTCACGAAACTTTCAATCATCTATCAACCAAATATTTACACCTGATGAAACTCTTATCTTATCGATCGATCATGCCATATATGGTATTGATATTCCTGAATAGCATCATCTATGGTCAAATCTCCAATGGATCTTTTGAATCCTGGACTAGCAATTCTCCGGATGAATGGACTACAATAGATAATGGAATCTCAGTCAATCCCTCATCCTTTACCAGCTCAGGTAATTATTCTGCAAAGGTCACTGTAATGACCGGCAGCCAAAGTAGTACAGATCTCAGACAAACTATTTCAGTGACGCCGGGTCTGTCATATGTATTTTCTGTGTGGGTTTACCATACAGAAGGTAGCGTTGCCGCCAGATTATATGTCGATGGCTACAGAAATTATTCTAATGAAAACATTACCGGCCAATGGCAAAAAATTGAATATGCTTACACCCCCTCAACCAGTTCAATCGAAATCGGACTTAGATTTTACGATCGCTCCGGATTTGATGGAAACGAAGTAGTTTATGTAGACGACTTCCAACCATCATCTTCACAATTGCCTCCGGACAACGGTGACAGCTGCATGGAAACTGAAATAACCTTATCTCTAACCACTGATAATTATGGGTATGAAACCTCCTGGATTCTAAAAGATCAATCTACCGGAGCGACAATTTCTTCAGGGTCGCAATATCAAAGCAGCTATAGTTATTCTGAATCATTTTGTCTTTCTGACGGGGATTATTCTTTCACAATCTATGATAGTTATGGCGATGGAATCTGTTGTTTTTACGGCTACGGAAGCTATTCTCTTGATTATAATAACCAAAACATTGTTTCTGGAGGCAATTTCGGTAGTTCTGAATTAACATATTTCAGTATAAGTACCGGAGGTGATAATGGCGGTGGAAGTACATTAGACGGGTATTATAGAAGCGCTAATGGCTTAAGTGGTTTTCAACTTAAATCAGCACTCCATTCGATCATTAAAGATTCTCATATTCCAGAATCATACAGTTCAATCTGGGATTTCTATTCTAACAATAGCAGAGATATTTATTATGAGAATGATAATTCATTTTTAGATATCTATAGTGAGAATCCAAACGGAGCCGATCCATATGTTTATACCTCAACAAATTCACAATGTGGAAATTATAGTGGAGAAGGAGATTGTTATAACCGTGAGCATTCTTTTCCTAAAAGTTGGTTCGGCGGTTTTGCACCAATGGAAGCAGATATCCATCACATTTTCTTAACAGATGGTTATGTCAATAGTAAAAGAGGCAGCTACCCATATGGAGAAGTAGGTTCTGCATCTTACATTTCAGCAAATGGCAGCAGAGTAGGTTCAGGAACATCAGCATCCGGGTATACAGGGATTGTTTTTGAACCAATCGATGAATTCAAGGGAGATATTGCCAGAACATATTTTTATATGGCTACCCGTTATGAAGATCTGATCGCCGGCTGGGAAAACAACAACACTTATTCTGATGCCATGCTTAATGGAACTTCATCGACTGTATTTGAACCCTGGGCAGTTCAATTATTACTCAACTGGCATAATAATGACCCTGTAAGCCAGAAAGAATTATCGAGAAATGAAGCCGCTTACCAACACCAGGGAAATAGAAACCCATATATTGATCATCCTGAATTAGTTTCAAGTATTTGGGGTAATTCATCTTCCCGGCTAACATATAATAATGAAGTAATAAATATCAATTCCATCACTCAGGATCAGGATAAAAGAAATTACCAGATCTTATATTCTGATGATAATAATGAACTAATTATAAAGGTTAAAAAGGATTATAAAGGGAAGCTTTCAATAATTAATTTATCCGGACAACAGGAATATCTAATTAATATAGACCAGCCTGAAACAAGGTTTAAAACCAATCTTAAGGCAAATACAATATATTTATTTCGCTTCGATAATGAAGCAAACGACCATACCGTTAAATTTATTTATTAGAATTTAACCAGATACATTTAAGGACTTGCATTAAAATGCAGGTCCTTTTCATATCTTAATCGACTAAACAGTTAAATCAAAACTTTATTAACTTTGGCTTCATCAATCCGTTATCAAATTTGATGAACAAGCTAACTATTATCTTATTTTTCTTAGCGACTATTATGAGTATGGATCTATACTCTCAAAATGTTTGTGGTGCCAAAAACGACCCCGTTTATGCTGCGGATATTATTGTCGGTAGAGCAGAATACGACAAATACTTGTTAGAGGAAAAAGCCCATCAATTCATCGAGTTATATTTTAAAGAAAGAGAGGATGATTTTGTTGTAAGTGATAGTGTGATATTCATACCCTTAAAGCTTTTCCTATACGAATTAGCCTCACCTGAAAACAGAAAATCGGTGTACGACTCTTTAAGAATACTCGATAGTTATAATTATTTTGAAGATTATAACGATCCGTTAATACCTCACGGAAATAAAAAGATAAATCAGGAGAATAATGTGTTGTATTTCTCTAAACCTGAAAACAATAGATTAACAGCGATGGTAAAGGAGAATAATGCGGAAACCACCTATTTTCTATTCATATTTGATAAGGAGAAGAACCTTAAAATGGTCAAAAGTGTAAATTCGACTGTTGATTCTAATAGATTTTCAGAGTAATTTTTTAATCTTTGTTGCAAATTACTTTCGATGCAAGCAAAACAACCTATTGGTATTTTTGATAGTGGAATTGGCGGGCTTACTGTAGCTCGTGCAGTAAAAGAACTGCTTC
The DNA here is from genome assembly GCF_005166025.1 of Mangrovivirga cuniculi. NCBI lineage: Bacteria > Pseudomonadati > Bacteroidota > Cytophagia > Cytophagales > Mangrovivirgaceae > Mangrovivirga > Mangrovivirga cuniculi. The sequence goes on from NZ_CP028923.1 coordinate 3,900,520, forward strand.
CAAACGAACAAATCATATACTTTGGCGACACCGCACACCTCCCTTATGGCGATAAATCCACTGCTGCTATTCAATCATATTCTGTAAAAATCAGCCAGTGGCTGTTAGAAAAGAATTGCAAAGTTATTTTGATCGCTTGTAATTCGGCCAGTACAGCTGCCTATGATCTTATTAGGGAATACACAGGAAAAAAAGCGAAAGTTTTTGATGTGATAAACCCGGTCATTGATCATTTAAGGGAAAAGTACAGGGACAATAAAGTGGGTTTGATCGGAACATTGCAGACAGTAAACTCCGGTGTTTACCAGAAAAAAATAGACGATATTAAAGCGAATATTGATTTTTCTTCACTCGCCACTCCTTTATTGGTACCAATGATAGAAGAAGGTTTTCATAAAAAAGAAATTACTGAGGCGATTATTTCAGAATACCTCGAAAATCCTGTATTAAAAGACATTTCAGCATTAATTCTTGGTTGTACGCACTACCCGGTGATCAAAGAAGAAATTCAATCTTTAATCGGTGAATCGACTGATGTTATTGACAGCAGTGTGATCACAGCAAAAGCATTGAGGGGATATTTAGAATACAACAATCTTCTAAATGAAAAACCTGAAGGAGAAGATCACTTTTACGTCTCGGATTACACGTCAAATTTTGAATTCAGCACTCGATTTTTCTTCAAAAAAGAAGTTCATCTTGAAAAATATCCATTATGGGATGATTAGGTCTTCTGTTTATTGTCATTTAAGCAATTCAGTATTACATTCGTATTAGAATTCAGTTAACAAATAAGCCCCCGAACAGTTAATTGAAACATTAAATAAAAGTTAAACGCCTAAACCTATTTTTACGGCGATATGATAAGCTTTTTATTCTTTTTAGGTTTTCTGGTTTTTTATGGTCTGATAGCTATTTATGCAGAACGTAAGATCAGTGCTTTTATTCAGGATCGATATGGTCCGATGGAAGTTGGCTATAAAGGTCTTTTACAAACTTTTGCAGATATTTTAAAATTGCTTCAAAAGGAACATATCTTCACTTTTGCTGCTGATAAACCATTATTTGCTATAGCACCTACGATTATCTTCGTAGCCATGTTTGCTGCATTTGCAGTTATTCCTTTGAGTGTAAACATCACTGGTTCGGCGGTAGCTACGGGAGTTTATTATGCGCTTGCCATCGTATCACTTGATATTTTAGGGATTTTAATGGCTGGCTGGGGCTCAAATAATAAATATGCGATTATAGGTGCTTATCGTTCAGTTGCGCAGATCGTTTCTTATGAAATCCCACTGGGATTAGCAGTTCTTGGAGTAATAATGATGAGTGGAACGTTAGATCTTCAGGAAATAAGCCTTCAACAAAGCATATTTTATGAAGGAGCCACTAAAAATGCAGAAAGCTATCTATTTGGGCTTAAGTTTTTAGGTATTAATGTTGGTAAATATGGCGGAATTTTATCCTGGAACATTTTCAGAATGCCTCCTCTCATTATTGGTTTTGTAATCTTCTTCATAACCTCCCTGGCGGAAAGTAACCGGGCTCCTTTTGATTTACCAGAGGCAGAATCTGAACTTATAGCAGGATTTCACACAGAGTATTCAGGTTTTAGATTTGCCGTTATCATGCTGGCGGAATATGGAGTAATGTTGTTAACGTCATTCCTGGCTGTGGTTTTATTTCTTGGAAGCTGGAGTACACCATTACCAAATATTGGAGCACTGAAACTGGCAGACTGGACATCAGGCACACCCGGTTCAATATCTGCTGACCTGTGGGGTATTTTCTGGCTATGCCTGAAAGCGATGACACTTGTATTGGTTCAGATATGGATCAGATGGACTTTCCCACGCCTGAGAGTGGACCAGCTGATGAATTTAGGCTGGAAATATCTTACTCCTGCAGCTTTGATTATTATATTTATTGTCGGACTTTGGAAATTGGCATTATTGTGATGAAAAGAAAAGGAGCAAATAATACATATTTTGGAAATATAACCGAGGCTTTTGATACCCTGATTTCAGGATTAAAAACAACCTGGAAGCACATTCCTCTTGCCAGAAAAAAACGCAGCGCAAAAAACGTTGACAGCGATAAATATTTCGAAAAACAAGAAGGGTTATTTACTGTGCAGTATCCCCGGTTTGAAATGCCTGTTCCGGAGAAAGGAAGATATCAGCTTCACAACGAAATAGAAGATTGTATTGTATGTGACAAGTGTGCTAAAGTTTGCCCGGTAGATTGCATTGATATAGAGCCTGTTAAAGCTACTGAGGAGATTGGTAAAACATCAGATGGTACTCCAAAACGAATCCATGCAGCCAAGTTTGATATTGACATGGCTAAATGCTGTTTTTGTGGATTATGTACTACTGTTTGCCCTACGGAGTGCCTGACTATGTCCCAGGACTATGATTATAGCACCTTTGACATTACAGATCATAATTTCCCTTTCAGTAAAATGACTGAAAAAGAAATTAGTGACGCCAGGGCTGATCTGGAAAAAGCAATGGAGGAGAAGGCGGCAAAGGCCAGGAAAAAAGCTGAAAACAGGGCTACATCAGAAAGCAGTGAAAAGTCTTCAGAAGCGGCTAAACCTAAAGCGGCTAAACCAAAATTTAAACCGCGACCGATGAAGAAAAAGATAGATAGTGATACGGATGATAATAAAAAAGACGACAACTAATGCCTGACGCAGGAACTATATCGGTTTACTCTTTCGCAGTCATTACTGTAATTAGTGCCTTGTTCGTACTGATTACCAGGCATATTTTACATGCTGCCTTCGGGCTGCTGGTATGCCTTTTGGGTATATCCGGCCTATACCTTCTGGCAGGAGCTGAATTTTTAGGGGTTACCCAATTGTTGGTATATGCAGGTGGTATACTTGTTTTAATAATCTTTGGTATTATGCTTACCAACAGGGCCGATGGAAAAACGATTAAAGCAGGTAATCATCGTGTCATCCCCGGAATACTTGCCGGAGTGGCAATTTTTCTACTTTTCACACAGATCTATTCTCAAAGTAGTTTTCGTGATTCTCTTAGGAGCACAGAAAATAATATCCCCTTAATGGGACACCCAATAGAATCACTTGGAGTTGAGATCATGACGAGATACTTACTTCCATTTGAATTAATAGCAGTTATCCTGTTGGTGATACTCATCGGTTCATTATTTATATCGAAAAAAGAAAATGACACAAATTGAATTGTATTTTCTAATCAGTATTATTCTGTTTTGCATCGGAATCATGATCGTTTTGATTAAGAAAAACGGCATTATGATTCTTATGGGAATAGAACTTATGCTAAATGCGGCAAATATAAATTTCGTTGCTTTCGCGATGAAATCACCGGAGGCTATTCATGGAATTATGTTCAGTTTATTTTTAATAGTAATGGCTGCTGCAGAAGCTGCGGTAGCTCTGGCTATAATCCTCAGAGTCTACCGATTTTACAAAACTACTGACGTGGACGAAATCGCTGATTTAAAAGGCTGATAAATGAAGCACAACGATTTTATCATAATTATTTTAATCTTATGCGGTTGGCTAATTCCTCTCTTATGTGGAATATCAGGCATATTTTTAAAGAACCGTAAAAATTCAGGTCTCCTCGTTTCTGGTGCACTTGCATTGAGCACCCTTGTGCATTCAATTATATTGTTCTTTTTATACGAAGGCAATGAAATTATAGCCGGACTGCCATGGATCAAAATTGGCAATCTCGACATATCACTGGGCATTTGGGCTAACGATGCATCAATCAGTATGGCATTATTGGTTTCTTTCATTGCCACCCTGGTCTCATTTTTTTCCAGGAAATACATGGAAGATGAGCCGAGAATTCATCATTATTTCGCATTCCTTGGATTCTTCACTTTTGCCATGATTGGCATTGTCTGGAGTGAAAATTTATTCCTGATGTTCGTTTTCTGGGAACTTGTCGGATTAGCCTCCTACCTTTTAATTGGCTTCTGGTACACAAAGCCCAGTGCTGCAAAAGCAGGCCTTAAAGCTTTTGTAATGAACAGAATAGGAGACTTTGGGTTTCTGGCTGGAATGGGAATATTGTTTGCATTGTTTCACAATCTCTCGATTACAGAACTGTCTGTAGAATACCTGAACACCTCTCCGGATAATGAAAACATATTCTGGATCATTTTAGCGGGTCTTGGAATCTTTATGGGAGCAATGGGAAAATCTGCCCAATTTCCACTACAGGTCTGGTTGCCAGATGCCATGGAAGGCCCCACACCTGCTTCCGCTTTAATACATGCAGCAACTATGGTAGCAGCCGGTGTTTACATGCTATCCAGAACAGTATTTTTATATATCGGATGGGTAAGTGACTTCATCGTTATAATCGGAACAATTACTGCTTTGATCGCTGCATTTTCTGCAATCAAACAAAATGACATAAAAAAAGTACTGGCATTTTCAACTATCTCCCAATTGGGATATATGATCGTAGCTGCTGGAACTGGTTCAGCAGGAGCTGCCATGTTTCACTTATTTACACATGCATTTTTCAAAGCAGGTCTATTCCTCGGAGCCGGTGCAATAATTTATTATATGCATCAAAGGGAGCATTCGGAAACTGATCTTCCTAAATATTTCGATGCCCAGGATATGCGGTTTATGGGTGGATTAAGAAAAATAAATCTGATATTATTTATTGGATATACCATTATGACCGCTTCCTTATGTGCCATCCCTTTTAGTTCCGGGTTTTTATCTAAAGAAAGTGTGATCAAGCATGCTCTTATATATGCTCAGCAAGGTGATTTCAGGTTTCTGGTACCTGTATTACTACTAATAACATCAGGACTGACAGCCTTTTACATGGGAAGGCAATGGTATTTAGTTTTTATGGGGAAAAGCCGACTTAAGAACAATGAGTCTTTCAAGTTGCCAGCACTCAACACGAATACTAACAAACAGTTAGTTATTCCTGTCGCAATATTGGCTCTGCTTTCACTGTGGATACCTTTTTCGCTTAATCCTTTTCATGCAAATGAAATTAGTTTATTTAGTTCACTAACCTCTTATCCTCAAAACATTGAATATTCAGCACCGATATGGTTGCCTGCAACTGCGGTAATTCTTACAGTTATCGGTTTATCTGCTGCAATATTTGGATTGACCAGAAGAAGAATAAGTTATGCTTCTCCTACTTTTACTTCGAAAACACCATTTTTGAAGTTAAGCAGGGAGCAATTATATTTCAATGATTTTTACAACCTTACCATAGTTCCGGCAACGATTAAATTAGGAAGCTTTTTAGAAAAAGTCGATCTGAAAGTAATTGATGGAATTCTACATGCCATTACAATAGGAACAGTGATTATTGGTCAGATCACAAAGGTCGTAGAAAAATATTTTGTTGATGGATTGGTCAGAATGGTGGTTTATATCAGTGGAACTACTGGTAAAATAACCAGGCAAATGCAAGGTGGTAGAATACAACTCTATATCTTGTATGCTGTGATCTCTATTGTATTTTTAATGTTAATGTTTTACCGCTAAATACATTACCGAATGGATATCGGATTTATAAGTTTGATAATTTTTCTTCCCCTGGCGGGAATTCCGATAATATTACTACTGCCCGACAGAAGTGGGTATATTATGAGGCGATTAGTGACCGGGATCTTCGGAATTGAAATCCTTTTATCACTCATTGCTTTTTATGCTTTCAATCCGGTTGGAGATGTCAATACTCCTAATATGATTTACGACTGGATGAGCCTGTCCTTTTATGATGAATTACCATGGATAAGCATGGATCTGGGAATGTTAGGCGAACTAAACATTAGTTATAGCCTTGGAATTGATGGATTGAGTATATGGTTAATCATTCTCACATCATTCATTATGCTGGTAGCAACATTAGCCAGTCACACGATAAAGGTCAAACTAAAAGGATATTATGTCCTTTTATTACTCCTGGGCACCACGATATTCGGTTGCTTTGCAGCAATGGACCTCTTTCTTTTCTTTTTGTTTTTTGAGTTCATGCTGTTGCCAATGTATTTTCTCATTGGTTTATGGGGAGGACCAAGAAAAGAATATGCTGCCATCAAATTTTTCCTATATACACTCGCCGGTAGTATGATGATTCTGGTCGTAATGATTGGTTTATATGTTTCTGCCATAGACCCAATTGCTACCGGGGAAAAAGCAGGCCTGATAGATATTCAACAGCCGCTGACAGAACAAGTGGAAGTTGTTCAATCTGAACTTGCTCAGGGAAATATAGAAGAACAATACTGGGTCAGGACTTTCAAGTGGGCTTACCTGACTGATACAGGGAATTATCTTCCTAACAGCATTTTCTCTTCAAACGACTTTAAAATTTGGGGTGAATCTGCACGTAGCCTGGCTTTCCTGGCCTTATTTATCGGATTTCTGATAAAATTACCTGGTGTACCATTTCATACCTGGCTTCCAGATGCTCACGTTGAGGCCCCCACTCCTATTTCTGTAGTGTTAGCTGCACTATTACTTAAAGTCGGAGGGTATGGTATTCTCAGAATGGCCTATTCTATTTTTCCGGAAGGAGCAATTCAATATGGTTACCTTATTGGAATACTTGGAGTAATCTCCATAATTTACGCGGCGTTGGTGGCCCTTGCTTCAAAGGATCTTAAAAAAATGATTGCTTACAGTTCGGTAAGTCATATGGGGTTCTTCCTTTTAGGTATTGCTTCATTAACCAATGAAGGATTTATGGGGGCAAACTTCCAGTTATTCAGTCATGGGCTAATCTCAGCTATGCTTTTCCTGATAGCGGGAGTTGTTTATTCAAGAACCCATGACCGAACGATTAATCATTATGGCGGTCTGGCTAAGAAAATGCCAAAATATACATTTTTTGTGGTCATTGCCTTTTTTGCATCATTAGGCTTACCCGGATTTTCAGGGTTTATCGCAGAAATTTTTGTTTTCCTTGGAGGATTTTCATCATCAACCGAGAACGGGATTTTACCAAGATCTTTAGTAATAATCGCAGCCATCGGATTGATATTAACAGCAGGATATTATTTATGGACTTTACAAAGAATGTTCTTTGGTAAGTTTTATTACAGAGAAAAGGAAAAAGAACGCTCTTTGGTGGATCTTGAACCAGTGGACTATTTAATGTTCACACCACTGGCCATTGCCATTTTATTTTTCGGGCTGTTCCCCCAGATTTTTATAGATGGTGTAGCTCCAACTGTTGAAGGGCTGATCAATCACATCATGTCAAGTACTACTAAATGATGAGTATGATTTTAGCTGCAGACATATCAGGTTATATAGATGAAATCATCAGGTCGTTACCTTTACTGACGACTGAATACACCCTTGTATTATCAATTGTTGCCATAATAATGATGGACCTCCTATTTGGGAAACAAAATCCTCAACTATTATATATGGCAGCGACAACAGGGTTATTAGTAGCCTTGATTGCCTCAATAAATGACTGGAATACCGTTGAAGGTCCTCAGAATATCTTCGAAAATATGATAAGGGTGAACAGACTTAGCCTTTTTCTTTCGATATTATTAATCATTGCCACCTTACTAACTATTCTGATCACTTCATTTGAAAAACCATTTAAAGAAGAAAAAAAGGGTGAAGGAGAATATTTTTCATTATTGACCCTTATCACCCTGGGATCCATTCTGATGGTAAAAGCAAATCATTTCTTAATGTTTTTCCTTGCTATTGAAACAGTCAGTATGGGTTCTTACCTGATCGCAGGATTCAGATTTGATAAAAAAGGATCTGAAGGAGCAATGAAATACGTATTATTCGGAGCTTTTGCTTCTGCGATAATGCTGTATGGAATCAGCTTACTTTATGGGTACACGAATAGCTTCGGCTTTATTGATCTGACAGAAATAGCTGCTCAGGGCAGGCAAATTGACTTTGGACTGGGTTTCGCCTTGATAATGATTATTTCAGGCCTGTTCTTTAAAATATCTATTTTCCCATTTCATGTATGGGTGCCTGATGTTTATAAGGCTGCACCGACAAGTATTACCGCCTTCTTTTCGATAGTTCCAAAAATCGCGGGATTAATGATGATGTTCAACATTGTTAATCGGATGGGAATAAATGATCTTGAAATATCATCGATTTCCCTTCACCTTGATGAAATGCTTGGGATCGCTGCAATATTTACCTTGATTGTATCTAATTTTTCAGCTATCTGGCAAAAAAGTGGCAAACGAATGATGGCTTATTCAAGCATCAGTCATGCCGGTTTTATGATGATAGCTATATTATCCCTGACAGAAATGGGACTCTATGCCCTGTTATTCTATATTTTTGTTTACATACTGATGAATTACGGGGTGTTCTTTATCCTGATAAAGTTGGAAAATGCCACGGGTTCTGATGAAATCAAAGACTTTAAAGGAATGGGAAAAGCAGCTCCTGTAGCGTCAACTGCTTTAGTGATTTTAATGATCTCACTGACCGGCCTGCCACCTACTGCAGGTTTTACTGCTAAATTCATCCTGTTTACCACAGTATGGGAGAATTTTGAATTATCTGGACAGTATATATATTTGTTTTTATTGTTAATCGGCCTGGGAATTTCAGTGGTAGCCTTGTTCTATTATTTAAGGATCCCGTATTTTATGTATTTCAAAGAATCTGAAGATAAAAGGGAGCCGGTGACTTTTAATTTATTTGAATTAATATTTCTGTTATTTCTTACAACGCCAATTTTTCTACTATTCTTCCAACCTGATTGGTTGTTCGACGTAATTAATAGTATTAATTTTGCATCCAATTAAGAAGGGGACCGAATGAGCGATTCTATTAAACACGAATGTGGTATTGCAATGTTAAGATTGCGAAAGCCACTATCTTACTACTTCGAAAAGTATGGCACACCGACCTACGCCATGAGTAAAATGTATCTGTTGATGGAAAAACAACACAACAGAGGACAGGATGGAGCAGGTATTGCCAATTTCAAACTGGATACTAAACCTGGTCAGCGATATATCAGCAGGTACAGATCAATTGATACCAACCCGATTCAGGATATATTCAGAAAAGTAACTAAGAAGTACAGAAAAGGAATTAAAAACGGGGGTGATAAATTTTATGATCCCGATTGGTTTAAAGAAAATGTGGCTTTTTCAGGAGAAGTCTGGCTCGGACATTTGAGATACGGGACTCATGGAACCAACAGCATTGAAAACTGCCATCCTAAGTTACGTCAGAATAACTGGAGAAGTAGAAACCTGGCAGTAGCGGGAAACTTTAATATGACCAATGTCGATGAGCTATTCGACATTCTTGTTAAGCTTGGTCAGCACCCGAAAGAAAAAGCCGATACTGTCACTGTTCTTGAGAAAATCGGTCATTTCCTCGACGACGAAAATCAAAAGATTTTTGAAAAATATAAAGGTGAACTCTCAAATATTGAGATCACTGAACGAATTGAAACTGAACTTGATATTCAACGCATTCTTCAGCGTGCTTGTAAAGACTTCGATGGTGGATATGCCATGGCAGGATTAGTTGGATCGGGAGCATCGTTTGTTGCTCGTGATCCATCAGGTATCAGACCGGCTTATTATTATGCGGATGACGAAATAGTCGTTGTAGCTTCAGAAAAACCGGCAATCAAAACAGCCTTTGGCATGGATTATTCTGAAATTCATGAGATCAAACCTGGCTATGCATTAATAATAGAAAAGATGGTTCGTATTCTGAAAAACCTTTCAGAGACCCATTAGAGAAGAAATCATGTAGCTTCGAAAGAATTTATTTCAGCAGAGGCAATGATCCTGAGATATACAACGAAAGAAAAGACCTGGGCAAACTATTGCTGCCTCAGATCTTTGAATCAATTGATTACGACCTTAAAAACACTGTATTCTCGTATATCCCTAATACTGCAGAGACTTCATTTCTCGGTATGATGGAAGGAATAGATGAGTACCTGGCTAATTACAGGAAAGACAGAATTATAAAAGGTGATCTCAATGAAGATGAGTTGAGAGACCTGATGCTTTTACATCCAAGAGTTGAAAAACTTGTCTTAAAGGATGCAAAACTCAGAACTTTCATTACAGATGACAATGCCAGGGATGACCTGGTTTCAAATGTTTACGACACTACTTATGAGGTAATCAATAAAAATGTTGATACCCTTGTGGTGATCGATGACAGTATTGTTCGTGGAACTACATTAGAAAAATCAATTCTCCGCACCCTTGACAGACTTGAGCCAAAGAGAATTATTATCGTTTCATCCGCTCCACAAATCCGATTCCCTGATTGTTATGGAATCGATATGTCCAGGATGAAAGAGTTCATTGCTTTCAGAGCAGTACTTGAATTGCTCAAGGAACGCGGAATGGATAATCTCATTGATGAGGTATATGAAAAATGTAAAGTTGCTGTAGAAGAGCGATCAAATGTTAATTACGTGAAAGAACTTTACGAACCATTTACGGACAATGAGATCAGCGAAAGAATAGCAAAGATCGTTACCCCGGAAAATATGAAGGCTGAAGTATCTGTTATCTATCAGACAGTTGATAGCTTACATAAGGCTTGTCCTAATCATACTGGAGACTGGTATTTCACAGGAGATTTTCCTACCCCTGGAGGCATGTACGTGGTAAACAAAGCCTTCTTGTATTTTATGGAAGGAAAAACAGTTAGAGCTTACTAAATAAGTAAACATCAATATAAAATGAGGCAAGTGTTCAAAGCACTTGCCTTTTTTATTTGTTTTAATTATATTTGTCTATTACATTGTTCATAAATGAAAAGAGATTTCCATATATCTTGTAAGCCTCTGGGGCTTTTAAATTTACAGCCAATCTTTGACTGTTAGTTACTATTTCATCTCCTGAATGTTCCTGATTCGGAACAATGCTTCATTTATTACTAACAATTAAGACTCGAAAATGTCAAAAATACAAGATATGCCCTTGCTATTCACGGGGGTGCTGGCACTATTCTCAAAGAGCATATGACCAGCGAAAAAGAAAAAGGATATAGATCTGCACTTGAAACTGCACTTAAGGCTGGTGAAAAAATTTTAGAAAAAGGAGGCTCAGCAAGTGATGCAGTAACAGAAGCTGTTGCGAGCATGGAAGATAGTGAACTGTTTAATGCAGGGAAAGGATCTGTCTTCACAAATAATGAAGATCATGAACTCGAAGCTTCTATTATGGATGGTAAGACACTCAATGCCGGAGCGATCTGTAGTGTAAAACATATAAAAAATCCCATAAAATTGTCAAGGGTGATCATGGATGATCCGGAATTTGTTTTTCTGGCTGGAGAAGGAGCAGAAGAGTATGCAGAAAAAAAAGGATTCAGTCTCGTAAGTAATGATTATTTCTTTTCAGAGTTCAGATATAATCAGCTCAAGAGTATAAAAAACGAGGGCTCGATGAAACTCGATCATGACAGTGATAAAAAATTTGGTACTGTTGGTGCTGTAGCGATCGATAAATATGGAACCATTGCAGGAGCAACAAGTACCGGGGGACTCACAAATAAAAAATACGGACGTATTGGTGATAGCCCTGTTATAGGCAGTGGTGTTTACGCAGATAATGAAACATGTGCTATAAGTTGCACAGGGTATGGAGAATTCTTCCTCAGAGCTGTAACGGCATATGATATTGCAGCGACCATGAAATACAAGAACGTTTCCTTACAAAAGGCTGCAGATGAGGTGATCATCGAAAAAATGACACGGTTTGGAGGTGAAGGAGGAGTTATAGGTATAGACTCTTCAGGTAATATAGTTTTTTCATTCAATTCCGAAGGTATGTACAGGGGAATGGTAAAAGAAGGAGAAGAGATAAAAACCATGATTTATAAAGATAACTGACCAAAATGCCATCTAAAAGGTACCTTTTTTAATAAAACACCTAAATCAGACCACCTTTTCTATTATTTCACGTTTGTTATACTAACTAATAAAATTGAAAAGCAGTATGATTAAATTCTAGCCTCAATAACTTAAAGGTTTATTTACAATTCAATTGTATAAACAAGTTTAATTATATTAGATGCTGAGCCAAAATTAACATGGAAAAGGAACGGTCTATTGAATATAAAGTTAGCGCATTAAAAACTCGTGTTGGCAATCATCCCATTCTACAGGCATTCCCTCAACCTGGAATGGATCACGCCAACCCTTTTTTGTTATTACACCATTTAAAAATAGACAGGCATTCCGGAGATCATCCATTGCTTTATGTCCCCCACATCCTCACAGGGGGTTCTGTCCAGTTTCACTTGTTTTCGAAGGTGCTGTGGAACATAAAGACAGTCTTGGTAATGAGGAAGTCATTGAAGAAGGAGGAGTTCAATGGATTACTGCCGGTAAAGGTATTATTCACAGTGAAAAAGAAGCGCTTAAAGAATCCGGAAAAAAATATTGCGATTTCCAGCTAATTCAACTTTGGATAAACCTCAGGGAAGAGGACAAGCTAAGTGAACCCTCATATCTTCCTCTAACCAGAAATCAACTACCTAAAGTTCCTTTCCAAGGAAGAGAATCAGAGGTAAAGCTTATTTCCGGAAATTACAGAAGTATTGTCGGACCTGAAAGGCGTACTTCTGACATCAATATATTCACCATCGAAAGTGTAAAAGGAGAACATTTGTGCTTTGATTTGCCTCACAAACACCAGGTAATCGTTTACCAGCTAGAAGGTGTATCAAGAATCGGAAATGATTTTATCGAGCCTGGGATCTGGTCTATTTCGAACCGGAAAAAGGAAAAATAAAAATCTCTATTTTAGAATCAGGTAAAATCCTACTGCTTTCAGCTGAACAATGGAAAGAAAAAGTGGTAGCCCATGGTCCGTTTGTTATGAATAGGGAAATTGAAATTATGGAAGCAATAAGAGATTTTGAAACCGGGCAAATGGGAAGAATGTGATCAGTTTGAAGACTTCTGCCTGATAATCTCAAATAAACTGACCGATAATGCATTAACAACATTTAGAGAAGAACCTTTACCAAAAAGAGGAATCATCACTGCCTCATCACATAATGCCAGAATATCTGCAGATACCCCCTCGATTCGTTTCCGATTATAATTACAATTTTATCCATTGCTCCACAATCAAATTTTCTGAGATCGATACTTTCATTCGTCAATTCGACAGCAACGATATGATAACCGGCTTCTTTGTAATCATTTATATGCTGACCTAATGAAGAAAGGAATTCGAATTCTATCCTTTCATATGCTGATCTTGATACTCTCTTAGATTTCTTAGATAGTTCTTTTGTTTCAGATTTAAACATCACCTTTTGAACCCCGAATCCATCCGCAACTCTAAGGATCATACCAATGTTATCAGCGTTTTCAACATCATCGCATATTAATACGATTTGATTATCGTGATTTTTAATTGGTGTTTCCTGGTGATTAAGCTGTTTCAAAACCTCTCTGTTACAATCCTAATTTTTCTCTTAACAAACTATAACCATTTTTTGAAACACCTAATCTCTCTCCATTCTTAGTGATAAGGACATACTGTTGCTTCTCCAATGGTTCAATTCGCTCAATAAAATCAGCATTTACAAGGCTCGAACGATGTATGCGATAAAACTGATCAGGCGGTAAAACTCCCTCAAGGTATTTTAGAGTCGTTTGTTTTAAAAATTTACCCGAAGAATGAATAATATTAACATAATCGTCATCAGCAGTAAAACAGATAATTTCTTCAATAGGAAAAACATGAACTTTGCTACCCTGTTTAACAGCTATTCGGTTAAGAAATTCATTTTCATCTCCGATCATCCTTTTAGAAAGCTTTGAATAATCGGCTTTTTCTCCTGAATTAATTTTATTTCGCGCTCTTTCGATAGCAGAAGATAATCTTTCCTCTTCGATTGGTTTTAGTAGATAATCAATAGCCTCCAATTCAAATGCTTTCACAGCGTATTGATCATAAGCTGTAATAAAGATTACCTGGGGTGGTTCATCTAACAACTCCAGCATCTCAAGTCCATTAAGCCGTGGCATATGGATATCCAGAAAAACCAGGTCCGGATTTAAATCTTTAATACTTTTAATACCACTGAATCCATCTGATACAGCACCAATCAATTCAATATCATCATAATTATCAAGATAATATTTAAGAATATCAGTTGCCGGTTTTTCATCTTCTACAATAAGTACTTTAATCATTAATATTGTTCGTCCAATGGAAAATAAAGATTAACGGTGAATTTACCATCTCCTTTTGAAATGTTCAACAAGTCTTTTCTGCCGTAAATTAAATTTAATTGCTTCCTGACATTTTCCAGTCCCCAACCCGTACCTTTTTTATGTCCTGGCATTTCTCCTACATCATTTGAAATAGCCGCTTTAAACATTCCTTCGCTTACCCTGCCTTTGAATGTGATCAATATTGGCTTGCTACTTTCATTTACCCCATGTTTAATGGCATTTTCAATTAAAGGCTGAAAAATAAAAACCGGTATTTTAACTTCTCCACGGTTATATTCCAGATCCTCTATCCATTCAAGCCGATCTCCAAAACGCAGCTTTTCTAATGATATATACCTCCGGATTTGTTCTAATTCATCTTCGAGGAAAACAATCTTTTCAGTTCTCTTAGATAAAATAGTCCGAAGAAAAGCAGACAATTTTCCCAGATATTCAGGCATTTTACGATTATCGGTAATACTTAAAGCTGCTAATGAATTCAAGGCATTGAATAAGAAATGAGGATTTAACCTGGCCTTAAGTAGATTTAATTCAACCTCATTCTTTTGGGCTTTCCAATCAGCTTCAGCCATAATTTGTTCCCTGAAGGCTTTATAATAATAGGTACTATAAAAATATATAAGAGTACCGATAAAAGCTGGTACAGAAACTAATAGTTTAAGGTATAATGATTCATTAATAAAAGGGACTGGTTCTCCTGTAATTAAAAAACTTATTCCTCTGGACCCCATGTGGGCGCCAAAAATTATCATTATAGTCAGAATCAAATAAGAGATTATCAACTGAAATAATTTTTGAAATCCCGGATTTAAGAAATTGATAATTTGAGGAATGGGCAGGAATAAAATTGATGCAAAGATAAAAAAACTAATATTTGACGTATAAATAACGGACTTTTGCCCTCCAAGAACTTTTAGTTCAACGTAAGAGAGCAAAAGCCCGATTAAAATATAAATTATAAGTAATCCTGAGGATGATTTTAGTTTTTCAGACATTTGTATTTACACTGTTCTGGGTCTTTTCGGATAAGATCTTATCTCCATGCCACCAAATAACACTGTCCCTGTAAGTTTCAACACTGGCCTTTCTTCTTCACCCGTTTCGCTTACAATATAACCATCTGTTCTAATTCTTTTATCACTATATCCTCCAAATGCCGCTGAAAGATCATTTTTAATTATCCAATGTGACGGAACTGCCAGATCAATACCACCGAACATTACAAATACATTTAATTCATTTGTACCTGGCCCCAGTTTTGCATTGGTTAGATCAATATCCGAGCCACCAAAAATTGCTGTCATCTTTCCACCCTTAAACGATTCGCTATCGTAATATCTCTCACCTCCACCAAAAAATGACAGATCGTCAATTTCATCCGGAGAAGGTTCGTCATCACTCAACTTTTTTTTTCCACCAGTAATTATACCTGCGTGACGCAAAAATATCGATGCACCGATTATAATCAGGATTGTCGGCCAAAGAACTGCCCAGCTTATGCGTGGAAAGTCAATCAGGTCATTTAAAAGACTAATACCTCCTATAGCAAGGAATATTACTCCGGGGGTTTTATTTCTTTCTCCAATTAATAAAACTGTACCGATGGCAATAAATATCATCTCCCAACCAAAAAACTCCCTGGGAAGAATATCTATTCCTAAGTTTCTTAATAAATAGGCTATACCTATTAGTAATAATACAATGCCGACGTATGCTTTCCTATTTTTCATAATCTTGTGATTTATAGTTTTGAAGGTAAGTGAGTATTATTATTTATCACAGACTAAATCGGTAAAGCGACTTTTTAGCAGGGTGAATGGATACACGTTCCAAATCCATCAAAAAGTTGTACTATTTGGATATTTTATTATTTTTTCAGTAATTAAACTTCTATTAGTACAATAGTCATTTTTTAAGGCACCACAACTTATGAAATTATTTTTTAGCAGGGCTATTATATTATTAATCGCCATATATCTTTTGCAAGACAATATTGTAATTGCTCAACAAGTAAATGCATTTGCAGCAGTAACCTCTCTTTCAGGAAATAATATTACTGTATCAGAGGTCGATGAAACATTTGACAGTTTCGAAGTCGGGGAAAAAATCCTGATTATGCAGATGCAAGATGATGTAATTGGAGAGACAGGAAATAATACAAATTTTGGAGATCTGGGTGATATAAGATCAGCCGGATTGACCGAGATGGTTGAAATTACAGCAATTAATGAGGCATCAGGAATCCCGAATTCAATAACAGTAGATAATATCAGCAACAGTTTTAATATCTGCAGTAACTGTTCTGTTCAGATAGTTTCATTCCCTGATCTTGGCAACAATTATTCTACCAGTGCTGACATAACCTCTAAAGCCTGGGATGGAAAAACAGGCGGTGTTGTAGCTGTCCGCGTTAGTGGCGTTTTAACGTTAAATCATGATATTATTATGGATGGTAAAGGTTTCAGAGGTGGAGCCAGGGATAATAATACGATATCCGGGAATTGTGACGATGCTGAGCATTTCTCATCATCAGATGATCGGTATGCAGGTAAGGGAGAAGGAATTTATAAAATTGATGATAGTAACTATCTATATGGACGAGGCAAAATCCTTACCGGTGGCGGTGGTGGAAATGAACACAACGGTGGCGGTGGTGGCGGAGGAAACTTCGATATCGGTGGAGACGGTGGTGCCGGTTGGAATTGCAATGGTTCAACTGCTGGAGGTATAGGAGGATTAAGTTTATCGTCCTTTATAAGTTCCTCCAGAATGTTCCTTGGAGGGGGCGGAGGTGCTGGTGAAGGTAATAATAATGTGAATTCTAATGGAGGTAATGGAGGTGGAATTATCATTCTTCAGGCTCAGACACTGAAAACTGTGGGAAATGACAGAAGATTAATTTCGGCTAATGGTGAGACTGCTTCAGATTCAGGTAATGATGGAGCAGGTGGTGGGGGCGCAGCTGGAAGCATATTTATAGATGTAAATACATACAATATTCTTGGTGCTTCAGGAGCAGATATTACAGCGAATGGAGGAAATGGAGGAAATGTAAATCATTCCAATGCTCATGGCGGAGGTGGAGGTGGAAGTCAGGGGGTAATTATGTATTCAGCAGCTCATCCACCTGAAATAATATCGTATACGATGATAGGCCTCGCAGGATGTAATAATTTCTCTTGTTCCTCAACCGCTTCAGATGCTGGTGGAAACAACTATGATGGTATAATGGTAGGTGCAGGTAGTCCTCTTCCTGTGGAATTAATTTCTTTTGAAGCCAGGATTAATCAATCAGAACTAATTGTGAACCTGAAATGGGCCACGGCCACTGAAATAAATAATGAAAAATTTATAGTACAAAGATCAATAGATGGTTCAACCTGGATGCCTGTCACTGAAGTTCAAGGGGCAGGTGATTCAAATGAAATATTATATTATTCTACTTCAGATGATAATCCAGTGTTAGGAAAATCGTATTACAGACTGAAGCAAATTGATTTTGACGGAGATTTTGAATATTCACCAATAGTATCAGTAAACCTCTCCCCAAACAATCATTCGATAATTTATCCTAATCCGGCTAAAAATATCGCTTATATAAAGCTGTTAAATAACCAGGAAATAAATAATATTCAATTGATTTCTTCTACCGGTTCTATAGTCACACCTGAAATCAAGCTCAGCAATGGTGTTCATTCATTTCCTGTCATTCAATATGCAGCCGGTGTATATAGTTTAATAATTAATACAGAAAAGGAAAAAATAATTCGTAAGCTAATAATTAAATAAAATTATCTCCATTCGACTACCTGTCCCCTATCTTTTGATAACATCACTTGTGGTACGTGGTTCTTTATATTTGCCTCCAGCAAGCTAATCAATCGTTCCTTGGCAAAATTCCGAACCACAACCAGACTAACTTCCCGAAGAGGATTAACCCCTCCAAATTCTTTCAGCAAAGCTTTTTCCTTATCATTAAACTCATTTACTGCCAGTTCGGGTAGAAGAGTAAATCCACCTTCTTTCTCTACTAGTTTTTTAAGTGTTTCAAGAGATCCGCTTTCGTATTTAAAGGGCAGTTCAGCTGTGCTTTCCTGCTTGAAAGCACATAAATTTAAAACCTGATGCCTGAAACAATGCCCCTGGCTTAACACCCAAATATTAGGTGAGGCAAGATCGTTTACCGACAAAGTTTTCTTCTTGCTCAGATCGTGACCAGGATTAACGTAAGCTTTTATTTCTTCATAAAAGAGAGGCCGTTCTTTTATACCAGGCTCTTTTAATGGGGTCACTAATATACCCGTATCCAGTTCATCTGTTTTAAGCTTGTTTACTATTTCTTCGGTAACAAGCTCTTGAATTTCTAATTCAAGCAATGGATAGGTCTTGGCGATATGACCAACAAACATGGGAACCAAATATGGAGCCAGAGAAGGAATTATCCCAACTCGCAATTTACCCGAAATTGTACCTTTAAACTCTTCTACTATTGAAGATAACTTATCCCTCTCCCTTATAATATTCCTCGCCTGTTCAATAATTACTTTTCCTGCCTCAGTAGGCATAACAGGTTGTTTTGTTCGATCAAAGATTTTTACATCTAACTGCTCTTCCAGCTTGCGAAGCTGCATACTTAAAGTTGGCTGAGTTACATGACACTTTTCCGCGGCCTTTGCAAAATGACGATAAGTATCTACTGCAAGAATATATTCTAATTGAACTAAGGATATCATAATCACAAAAATATAAAATAGATATCATCTATCATAATATAAATATTATCGATTTGATTTATAAAACCTATTACCCCAATTTTGTATCAATAAAAAAGGAAGAATATGAACAGCACATTAAATTTTATAGGATTAGAAAAAGATAAGTCAGAAAAACTAAATCATTCTCTTAATGATCTTCTCGCTGATTACCAAATATTCTATCAAAATCTAAGAGGTTTCCACTGGAACATAAAAGGAGAAAATTTCTTTGAATTACATGAAAAATTCGAAGAGCTCTATAAAGATGTCAGGGAAAAAATAGATGAAATAGCTGAAAGAATACTCACACTAGACGGACAACCAGTACATACTCTTTCAGACTATACAAACATGTCGGAAATTCGAGAAGCAAGAAATATTGAGCATGGTCGGGAAGCTGTTGAGATAACCCTAAATGGGTTCCAGATCATCCTTTCAAAACAAAGAAATATAATGAACATTGCACAGGATGCTGAAGATGAAGGTACTATCACTTTGTTGAGTGATTACATAGCCAATCAAGAGAAAACAGCATGGATGCTCAAATCGTGGCTAAGATAATTAAATCAAAAATTTAAGCTTGAAAATCGGGCGTGGTCGTAAGATCACGCTTTTTTATTTTAGCTTTTTATCATAGCACAAGACAATTCAATATAGTAAATTACAGGACTTCCCGAGAACATGAAATTCCATTAATTTATTAAAGAAAAATTAAATTGAAGAGTATGAATCTTGCGCTTCAAATCGATAAAGCTATACAAAATACACCAGGTCTTTCGATAGGACTAAAAATTGCCCTGGCATCTTTTATTGGGGTAATGATTTATTTTATAATTATTAAGATAATCAGTAAAATTTCGAATAAGAAGAGGAATATCTCAGGAAAAAAAATAGCGCAGAAGATCAAATATCCATTTGTACTGGTTTTGATGATCCTCGGGGCTCAAGTTCCAATTGCAACCTATCAGAAAGAATTTGAATTTCTTTCATATATAAAACCTGTATTAAATGTACTATTGATTTTTTCTATCGCCTGGCTATTGATTCAAATTGTCGCGGTAATTAAAATGATCATGGTAACGAAATTTGATGTTTCAGATTCAGACAATTACCGTGCTAGAAAAGCCTTTACACAAATCCAGGTAGCACAACGAGTATTAACTTTTATAATCTTATTTCTCGCTTTTGCTGCTTCTTTGATGACTTTCGATCAGGTAAGAGAATTAGGTGTCAGTCTTTTTGCTTCTGCAGGAATTGGAGGTATAATCATTGGTTTTGCTGCTCAAAAGGTAATTGGGTCCTTTTTAGCGGGTGTACAGATTGCCATTACTCAACCGATTAAACTTGATGATGTAGTGATTGTTGAGGGTGAATGGGGATGGGTGGAAGAAATAAACCTCACCTATGTTGTGGTCAAAGTGTGGGATCAACGGAGGGTAATACTACCTACTCCTTATTTCTTAGAAAAACCATTCCAGAACTGGACTAAAACATCAGCAGATTTACTGGGGACTGTTTATGTCTATACAGATTACAAAATCCCAATAGAAGAACTTAGAAAGTTTTACGAAGAATTAATTCATAAACAGCAATTATGGGACGGGAGGGTTCAAAACCTTCAAGTTACTAATGCGACTTCTGATACTGTTGAATTAAGATTTATGATGAGCGCCATCAATTCTCCTGTATTATGGGATCTGAGAGTTAAAGTCCGTGAAGAAATAATTAAGTTTATTCAGGACAAATTCCCTGAACATTTACCTCGCACACGAGTTGAATTAAAAAAACCTGATAATCAGGACTAAAAAAGAATCATATTTAGTAAATTAAAGTCATGTGCAGAAAGGAATTATTTTTATTATCATTTGTGATAGTGCTGATCTCAGGATGCAAAGACAATATATTTAAGGAAAACACCGGATCGGTAAGTTATTATCTCGATGAGAAATTAATAGAAAGCAATGCTTCAGACGTGGATATTACTGTAAACCCAAATAGCAAAGGGTTTATGGAGGTTTATTTTAATGCCTATACATTTATCAAAGAGAAAAATCAACCGGGATATCAGAACCTTTTTATGTTTTTTCATACAGATGACCTGATCGGTAAATATGTCTACGGTGAAGATTTCGGCGTTTCCAGAATGGGACTATGCAATGATGAAAATAATATTGCGTGCATGTCTTCTCAATCCTGTAATGACAGACAATTCAGTCTGACTATAACTTCCTACAATAAAGAAACTCAAACTATCGACGGTTTTTTTGAGGGAAAAGTTTGCGACAACCGTTCAGAACCTGTTTATATAACAAAAGGCGTTATAAAAAACGCCCTTGTCAGATTTGAATAACAAATAATATTTTTTTTAAGCAGATATATTCTCAGCTATTTTAGCTGCAATTTCAGGTAATTGCACTACTCCGGATTCTCTCCATTTCAATTCCCCATTCTTAAACAGCATAATTGTCGGCACCCCTCTTATCTGAAGTTTCTCAGCTAACTCCTGATTTTTGTCAACATCAATTTTTAATATTTTGGCTTTCCCTTTGAATTGCTTTGCTGCTTCATCAATAATAGGTGACATCATTTTACATGGCCCGCACCATGAAGCATGAAAATCTATTAAAACGGGTACATCCTGATTTACTAAATCCTTAAAACTTGCCATTTTATTTCTCTGATTATTAAACCTCTTATTTAAATTTTCGTTGTTTATCTTTTTAGTGCCACACGATCTGCATGCAAAAGAAACAACTATATACACGTCAATTCTGGCTACTTTGTTTAAGTTCCTTTTTATTTTTTGCAAGTTTTAATCTGATCATACCCGAATTACCAGCTTACCTGAAAAATTTAGGTGGTGAGGAATACCTCGGTTGGATAATCGGCCTATTTACAGTTACTGCAGGCCTAAGTCGTCCGTTTAGCGGAAAGCTTACCGACACAATCGGCCGTATTCCAATTATGATCTACGGTGTATTTGTTTGCGTAATAGTTGGATTTATTTATGCTGAAATCACTTCAGTAATTGGCCTTTTGATTTTAAGGCTGGTACATGGAATGTCAACAGGTTTTAAGCCAACTGCAACTTCGGCTTATGTAGCTGATATTAGTCCTGACCACCGGAGAGGTGAAGCTATGGGGATCCTTGGAATGTTTGGTGGATTAGGCATGGCAATGGGCAACACAGTATCCAGCTGGATAACCAATACCTTTTCAATCAACGTCATGTTTTATACAAGTTCCATATTAGCTTTAGCTTCAATATTGGTACTTGTAGGAATGAAAGAAACCCTTGAAGAGAAACGGAAATTCAGATTTTCACTGTTGAAAATTAATTTCAAAGATATTTTTGAACCGCGAGCAGTACCTGCAGCATTAACAATGATGCTATCTGTCTTTTCATTTGGCGTGGTCCTTACTATAATGCCAGACTTTAGTGAATATCTTGGGCTCGAAAATAAAGGGATATTTTTTGGGATCTTCATGAGTTCTTCAATTGTAATGAGGTTTGTCGCAGGGAAGTTATCTGATATATATGGTCGTTTGCCGGTATTAATTACCGGTATAGCAATGCTTAGTTTCACTATGTTCCTGATAGGCCTGAGTACTAATCTAACATTACTGTATACCGCAGCAGTAATATTTGGTTTTGCAGCTGGTATAAATTCGCCAACGATATTTGCATGGACTATTGACCTGGCTGATGATCGTCACAGAGGAAGAGCACTGGCTACTGTATTTATTGCACTTGAAATAGGAATTGGATCGGGTGCATTTATTTCAGGAGAAATTTATGACAATATGCCTTCTAATTTTAAAGATACATTTTGGACAGGTGGAATTATAGCTCTATTAGCTGTTATATGTGCATGGTACTTTTATCGTAGAGAACGGAAGATGATCATAAAAGAAACTGAGTCGTGAATATTTATTAACTTCGAAAAAATATTTTTTTTATGAAGAATTTGATTTTCGCTCTTTTCTGCCTGGTAATCATGTCATCCACGGTGAAAGCACAAAACGTGGCAGTTTCATTTTCATATTTCTTTCCTAAGGATGGATATCCATCAGTCCCGGTAAGTCCGTTTTCCATCAGAGGTATTGGAGTTGACCTGAACGATTATCTTGCAATTCAAACAGGTGGTTCACTTTACCTGATGAGCGGGATGCAAATTACTGATCTTCCTCTGGAGAGCAGCAAACCGTTATCTGGCCCATCTTTCACAGTGATGGTTCCGGTAGAATTATTTTTATCATTTCAATCAAATAAATTTGACTATAATATTAAAGGAGGTGTCTTTGGTTTTTTTAATATCTGGCAAAAATTAAACACGGGAAATTTCGATCGGGCGATACGATCTCACGAAAATTGGGAAGTAGCAAATAGTGATCTCGATTTTAAGAAAAAACCAGGATGGGGATTCCATGGAGGCCCGGAGCTTGTCTTTTATCCAAACAATAAATACGGTATTTCTCTAGAGTTTATTTATTACCTGGGTGGAGCGAATATGCCGATTACAGGTAATTACAAAGGAGGAAATTCAGGCGAACCATTGCAAACAGTAGATGTGAATTATGAAGATGCTATACTGGATTATACAGGCTTCGAAATTAGTATTGGGGTAATCATTTTATAAAGTCAGGATAGACTATCATATAAATTCAACAATTTTCTATTTTGAGATTCAGTAGCGTAATGGTGGATTAGTGCATGGTATGCATTATCACCCAATTCTTCTCTTGTAACTGGGTTCTTTAAAAGATATTCAATTGATTCAACTAACTCATCTATATTAGAGAAAGACAACCCACAATTATGTTTTTTTACCAATTCCATTTGTGGTCTGCTATCTGATACTATAAGGGGTTTTCTTCCATACATGTATTGAAACACCTTATTTGCAACACCGGATTCATGTTGTGGATTTTTATGAATAGGTGAGATACAAACATCAATAAGGTTTAAATAAGTAGTTAATTCAGATAATTCGATCCACGGAATATATTTTATAGACTTCTTTGAACTGGAAGTATTCAAAATCTCTTGAAACAAATCCTGGTCTGCTTTATCCACCGGACCTATAATCAATAGGTTTACATCATGACCCTTTGAGTTGACTTTTTCTAAAGCCTTAACAGTATCAAATACTCCTCTTCTTTCAGCTATTATTCCAAAATATAGTAAAGTCAAACCTTTAAAGGGTCTGCTCTTTGAATGGTCAACCGGGTATTGATCAAATTTCTTTATATCAATAACATTTGGATATACTATAAATTCTTTTGCATTCAACTTCGGATACTCATCGATCAATTGTTCTTTAAAATGTTCGGCAAGAACAATAATTTTGTCAGCTGCAATTAAATAATCGAATTCCCACGCTTTCCATTTCTTCGGATTTGCCAAAAAGTTTCTGAGCCATCCTTTAGTCCAATTATATGATAAAATTGCAAAAGGATAATTTTCATGGAGATCAAGAATTAAAGGTACTCGTTTACCACAATTGGTTATTGCTTTTTTTGCAGGCTTTGAAAGATACAGATCATGAACGTGAATAATATCCAGATCATGTCGTACAATGAATTCTTTTATATTTTTTTTCCATAAAATTCTGTAAAAAGGAAATCTCACGTTAAAAAAGTAAAGCCGGTTTTTCCTTTTCCTGGAAATGTTTATCCGGTCAACGGTCAATCCTTCATGTGAATCATAGTCGGAACCTTCAAAACCGAAACAAAGAACATGAACATCATATCCAGCTTCTTTTAAAATATTCACTTCTTTTGTAACCCTGATATCATGATCAAAATCGTTATCAACTACAACACCAACTTTTTTACTCATCACTGACTTTTTAAGAGCTCAATTTACTGAATAGAAATAAAAATCCCCGAAATGTAAACCAAATCGAGGATTAATTTTTCATTGATATTTAGAGACAGTTATAATTTTAAGGACTTTGCCTGGGAATTATCATAAATAATATTGTTTGATTCTATCCTATTAATTTAATCAAACGAACTAGTTGTTTTTGAAGGGCTCCATTCAACACCAAAACGCCTTGCATATTCCTCTAAGGGACCTAATCCTACCTCTGCTCTTCTTGAATTTACATTTTGAGGGTCAACTAAATCGTAAACCCTGCTTTCCCCGGTTTCAGAATCTGAGGTTATTTGTGAACCATATATTTGTGGGCGACCATTTCGCATCTCAATGCGATCGACTAATAAGGCCAGGTGACTACCCGAAGACTCTCCTTTTTTTACAGACTCCTCAAGCAAAGGAATATATTTCTCCTGAACTTCTAACGGAGCATGTTGAATAACTAACCATAGTGCTGCATTAGCCTTACCTCCTACTTCACTTCGACCGACCCAGCCATGCTTTTCGATAATAGAAACGACTTCCTTTAAGAGTCTATCGTCCTCTTTACTCATCAATCCCCATATATAAGCCATATTTTCTGAGCCTCGACCAAATTTCTCCTCCGCAGGACCTAAAAGATGTCTTAAAGTTTGATCTTCAACATAAATTCGTTCAAGTTGTGCCTGTAATTCCTTATCAAAATCTTTTTCATATTCCGCCTTATTCGCAAGTACTTTATCTACGATCTTTTCCCAATTCTCATTATCGTGCAAAGATGTTAAATCCTTATCCCTTTTCATCCAGTCTATTGCTTTATATCCAGCATCAGTAGACTTTTCAAGGTAATAAAAAGCTCTTTCTTCATTACCTGCTAAAGCAAAGCTACAGGCAGCATTGTAATTTTGACTTGCTGTTCCTGACTTTTTACTTAGAGCTTTTTCATATAAATTGGCCGATTGCACATACTCTTCATTATCGTATTTTTCACCGGCTTGAGAAATTAATTCATCAAAAGATTGAGAAAAGACGGGATTGGCAATGAATGATAAAATAATCAGAGTTAGAAGATTTTTCATGGTTAAATATTTTTAATTCTAGTTAAACTAAAACACTTTTTCTGGAAATAACTAATGTTTAAGTTAAAAAACTTAACTTATAGTTTATTTATCAGAATGGAGAGCCAATCTATTTCCTTCTGTATCAGAAAAAACTGCCATATATCCATGTTCAGGAGAAATTTGTCTTTTATGGATCATAATTGTGCCCCCGGCTCCTTCAATCCTTTCCTGAACAGTTTTAAGATCAGGATTGGCATTTAAATAAATCATTGGGCCTTGCTTACCGGTTTTATAATATTCATTTTTTACAAGGGCTCCTCCTACCTGATCAAAAGGGAAAATGCCCATTTTAAACTCTCCGAAATCCTGAATATCAATATTGATGTCAAAAATTGTATCATAAAACTTTTTGGCTCTTTCCAGATCATCTACAGGAATTTCAAACCAGCTGATTAACGATGGTGGCATTGGTGATGGTGACATGATTTTTTATTATTGAATTTAATAAAATACCCGGAAAAAATCCGGGAAAGTAGCCTGTCCAAAATATATAATGCTAACTAACTGTGATATCTCCCTTATTTATCCTAACTTATAAATAAGCATTAGTTATTATATATACCTCAAATAATAATAGTTCTTTTATTGCCCCATCATTATCAGTTTAGTGTAAATAAGTAATATTTATATGAAGCAACTGTATTTTCTTATTCTCTTCATTTCCTTACCAACACTGGTATTCAGCCAATATAAAGACACCACCTATATAAATCTTGGAGGAGCGGTAAGATTTAACACCATGTTTACTATCTATGAAGGCGAGACCTTTAGTCTGCCAACTGAAAACAGAAATGGAATATTCTGGGATGTAGTTCGCTTTGAAGTTCACGGTAAGGCGAAAGGAGTAGGCTTTGATTTCGAATACAGGGTATATCCGGGCTTTAATTGTCATTTTCTTAAAATGGGTTACCTAACTTATGAATTCAGCGAAAATAGCAATATAGAACTTGGCATCACCCAAAAGCCATTTGGAATGCTTCCATATCTTGGAAACTCATGGTGGTTTCAGTTACCATATTATGTCGGTCTGGAAGATGACTACGATACAGGGATAAAATATTCTCATGTATCCGCATCCGGTAATTTCCGCTGGAAAGCAGCATATTATATTATGGCGGAGCCCAGAGGCCAATCAGACCCTGCATTTGGTAATTATATGTCAGCAAGATATTCTTATGATGTAATTCCAGAAGATGGTTATAATGGTAATAAGGAAAGAAATCAATTAAACCTTTGGCTTGAGACTGACCTGACTAATTCGATAACAGGCGGATTATCATTTGAGATAGGACAAATCTACAATTCCAATGCTGATGAAAGCACACCTCACTATGCATTTGCAGCTCATTCTTCCATCGATATAAATGAAAGGATGAATATAAAACTTCAAGGTACCTATTATAACTATACAGACATCCTGAATGATGAGGGAACTGAACAAGTAGACTATATTAACCTTGGTGCTTATGGATTTGGCACTTATCGGGCAGCGAAAGAAGCAACAATTCTATCTATTGGACTATCATATAATTTACCTGTTGAATGGGGACCGATCCAATCACTCACATTTTATGAGGACTACAGCTATATGTCTAAAAAAGGCACAATAGAAATAGATGGAAATACCTTTTCATTTGTTGACTCACATCATAATGTACTGGGCTTCCTTGTTACAGCAGGATATATATACACCTACTTCGATATTGCATCGGGTATCAATCAGCCATGGTTAAGTAATGCTTTTGGCGGATCTGCTTTAAGCACAGGGCGTGGCGAATCACCTGGAGTATTACCAGGGGATCTCGATGAAAATTCGCAAGTAAATCAATTAGATGAAGATCCCTCGATCAATACGCGGTTTAATATAAATATTGGATTTTATTTTTAAGAATATGGGAAAGGGAAAGAACAAGTATTTCGATGTACACGGACCAGTTTTCTGGCCTGCTTCAATATTAATCGTCATTTTTATTGTGGTAACACTGATTGTCGGTGAACCAATGGAAAAGGTATTCGACAACATTCAAAATGGAATATCAGATTACGCCGGTTGGTTTTTGGTGCTAGCTACTAATTCATTTTTAATCTTTTGTATTGTTATTGGATTTAGTAAATACGGAAAGATAAAAATCGGTGGTGATGACTGCCAGCCTGAATTTAGTACAGGAGCCTGGTTTGCTATGCTCTTTAGTGCTGGAATGGGTATTGGAATTATATTTTGGGGTGTAGCCGAACCGATGTTTCACTATACCCAACCTCCTATAGAACAGGGAAGTCAATCGGAACTTGCAGAACAAGCTATGTCATTCAGCTTTCTGCATTGGGGGTTACATGCATGGGGCATCTATGCACTGGTGGGATTAGCCCTTGCCTTTTTTGCATTTTCCAGAAAACTACCACTAACTATCCGTTCAGTATTTTATCCTATGCTTAAGGATAAAATCTATGGTCCTATTGGCGATGTTATTGATGTTATTGCAGTTATTGCTACATTATTTGGTTTAGCCACTTCTCTGGGTTTTGGAGTACAACAGGTTAGTTCGGGAATGAATTATCTTTTCGACATCCCCGACACAGTCGTTACGCAAGTAATACTGATTGGTGTAATTACTTTAATCGCTACAGGATCGGTTGTATTAGGAATAGATAAGGGAGTTAAATTCCTAAGTGAATTAAATATTCGAATAGGTGCAGTCTTTTTAATATTCATTATTGTTGTTGGTCCAACCTTGTTTATACTAGACAGCTATATGGAAAACCTGGGGCATTACTTCCAGAAATTCTTTTTCCTGAGTACCTGGACAGAAGCCTATCAACCTACCGATTCTGCAGGATGGCAAAATAGCTGGACTGTATTTTATTGGGCATGGTGGATTAGCTGGTCTCCATTCGTTGGAATGTTCATCGCTCGCGTATCAAAAGGCAGGACAGTTAGAGAATTCATTATGGGTGTATTAATAGTTCCGTCGTTATTAACCTTTTTATGGATGACTGCATTTGGAGGAACTGGTATCTGGGTTGAAATGGCTAATCCAGGAATAATTAGCGAAAGTGTAATGGACAATGTTTCGACTTCTTTATTTGTACTACTCGAACAATTTCCTCTCGCAGAAATTGCCTCAGCGGTGGGAGTCATTCTGGTAATAAATTTCTTTGTAACTTCTTCGGATTCAGGATCGCTGGTAATTGACAGTATAACTGCCGGAGGAAAACTGGACGCTCCGGTTGGACAGCGAATTTTCTGGGCAGTATCTGAAGGAACTGTAGCAGCCGTTTTATTAATCGGTGGAGGACTGGGAGCTTTACAAACAGCAGCAATCACGACTGGACTCCCCTTCACCTTTGTATTGATATTGATGATGGTCAGTTTATTGAAAGGTCTTAAAAAAGAATATGCGAAATCCATTCAAATGGATAAGGAAACTGATATTAAAAAATACAGTGAGCGAATTGAAAAACTGATCAATAAAAGAAAAAAATACATCAGGAACAGGAAGAATCTGAATCAAAAAACAACTAAGCCATGACTCAGCTACTATTATTTTTAGACCTCAGTGAGATGGATATATCCATAATGCAAAGTGCATATCGGATTACCAAAAAAATGAAAGTAAGCAAAATTGGTCTATGTCATTATGTAGAAATCCAGGAACATGCTTATAGTATGGAATCATTTTATAATCATCCTGACAGACCAATAAAAAAGCTCATCGAGGAAGAATTAAATGAAATGGCTGCAGAATATAATCTCCCAACTGACATCTGCGAAACGATCGTGCACGACAAAGGAGGAAAAGAAGATCTGCTAAATAAATTAAATAATAGCGATTATTCCTTATTTGTTTTAGGTAAAAAAACTATTCATACAGGAACAGGAGCCTTTTCTGCGAAACTTTCAAGGATGATAGAAAAACCAATTCTATTTGTAACAGAATCTACCAAACTCGATCTCCAAAAAATTCTCATCCCGACAGAATTTTCTAAACACTCAAAAATAGCAGCAAAGCTTCTCGATGATTTTGAAGGATTTAAACCGGATGAAGTATATGTTCTTCACGTTTTCAGGATACCTCCTTCCTATTTTCCTTTTTTTGGTAAAAAATCGGAAAAACTCATTAAAGAAATTGAAAAGAAATCATCCAAAAAACTAGACTCTTTTTGTGAGAAGCAGTTAAAAGGATATGATGTACATAAGGTGCTTATCTATGGTGAAGATAAATCTATCTCCAAAGTCCTATATGATTATTGCAAAACGAATCAAATCGACTTGATAGTAATGGGTAAAAAAGGAAATACCGATGATGATGAAGACCTGATCGGTTCAGTAGCAGCTAAAATGATTCAAACAGATAAAGATATACCAGTGCTGCTTGTCGAATAAAAAAAGCCGTTCAATATGAACGGCTTATACAAATTTTTAAGGTAATTTATTTTACAAGTATCAAATATTCCCAGGGCTGTAGATTCAATGGTTGATCTACAGTTAGACTAACTTCTTTTCCTGTAAATTCATCACTATAATTACCAGCTACCGATGCGTCAGTTAAATTCATCACCTGGGGCTTTTCTGAGAAATTAAATATTCCGATTACCTGGTTTCCATTTTTCTCACGCTTAAACGCATAAACCTCTTCATCGTCGTTTATGTGAATTGTAATGCCTCCAAATTCACCTGCATGTAGAGCTTTGTTTTCAGTGTGAATTTCGATTAATTTTGTGAAAAATTCCTCGTAATTATTTTCATCAGACCAGTTTATTGTATCCTTATCAAAAAACTTTAATCTTTTATCCAAACCAGATTCTTGTCCACTATATAACATGGGAACTCCATATGCTGTAAAAGTCATAGCAGCAAATGTTTTATATCCTTCACCATATCTTTCAAACACTGTTCCTTCCCATGAATTCACATCATGATTTGTCGTCATAGTCAGCCTGAATGGTTTCCTTCCATATCTCTCCTGATCATTTTCTATATATTCAGCTATTTCTTTTCCTGGTTTCTTCCCTTCTCCAACTTCGTTGGTCACTCCAAGCAAACCCCAGGCATAGGTCGCATCAAATTCAAGATGGGCACGTGGTTCATCAACTTCTGCCAGCCAGAAAAGATCTTTCATCTGATCGATTTCTTTAGTTGCTTCCTCCCAAAAATACATTGGTATATCGTGAATAGGATGATCACACCTGAAACCATCGAGATCAGTTTCTGACACCCAATACTTCATTTCTTCGATCATCGCTTTTCTGGTCTCCGGATTCGTATGATCAAGTAATGCGATATCAGTCCAGTCAGCTTCATATACAATTTCACCTTTTTCATTTTGTGAATAAAACTCCGGATGTTCTGTGATCCATGGATGATCCCATGCAGTATGATTGGGTACCCAATCCAAAATAACTTTCATGTTCATTTCATGGGCTTTGTCAACCAATGCTTTAAAATCACCCATAGTACCAAACTCCGGATTTACAGTCTTATAATCCTGAATTGAGTAATAACTTCCAAGTTCTCCCTTTCTGTTTTTAACACCGATTGGCTGCACGGGCATTATCCAAAGCATATCGACTCCCATTTTATGGAGCCTGTCCATATCATCCATAAAGGCTTTGATAGTTCCTTCGGGTGTATGCTGCCTTATATTCACTTCATAGATAATATCTGAAGCTGCTTTTTCAGGATAAGAAGATTCGATTTTCTCTTCTTCTACATCATTATTGATATTCTGATCAGACTGGGTTTGTGTTTCACTATTACAGGAAGCTATAAATAGTGAAAGTCCGGAAAATAAATAAAATAATCTCTTCATGTTTACTTAGGTTATATTTGAAGAGAAGGAATATAATATTTTTTACCAATTTTTCCTTTTAAGTATACTGCAGTTCAAAAAAATGAGGGAAATATGGCAAAAAAAGACTGGAATGGAGGTGATTAATCTAGTTTTTTAAGTTTGATACGCACTTTAACGTCCATTTCCTGAGGGTTTCCGTCAACGGTTCCGGAACTCCAGGCTGGTCCGTTTTTCAATAACCTGATTGCCTCTTGAGTAAACTCATCACCGTCGGTCTTTTCTACTTCAATATTTCCAAGTTCACCTTTTTCAGTAATTGAAACAATGAGTTTAACAACAGCTTTATCTACTTCAGATCCTTCTGGAAATAATTGATTTTCTTTCACATAATTTCTTAATGCACGATATCCTCCCTCTGGTCTTGGTAATATGATTTCAGGTTCATAAAATTCTTCTTCACGACTAGTTCCATAACCTGTCACTACTACTTCACTTAATTCAGAAACATCCTCTGAAAGCATGACATTTATGAAATTATTATCCTTCTCAAGATCAATATTTTGAGAAACATATCCTACCGTAGAAATTAACAATTGTGAATCTATTGAATCTAAGAAAAGGGTGAAATTACCCTGAATATCAGTTACAGTTCCTTCTGCTGATCCCTGGATTACTACATTAACACCCGGAATACCTTCACCATCTTCTCCTACAACTTTCCCTCGTACACTTTTTATTTTAGAATTCTCACTTGATTTCTGGTTGTTTCTAGTATCAACTTCATTTTCAGAAATATCGACAGACTCTTCCCTGAATATTGCTGAAGGCCTTAAACTATAACTTTTTTGTTTTTTGAGATTATTATCCTGTAATTCAACACCCGCAACATTTTCTGACAATTCGATATTCAAATCGACCTCTTCTTCAGGTATTTCTTCATCATTCACCATCATTTCCTGTAGTTCTAAATCAGGTGTTTTTGATATCTTTTCCTCCTCATTTTCTATAGAAAAATCATTTTCTTCCTGATTTATATCCTCTGTTTGTGATGGTTCAGAGTAAGCAATTTCCTCTTCGGAATTCGTTTCTTTGCTTTCTTGAGATATAGAAACTGTCGAATCTAAAACAATGGCTGGCTCTTCCGGCTTTTGTGTTAGTTCCTTTACTTCTTTATTTTCAAAAGCAATCTTTTCAGTTTCAGACTGAGAATAATACCAAACTGAAACTCCTGCTATGGTTACAATTATTAATGATGCTGCAATAGAAAACCAGGGTATACCCGAAGAATGATCAGTCAGATTACCTTTAAGTTCTCTTACATCAGATTCAACTTCTTCTGTATTAAAACTTTCATAGCCTTCAATAGCATCAGACAAGAAAGGATCATCCAGTGCTTCACGCTCTATTTTATGCTCCTCTTTTGAACTCAGTTCTCCTCTGAGGTATTTCAATATGGTTTTAAAATCAATGCGCATGATTCTTACTGCGTAAAGCAGTTTCCATACATATTTTTAAATTTCTCTTACCGTTTTGAATATAACTTTTTACTTTTTTCAATTTTATTTTCAGTTCTTTTTCTATTAGACTGTAGCTTTTTTCCTGTAGAAAAAACATTTCGACACATGTTTTCTGTTCTGCTTTCAGTTTTTCTATGCACAACTTTAATTGTTCCAGATTATCCTCGAGTCGAATCTTCTCTTCAATATCATGATGCCCATTATCCGATAATTCCATAAATGCAAGATCCTTTTTTTCACCATTTACGAATAATTGAGGCTTTTCTCTCCTTACCCGCATTAAGGAAGCATTTTTTACTTTAACATATAGCCAGGAAGAAAAATTATTGATCTCATATTTCGCGAGATCTTCTTCTAGTTGAGCATAGACCTCCATCACAATATCCTTGGCATATTCCCTGTTCTTAAGATATTTAAGAGCTACACCATAGGCTTTATCGATATACCTGTCGTAAAGTATTGATATATATTGATGATCAGGTTTTATATTGAATTTTTCAATAATCTCCTGGTCTGAAAGTGACGATATGTTTTTGCGTTTTAGAAACAAGATCAAAAAATAACTCTCAAAAATTGAACCTTTTTAGGCGAAATCAAAAAAAATAAAACTTTTTTTATGGAATAATTCCAACCTCTGCATCATGGCTATGAACACTAAAAGCTAAAAGTCATGAAACGAATTTTTCCAATCTTAAGCGCAGTAATATTTTTACTTGCCTTTAATATCGAGAAGACACATAAAGTAAAGGGAGTAGTCACTGATCAAAGTGGCGAGGGCATACCCGGGGTAAACGTAGTAGAAAAAGGAACTACTAACGGAACAGTCACCGATATTTCCGGTGCCTATGAAATCACATTACCTGCTCAACAAGCAATTTTAACATTTTCTTCTGTAGGATATAAAACTCAGGAAGTTAAAGTAAAGGGTAGAAATGAGATAAATATTACCTTAAAACAAGATGTGAGTAAACTTAATGAGGTGGTCGTTACTGGAATGGCTGTAGAAATGGATGAAGAAAGAAAAGTAAGTAATTCCAGTATAAGAATCCGCGGAGTTGCATCAGGGGTAAACCCGCAGCAAAGTTATGTTATACAAAATGATCATTATACCAACCACAATACAGAAGATTATGCTGTAATCAATGAAAACCAATTTCATAAACCTGAAGACCAACCTCTGTCTACATTCAGTATTGATGTTGATGCGGCTTCATACAGCAATGTCAGACGATATTTAAATAATGGACTTAAACCACCAACAGATGCCGTCAGAATTGAAGAGATGATCAATTATTTCAATTATGATTACAAAGAACCTACTGATGAGCATCCCTTTAGTATAAATACAGAAATAGCTGATTGCCCATGGCAGGAAGGTCATTATTTACTTCACGTAGGATTACAGGGAAAAAGAATCCCTAAAGAAAATATCCCGGCATCCAACCTGGTTTTCCTGATTGATGTGAGTGGTTCTATGGGCCAAACTAACAAACTACCATTGCTAAAAAGTGCGTTTAAAATGTTAGTGGAAGAACTACGTCCCGAGGACAGAGTTGCGATCGTGGTTTATGCAGGTGCTGCCGGCATGGTACTACCTTCTACTTCAGGATCTGATAAAGAACAAATTATTAAAGCCCTGGATAATTTAAATGCCGGTGGATCCACTGCAGGTGGGGCTGGAATAAAACTTGCTTATAAAATCGCTGAAGAAAACTTTATTGAAGACGGAAATAACCGCATTATCCTGGCTACTGATGGAGACTTTAATGTCGGTCAGAGCAGTAATGGTTTTCTTGAAAATCTAATTGTTGAAAAAAGAAAATCAGGGGTTTTCTTAACTACTTTAGGTTTTGGGATGGGTAATTATAAAGATGATAAAATGGAAATCCTTGCTGATAAAGGAAATGGTAATTATGCCTATATCGATAATATTTCTGAAGCTAAAAAGGTATTTGTCAATGAATTCGGGGGTACGATGTTCACTATCGCCAAAGATGTAAAGATCCAGATA
Source organism: Mangrovivirga cuniculi (assembly GCF_005166025.1). Lineage (NCBI taxonomy): Bacteria > Pseudomonadati > Bacteroidota > Cytophagia > Cytophagales > Mangrovivirgaceae > Mangrovivirga > Mangrovivirga cuniculi. The sequence goes on from NZ_CP028923.1 coordinate 3,935,809, forward strand.
GAGTTCAACCCGGAAAAAGTAGCCGGTTATCGTTTGATCGGATATGAAAACCGGAAATTAAATGCTGAAGATTTCAATGATGATAAAAAAGACGCCGGCGAATTAGGTTCAGGTCATTCAGTAACTGCTATTTACCAGGTCATTCCAATCGGTGGGCCTGCCGATGACTTTTTAAAGTCAGTCGATGATCTTAAATATCAAAAAGGTAAATCTAAAGGTCGTAAATATTCTGATGAATGGGCTACAGTTAAATTCAGATATAAAAAGCCCAATGGATTTAAAAGTATATTAATGACTCAGGCCATCGATATAACTCCGGGATCATTCGAAGAAACCTCAGATGATTTCAGGTTTTCTGCTGCTGTAGCATCGTTTGGATTATGGTTAAGAGAAAGTGATTTTATGGGAGAAAGTAATCCCGAGATGGTTGTAAATATTGCTAAAGAATCCCTGGGAAAAGACGAATTCGGTTACAGACACGAATTTCTAAAAATGGTCCGGTCATCTAAGTATATGGCTAAGATGGATTGATTTTAATAATAAACTTTTATAAATAGGGCCATTTGAAAGAATGGCCCTATTTTTTTGTAAATTCAGGTAAGATCAATCTATAAAAATGAATAGACACATTGGGTTTTTAATTTGCTTTATAATTAATGCTACGTACGTTTATAGTCAAACTGAAAATCTGATTATAAATATTAAAAATATCAAAACTAAATCAGGAGAAATCCAGGTATCAGTATATAACAAAAAAATAAATTCCTTTCAACTTCAGATATATATAAATACGATATTTTCTCTCCCTCCAACTCAAAAGAAACTGTAAAATTTTCCCTGCCACCCGGGGAGTATGCTGTTGCTACTTATCATGATATTGACAAAAATGGCAAGATGAACAAAAATATTATTGGCATTCCAAAGGAGCCATATGGATTTTCAAATAACTTCACTTTAAAAATATCTGCCCCTAAATTCAAAGACTGTAAATTTGAAATTAAACCAGGTGAGATAACCAGTATTGAAATCGAATTGAGCAAGTATTAGAAAAAAATACTGGTTTTCTTCAAACAATAAATGCGCTATTTGATTTTAATAGTGTGTTTAAAAAAGCAATCATATTAATATCCGTAATTCTGATCAGCACAGGCTTTGTCTCAAATAAAAATGATGACAGAGGCGAACTTGTAATTATCATTTCTAATATTCAAGATCTTTCAGGTAAACTAAGGATTTCTGTTTATAACCAGGAGAATGAATTTTTATCGGAATCTGATTTATATAAATATCACATCGAAAATGTCACGTCCAAAGACCTCAAAATATTTTTTAAATTACCGGAAGATGCTTATGCAATTGCAGTTCACCATGACCTGAATGAAAATGGCGAAATGGATAAAAATATAATCGGAATCCCTAAAGAACCATTTTGCTTTTCTAATAACGTGTGGCCTAAAATAAAAGCTCCTGAATTCGAAGAATGTATGATTAATTTACGGAGAGGGGAAATCAAAGAAATACAACTCAATCTGGATACATATTAAAAATTTTATAATACTCACCCCTTATTTACTCTGTTATGTAGGGTTAATTCACTAAATTAATAAGTGTCTAACTCAAAACATTAACAAATGGGTAAATACATCCTTTCCCTGGATGCTGGCACAACTAGTAACAGGGCAATCCTATTTAATTATTCCGGTAAAATTGAAAGGATATCTTCAAGAGAATTTGAACAGATCTTTCCACAATCAGGATGGGTGGAGCACAATCCGGAAGAAATTTGGGCAACACAAAAATTTGTAGTGAGAGATGTGATCAAAAAACACCATATTTCTGCCAGCAATATAGATTCAATAGGAATAACGAATCAACGAGAAACCACAATTATCTGGGACAAAGAAACTAGTCAGCCAGTATATAATGCGATCGTTTGGCAAGACAGACGAACTGCTCAATATTGTGATAAACTTAAAGAAGCCGGACATACTGAAACGATTCATAAAAAAACCGGACTACTAATTGATGCTTATTTTTCAGCATCTAAGATCAAATGGATATTAGACAATGTTGACGGAGCAAGGGAAAAAGCTGAACAGGGAAAACTGGCTTTTGGTACTGTTGACACCTGGCTTTTATGGAGATTAACTCATGGTAATGTTCACGCTACAGACGTTACTAATGCTTCCCGCACAATGCTTTACAACATCCATGACCTTAAATGGGACAAAGAGTTATTAGAAATATTTGACATCCCTGAAAGTCTCCTACCTGACGTAAAGCCAACCAGTGTGGAATATGGAAAGACTATAAAAGATCATTTTGGTGCTGAAATACCTATTGCAGGCATGATTGGAGACCAGCAAGGCGCACTTTTTGGCCAGATGTGCATTGAAAAAGGTATGACAAAAAACACCTACGGAACAGGATGCTTTGTTGTAATGAACACCGGTAAAGAAGCCATCATTTCAAAGAATAATTTATTAACCACCATTGCCTGGCAATTAGATGGAAAAGTGAATTATGCCCTGGAAGGAAGCATTTTTATTGGTGGTGCGGTAGTTCAATGGCTAAGAGATCAATTGCAGATTATTCGAAATTCTTCTGAGATTGAAAACCTGGCTTTAACTGTAGAGGATAATGGAGGTGTTGTGTTCGTTCCTGCATTTGTCGGCCTGGGAGCTCCTCACTGGGATCAATATGCAACCGGTACAATTATCGGTCTAACCCGGGGAACGGGAAAAGCTCATATTGCAAGAGCAGCTTTAGAAAGTATTGCATTACAATCTATGGACGTGATATCAACTATGGTCAAGGATTCAGAAATAGAAATAGTTGATCTGAGAGTTGACGGAGGTGCTGCTGTTAATAACTTGCTAATGCAAATCCAATCTGACCTAATCGGTCAAAAAGTTGTACGTCCGGCTATTACTGAAACAACTGCATTAGGGGCAGCATATATGGCAGGCCTCGCAACCGGATTTTGGTCTGGAATTGAAGAAATCCGGAAACTTTGGGAAACAGAAAAGACCTTTGAACCTCAGCATCAAAAGGAACATGTAAAAACAACCCTTAGAAACTGGAAGAAAGGACTCGAAAGAGCCAAAAACTGGAATAATTAAAAGCGAGTCTGATGAAACGAGAAAAACAATTAAAAAAATTAGCGGGTAATCCAGATCCATGGGATGTATTAATTATCGGAGGTGGAGCAACCGGTTTGGGAATAGCCGTTGACTCAGCATCCCGGGGATTCAAAACTCTATTATTAGAACAATCGGATTTTGCTAAAGGCACTTCAAGCAGAAGTACAAAATTAGTACACGGCGGAGTACGATACCTTCAACAGGGTGACGTTTCTCTTGTTCTGGAAGCATTAAAAGAACGAGGGTTAATGATGCAAAATGCTCCTCATCTGGTCAGGAATTTATCATTTGTGATTCCTTCATATGAATGGTGGAATGGGCCTTTTTATACAATCGGATTAAAAGTATACGACTTAATGGCAGGAAAACTTGGCCTGGGTCCCTCTAAAAGTATTTCTAAGGAAGAAACGATTGATGCATTACCTACGATATCCCAGCGTGATCTGCGAGGGGGAATCGTTTACCAGGATGGTCAGTTTGATGATGCCCGCATGGCAATTAGCCTGGCAATGACTGCCGAAGAATACAATGGTGTGTTATTAAACTACATGGAAGTTGTAGATTTATTAAAAGATGAAGAAGACTTAATGATCAAGGGTGTAACAGCTAAAGATCATGAAACCGGAAAAGAATACTCAATTTTTGCCAAATCAGTAATCAATGCCACTGGTGTCTTTGCTGATTCTATAAAGAAAATGGATGAGCCGGAGGTGAAACCGATGATCCGGCCTAGCCAGGGAATTCACCTGGTCTTTGATCAAAGTTTTCAACCGGAAAGTTATGCGATTATGGTTCCTCAAACATCAGATGGGCGAGTTATGTTTGCGGTCCCATGGTATAACAGAGTCGTCGTTGGTACCACTGATACTTTAATTGATAACATAGACCTGGAACCACAGGCATTAGAAGCAGAAATAGAATTTATACTTGAAACAGCTGGTCAGTATCTGTCTAAGAAGCCTACCAAAAAAGATATAAAAAGTATTTTCGCCGGGCTGAGGCCACTTGCTGCTCCTGAAGATGGCGATGAAATGAGCACAAAAGAAATTTCGCGCCACCACAAGGTATTAATTTCTCTTTCCGGGCTAATCACCGTGATTGGTGGAAAATGGACTACTTACAGAAAAATGGCTGAAGATGCTGTTGATAATGCTATAATGATCGCCGGTCTGGCAGATCGAAAGTGTATTACCGAACGATTGCCAATCGACGGATATGACAGGAATACAGAACCGGGTAGTAATCCGATGTCAGTATATGGAAGACATAAAGAGGATCTACTCGAAATAGAAACCAATGAACCTGAATATAACGGATGGCTGAGTGAGGAACTACAAATAAAAAAAGTACAGGTAGTCTGGGCAGCCAGGGAAGAAATGGCACAAACTGTAGAAGATGTGCTTTCCCGTCGTACAAGAGCTTTATTACTCGATGCCCGGGAAAGTATACGGATAGCCCCGAAACAGCTAAAATACTAGGAAAAGAACTCGGGAAAGATGAAAATTGGGTAAAAAATCAAATTGAAAATTATAACAAACTGGCTTCACAATACTATATTCAGGAATGAACGAATATTTTGCAGAATTTATCGGGACCTTTTTATTGATTTTATTAGGAAATGGCGTAGTTGCAAATGTTGTCCTGAAGGATACTAAAGGAAACAATAGTGGATGGATAGTCATTACTTTTGGATGGGGAATGGCGGTTTTCATTGCTGTCTTTATTGTTGGTCAATTTAGTGGTGCTCATATTAATCCCGCTGTAACTTTTGGGTTAGCATTATCAGGTCTTTTTGAATGGTCGAAAGTAATACAATATATCATCGCTCAAATGGCCGGAGCAATGCTGGGAGCATACACAATCTATCTCTTTTACCTGGATCATTTTAAGCGTACCCAGGATGGAGAATTGAAAAAGGCCTGCTTCTGCACCACTCCGGCAATTAGTAACAGATTCAATAATTTATTTTCAGAGATCATTGGAACATTTGTACTGGTATTCGCAGTACTTTATATGAGTAAACCATTATTAGAAATTGATGGAATCGAGTCTGCAAGAGTGGGTTTAGGTGCTCTGGATGCGTTACCGGTAGGGTTACTTGTATTTGGTATTGGCCTTAGCTTAGGTGGCACAACTGGATATGCTATTAATCCGGCAAGAGATCTGGGACCCCGGCTTGTATATTCATTTCTGCCTATACGAAAAAATGCTAAAACAGACTGGAATTACGGCATTATACCTGTGTTTGGCCCACTCATCGGAGCTGCAATAGCAACTGCTATCTTTTTATATATCAAATAAAAAGCCAGCGAAATAGTATCTCGCCAGCCTTTCGGTAAACTAACAGTGAAATTTTACTTGTTTATTAATTCCATCCAAAAATCACAGTAGGTAAAATCAATAATATTCCCGCTGCAATAACCATCAATATAAAAAGTGGCAACATCCACTTCAACCATTTTTCATATGAAACATTACCGATAGAAAGGACTCCCATCGTCACTGCGCTTGTTGGAATTATCATATTAGAAAGGCCATCTCCAAATTGAAAAGCCAGTACAGCTGTCTGCCTTGACACTCCTAAAAGATCACTTAATGGCGCCATAATGGGCATGGTTAATACAGCCTGCCCACTTCCGCTTGGAAGGAAAAAGTTTAGTAAACTCTGAACGACAAACATCATCTCAACAGAAATTGCTTTTGGCCATCCCTCTGCCAAAGAAGCTAATCCATGAAGGATAGTTTCAATGATCTTACCATCCTCGGCAAGGATCAAAAGTCCTTTACTTAATGCCACTACCAGTCCGGCTGTTAAAACATCCCCAGCTCCGGTTTTAAAAGCATCGACAGCTTCCTGAACGTTCATTCTGTTAATTATGGCAGATAATAGCCCCATACCAAAAAACACTGCCGCAATTTCATTTATATACCAGCCAAACTGGGTTACGCCAAATAAAATTATTGCTAATCCACCAAATAATAAAAAGAGTGTCACCTTCCTTACCGGAGTAAATTCAATCTTTTCAACCTGACTCTCCTTCCCAGTTTCAACTATGGCAGGATCGTAGATTTTCCGAGTATACCTCATTATATAAAATACAGCCAGGAATGTTAACACCACCCATACAATCATTCTATATTCATACCCGCTGAACATAGGCACTTCTGCGATTTCCTGCGCAATTCCAACAGTAAAAGGATTGGTAATAGCCCCTGCAAACCCTGCCCCTGCTCCAACAAAGGGAATAGCTATTCCGGTTATGGTGTCGTAACCCAGCGATTTTGCCATTGGAATAGTGAGCAAAACAAAAACAAGCACCTCCTCACTCATTCCAAAGGTTGCGCCCATTACTGAGAAAAATATAATTATCAAGGGTATGATTACTCCTTTTGCAGATGGGTATTTTTCACAAAACCTCACCAATGACTGCAGGGATGCAGTAACAGCACCGGTTTTATTAAAAACAGAAAAGGCTCCTCCTACAATAAGGATAAAACCAATGATTTGAGATCCACCAATAAAGCCTTTTATCGGAGCCATCAAGAAATCTAAAAATCCCTGGGGTTCTCCTCCACATAATGATACGTCCCGGGTATTAACACCTCCCGCTCACTCCCGTTTGAAAGAGTTATAATTTCCTTTTCATATTCGCCAGCAGGGATTATCCAGGTAAGAATTGTAAATAAGATTAAAAAACAAAATATTATTACCAGAGTATCAGGAACTCTTCTAAATTTCATCATTCGTATCTGTTGTGTGGTTTCAATTATTTCTGTTTGAGGTAAAATTTATCACCCGGAAGATAAATATCCAGAATTATTCCTTTCGTCCCAAGCTTTCCATTCTTTCTATTGACATTTTGATTGGAATTTTCAAAAGTAATCACCTGGCTTTCGCCAATTACCTCTGCAGAGTCTCCTTTAACTATTATTGCTGTTGACTCATCAATACCAACTCCAATTTCATCAGGAAAAGTCATTATTGCTGTAAACAACCTGTTATACCTGGATCTTTTAACAAAATGCTGATCGATAATCACCCCATCGATTAGAGCTAATCCTTCTGTCCAGTCAAAGTTTTCCTCTTCAAGATGCCTGTATGTCGGATAATAATCAGGGTATTTCTTTTCATCTCCGGTTATCATTCTTCGGCTTTGAACAGCAGCACCTGCAGATGTACCTGCTATCACAGCTCCTTCAGCATATCTGTCTCTAATTATATTCCCTATTCTCGTGCCAGCTATTCTTTGCATAAACCGTCTTTGATCCCCTCCTGAAATATAGATTAAAGAAGCATTAGCTAATGAATCGATTTGTGATTCTCTATAACCTGAAACAGAATCATATTCAACACCATAAACATTTTCATATCCCAGATCGCTAAATTGCTTAATAGCATACCAATTTGACGAGTCAGGCTCAATACTAGACATAGGAAGGGTCATGCCATAACCTGCAGTGTCAATTCCGGACTCGGTTACAATTCTTTTAATCATTTCCTCAGGCCTGCTTCCTCCACCTATAATTATCAATGCTCCTTTATTCAAATTAACCTGGGTAGTATCTGCCGAAGTACTTTCATTCACTGTGTTATTGTTTTGATCGTTGCTTTCTGTACAGGCATAAAAGAATAAGCAACTAAGAAACAGATAGATGTATTTCATGATTTGAATTTTAAAAATAAAAGCGGTAATCAATTTAATGATTACCGCTCAATTATACATTAACCAAACTTACTGAATACCCACTATTTGTATTCCCACCGGATCTGTAAGACCTGATGCAATAGTCTGAACATCAGTACCATCAAAATTCGCTCTCTTTAAAAGTCCATTACCGGATTCAGTCCAGTAAACTTTCTCTTCAGAGTAGGAAATTGAAATTCCAAAACTTCTTCCGTCTACTCCATTATTATCACCTGCAGGTGATACTAAAGTACTGACATTGGTACCGTCTAAAGCAGCACTTAAAAATTCCGGCCCTTCGTCATTGTGGAAATAGATCATATCACTCTGCTGGTTTACAACTATTGAATATCCAAATCCACCAGCAGAATATCCGATTATCCTTTCGAAACTTCCGTCCGAAATATTAACCTTCCATACCGCCTCAGCATCAAAATCCACTGCAGTCACATAGACGAACCCATCATGGTAATCAATTCCTTCAGGTAATGAAAATGTAGCCTCCTGAGAATCTGAAAACAAGATCGTTTTCGTACTGTTTTCCAGATCTACTGTATAAACGGCATTATCTCCCCTGTCAACAACATACGCTTTTCCCGATGCCTCGTCTACAGTTATACCATGAGGATTTGAGAAGCCATCCACTATCATTTCCGGAACATCATCACTAAATCCTAACGAATAAACCGCACCAGCGTCAGTGGCGGTAAAATAGATCTTTTCTCTGGTTGAATCAATCGCAATATCAAAAGGAGATACCTCTAAAGAAACATCTAAAATGCCCGTTTGAGCATCATATATTCTTTTACCTGAATTTGAAGCTACAATTACCGGGAAATAAGATCTGTTAGGATCCCTAACCTCTATTGTAGTGGTTTTACTATCTGTATCTCCTTCACCGACAACGGTTAAGGTTACCTCGTAAAATCCCGGCTCTGTATATAAATGAGTAGGATTAGCTACATCTGAAGATGCTCCATCTCCAAAAGCCCAGTAATAAGATATATCATCGCCCTCTGTAAAAACAACATCACTATTAAAGGTTGCTGTGGCCGGGGCAAATAAATCATTATCTAACTGATAAGAAAAGTCTGCCTTTACTATTGTAAATGGAGGTATCAATGGTTCTTCTTCTTTACATCCAGCTATAAAAAGCAGGACGCAAACAGACATTACTAATATTTTTAACGTTTTCATAATCATTGATTTTTAATGAGTGTTAAACCTCTCGGACTTGAAAGTGATCCGGCAAGTGTCTCAACATTTTCACCGGAAAGATCAGCAGCTCCAATCAAACCACTATCCCTGTTCGTCCAGTAAATTTTACCAGTACTGACATCAACAGAAATGCCATAGACCCTGTCAGCTGCATCCAGCAAATTAATCGCCCAGCCTTCTTCAACATTACCACCAAGGTCAGCACGCTTAATTGCTCCAGCATCCTGGTCATGGAAATAAATCATTCCATTGGTCTTGTCGATACCAATCCCGATTCCACCCATTTCCGGAATAATTTGTTCTACAGAAGATCCGTCATACGAAATTTTCAAAATTCCGTCGAGTACCGGATCATTGAGATATACATTGCCATCGTAAACAGATATGCCTTCAGGATATTCAAACCCATCCAGATAGGTGGCGATTGTTTGAACATCGCTTCCATCAAGATTAGCTCGTTTCACATCTCCGGTAGAAAAATCAGTCCAGAATATATACCCGGCATTTCCATCTACATCAATCAGCCATGGTTCCGTTAAACCGGTTACCAGTTCTTCCAGTCCGCTTCCATCAGGATTTAGTCTCCATATTTTATTAACAGATTCATCAATGTTATCCGCGTCGGTGATATATACCATTCCATCCACCGTATTAAAAGATATACCCACACCCCAACCTGGCATCTCTACAAGGTCCTGGGTGATCACATCTGACCCAAGTAAAGTTCTTCGGAGGAAAAAATCAGATGGATCCATAAAATAGAGCTCATCAGGCCTTGTGCGGATCGTAATATCCTGCGAATATTCTGAAGCGCCATCCTCATTTGTTGCTATAAGAGTTACAGTATAAATACCTGGCTGTGCATATTTATGCACCGGATTCACATCAGTTGAGGTTGCCCCATCTCCGAAGTCCCATTCATATGTCACTCCATCTTCAGAAGTATTATTAAATACCACATCGCTATCGGCAATCAACCTGTCAATATTCTCTACTTCAAATGAAGCAATTGGCAATATTCCTGCGATTGTTATTGCCTGTTCAAGTTTACTCGACCCGGCTTCGTTTTGAACCACTAATGTTAATGTGTATGATCCTTCAGTAGAATAGGAAAATGAAGGAGACTCACCATATATCAGTTCACCATTACCCAAAGACCATTGGTAAGTTGCTCCATTCTCTGAGGTATTGGTCGGCGTAATTACTTCTCTTGCCTTAAATGTTGTGGAAGGCAAGGTAAAACCTGCTTCCGGAGCCGGAATGTTTTCTTCATCATCACACGAAGTGAAAACAAAAAGAAATGTCAGCACCAGAAGACTATATATTTTAAAATATTTCATCATATCTTCTAATTTTAATATCCCGGATTTTGAAAAATAGCCTGATCATCAGTGATGTTTAATTCTCTCAATGGAATCGGGTAAATTCTTCTGAAGGCTTCACGATTAAGCACTTCTCCGAGCTTATCCAGCCTTGACAGATAATACCAGTAAACTCCCTCTGCAGGAAATTCAAGCCTTGCTTCCCTGGTCAGAACATCATTGAAATCTTGTAATGAATTAACTGAAGAGGCATCAATCGGTCCCAGTCCAGCTCTGGCTCTCAAAACATTGATATCCGGAAGGCCAGTCGTCGGACCATTATTTCTTGAAGCTGCCTCAGCCCTGATCAGGTACATTTCTGCCAGTCTAATAACAAAGGCATTTCCCTCTCCATTATCCTGATTAGTTCCGTATTTCGTGCATCGGAAAAAGTTTCCGATATTTTCTATCAGTAAACCTCTCTCATCATTACTCTGATACATTTCAGCAGCTTCATCGGTCATTACGATCTCTGCTTCTGTACCAAACATTAAAAAGGTATAATTACTAAAATCCTGCTGAGTGAAATCCACCTCAAAAATAGATTCTGATGTGCCTTCAGAAAATATATCTACATAATCATCCTGTAAATCATAATCGAAGTTTTCGATCACATCATTAGCATAATAAAACGCAGAATCGTATTCACCTTTATACAATTTGACTCTGGCCATAAGTGCTTCAGCTGCCCCTTTATTTGCAAAAATAGGATCACCTGAGGCTGGCAGCCTGTCAATTGCTTTAAATAAATCACTTTCAATTAATGCGTAGGCATCCGCTACATTAGATCTTGGCGTCACAATGGGTGCAGTTGCTACTTCAGTTGGAAGTGGAATACCATATTCACTGGTATTATCCCAGTACTCTCCCCATTGTCTTAATAATTCAAAATGTGCCAAAGCCCGACTAAAATGAGCAGTACCGGTAAACTCGGCTTCTTCACTCTCTGAAACATCATTCAATTCGGGTACTTTAACAATAATGTTATTAGCATTATTGACAATACTATACCAGGCGATCCAGCTATCTTCAACATGAAAATTGGCTGAGGGAACAATCCCTGAACCTAATTCCTGCCAGACAGCTTGAAACTTAACAGCCTTCATGTTTTTGGCCATTAATTCAGTAGCATATACAGCATCAGAACCATAAAGGCTCCCGTCTTGCATTTCATTATACAATCCAACTACTGCAGCTTCAGCTGATACTCTGTCAACTATAGCCTCATCCGTAGGTATTGTATTTGGCAATTCCTGATCCAGCAAATCACAGCCGGAAAAGGTAAATATTGCTGTTAGTGTATATATTAATTTCTTCATGGTCTTCATATTATAATCCTATATTTAAACCGATTGTAATCGTTCTGGCTTGTCCCAGCGTACCGAAGTCCTCACCCTGAAGAGTATTCAAAGAACCATCAGAAGCAGTATTAGTACTTACCTCCGGGTCAAAACCTAAATAATTCGTGAACGTGAGTAAGTTTTGAGCCTGACCATATATTGTCAGTGACTGCAGATTCAGTTTTTCAAGACTTTCAGTAGGGAAAGTGTATCCCAGTCTCACGTTTTTAAGTCTCAGGTAACTACCATCTTCCAGGTATTGAGTTGAGAACCTCTGAAATTGTGCTTCCGGAGAAAACTCATCCGCATGACTTGGTCTTGGAATATCTGTTATATCTCCAGGCTCTTTCCAGTAATCCAGAGATCGGGCATTTTGATTACCAAATGGTAAACCGCCTTTCAGCGTGCCGTAATTTTCAAAAGCATATCTGCTTTGGTTGAATATCTCGTTTCCATGCTGGAACTGGAAGAAAATACTTAGGTTCCATCCTTTATAACTAAAGTTATTGGTAAATCCACCGTAATAGTCAGGCTGTGCATTTCCAGCTACTACCCTGTCATCAAGATTGATTATACCATCGCTGTTTGCATCCAGAAATACTGCATCTCCGGTCTGTGGATCCACACCCAGAAATTTTATCAGATAAAAAGTGCTTAGCGGCTCTCCTTCTTTAAGGATGAAGTTTCGACTTAAGATTTCTCCATCATTGATCACATCGATTACCTCATTCTCTAACCAGGTAATGTTAAACGAAGAAGTCCACCTGAAGTCTCCACTTTCCACATTGATGGTATTAAGCGATAATTCAACCCCTTCATTAATAATATTTCCGTTATTAGATATTAAAGAACGGAATCCTGTAGATCCCGGAATATCTGCATTCAAGAGCAAACCATCTGTGTCCTTCTTAAAATAATCTGCAGTCACTTCAAGTCGGTTATTAAAAAATCCAATGTCTATTCCTATATCAGACTGGACTGTTTTCTCCCAGGTAAGATCAGGATTACCAAGCTGAAGTGCTGAAGTACCTCCCTGCCCGGCATAACCGGCAGAACTTCGGTATGTTGCTTGTGCAATGGTACTACCAATTGACTGGTTACCAATTGCTCCATAAGACCCGCGTAACTTTAAAGTAGTAAGGAATGAATCGTCAGGGAAGAATGATTCATTATGCACATTCCAGCCTACAGAACCTGAAGGGAAAAATCCGAATTTATTATTCTCACCAAATCTACTTGAGCCATCAGCCCTACCTGTAAAGGTAAAGGTATATCGATTATCGTAAGTATAATTCAATCGAGCCAGGTAAGATACCAATCCAAACCTGAAACCTCCGTCTGAAGCATTAGTTATCTGACCTGCTGCTGCAGTTGAAATAACCTGGTTGGTTGAATACCCCGAAGCATCAATTACTGAAAATTCTTCTACCGATTCCTGAAAAGTAATACCAACTAAAGCATCAAAGAAATGATCATCGTTAAACGTATTAGTATATTTCAGAGTGTTTTCATTAATCCAGCTCGAAGACTCAAAAGTACCATATGTACCCAGACCGATATCTGTCTGATTATAACCTTTTGGAACAAAACCCCGGTCTATCAGAGAATTATAATCCAGACCTCCACTTGATTTAAATGTCAAATTTGGTGTAATGTACCACTCCAGGCTAAGTGAAGACTGCAATCTGGAGTTTTTAGAAGTGTTTACATATTCCTGAGCGATCAGTAGCGGATTTTCAAGTGCCCACCAGCTATAAGTATCAAAAGGATTTATGTATACTCCATTTTCATCTACTAATGGGAATCTGGGATCCCATGCCTGAGCATTTACAATAACTCCATATTCATCATTCTCGCCAATTGTTCTATCGTGAAAACCCCTGGCAAGAAATGTCGTTGTTGAGATCTTCACTTTATCATTAGGGCTATAGTCAACGTTAATTCTTCCGGAAATTCTTTCATAGCCTTGCCCCACCTGGATACCTTTTTGATTGAAGTAATTACCAGACAGGTAATAATTGAATTTTTCAGTTCCGCCTGAATAACTGATATCTGCGTTATTTATAGTACCTGTTCGAAGGACTTCATCATAAACATCATAGTTTGGAAGATTTGGGTCGTTTGGATCTCCCAGGATTTCATTCCAATAGTTTTCTCCTAATCCATCAAATTCAGCAGCTGCATTTAAGAATCCTATCCACTCAGACGAAGACATCATATCAGGGACATTAGTTGCCTCTGAGAAGCCGGCATAATATCCAATATTTAATTTATCACGACCAGCTGATCCTCTTTTAGTAGTAATCAAAATCACACCATTCGCTCCTCTTGATCCATAAATGGCCGCTGCCGAGGCATCTTTTAATATAGTTACCGACTCAATATCATTTGGGTTTAATTCAGCCAGTGGGTTTATCGGCTGAATATTGCTGCTTAGTACTGAGTTATTTTTCACTTCAACTGGTATCCCATCAATTATAAACAAAGGCTGCGAAGAAGCTGAGATAGAAGTTGCTCCTCTGATATTGATGTTCGTTTGTCCTCCGGGAGTACCGGATGGTGAAGAAATATTTAATCCTGAAGCCCGACCCTGAATTGCAGCGTCAAAACTACTGGTTGGAATGTCATTGAATTCAGATTGATCAATCGTCGATACGGAAGAAGAAATATCCTGCTTCTTTTGAGTACCATACCCTACGACTACCACTTCTTTGAGTGACTGAATATCAGAAATTAGCTCTACATTAATCTGAGTACGTCCATTTACCGGGACTTCTTCAGATTCAAAACCAACACTGGAAAAAACCAGTACTGAATCTCCTTCTTGTAATTGAAGATTATAATCACCTTCAAAATTTGTAGTGGTTCCTCTCGAAGTACCTTTTACCAGCACGTTCGTGCCTGGTACTGGTTCTCCTGACTGAAAGTCTGTGACTTTACCTTTGACTACCTGCTGCGCCTGAACTGATACAGCAGAGAATCCTGATAAGAGCAACAGACAAAATAGTCCTAATTGCTTCATAAGGTTATTGTTTAGGTTTTAATTACGTTAAGTATTTAATAATATATGCTTGATACAGACCTGGAATGGTCAATATCAAATGGTTGATTTTCAGGGATATGTTAACAGTCAAAGATTGGCTGTAATCCCATCTGTTGCAAAGACTTGGCAGCCTGCACAGGTATCTCTCTAGAACCGATATTTATAATATTCGAATTCAAAGCTTTATTTAAATAGGAATTTGCTTCTTAAAATAACATTATTTTCAATATCTGTCAATAACACTAGCACAATAGTATGAGATTTTTCTTGTAATATGACTCTATCTCTTCTGCTTGCATTAGTTTTTATCAACTCCTGACCTGAAATTGAATAGACACTTATATTTAAGTGGTCGTAATTACCGGAATCGAACCACAGAGAATTTCCATCCTGAAATAATTTCACTCCTGTAATTACATCATTAATTCCAGTTACCGGATTTTCATTATTTTCCCATCCAAGATCTTCAGGTTCTCTATTGATGAATTCTCCTACCTGAACGATATAATTTTCATCAGCGAAAGAATAGGAGCCCTCGTTAAATCCAACTATCTGGCGAGTCAACCCGTTTGCATCATTTCCAAATATCACGTTACTATATTCCGTAGCCATATTATGAAAAACAATACCCGGAACACTGCCATGTACAGTTAAACTAGCTTCTTGATCCGACCCGTATACTTTAAGATAGGTTTCATCCTGTAAAAAGATTGAATTGCTCAGGCCATATTTCATTGCCGCCCAATGTCCGGCAGAAGTCTTATTTTCATAAAAATCTGTTGAAAAAGCATAGGTATCTGCAATTACTATCGTAGAAGATATGAAATTGAAACCATCGCTAAACTGAAGAGAACCAGAAAAGGACGCTAAAGGATCGTCCTCACAATTAATGCAATACTTTTGGCCAATAGCGTTTGCGGTAGAGCCTACAGCTGCTATAGTAATACCGGCATTATTAATCGCTCTTTGAAGTAACTGACCTGTCTGGCCTGAAGCAAAATCATCCAATTCTTCCGGACTGACATTAAATATTATAAAATGACCGGCTTGCCTGATCTTATTTCTAAGCTCTACCTGCAATGCACTATTACTGGTTTCACTAAGCTCAATCCACGTAATCTCGGATTCAAAAGAGTTTCTTAAATCATTTACTAAAACTCCTGCTTCCGAATCTCCGGGATTGCTGATCAAAATTACACTGTCCGCACCGGTAAAGAAATCTGTAAACAATGGACCCATTTGGCTATACTCAGTTTGCTGCTGTGCAAATATTGTCTTATCCAGATTACTTTCACTTACAGTTAAAGCCTCTTCGTATTGTGGCCTTGTGGTTAAATCATCTAAATTGACTGATTGCCCGTCTATAATAGAAAAGGTTTTAACTCCTCCACCTACAAGCTGGTCATTAATAATTTGTGGATCTGAGTTTTCAAAATAATAGAAATGTGCTCCTCCTGTACCGTACGAAGTTGCAATATTATTTTCATCAATTGCTAAAGCCGTTTGATCATCGACACCGATGCCTTTAATCAATTGCTGGTGATCACTATAGTATCGGGCGATAAAATGAATTAAACGAGTAAATCTTCCTCTTTCAGAAAAATGAGTATCAAAAATATATCCTGGTTTAAAAGGCAGGAAGTCGCTTTTCAATGTTATATCTGAAAGATTTATATTTTCGAGAGTCTGATCCGGGTAAATGCCGGATCCTTCAGCAGTATAATCTACCCCTCCTAAAATAGCCATTCCAGCACTTGTGCCACAAATCACACCACCCTGTTATAAACAGAAAGAATAGCTTCATCAACTTTAGTACCTTTATATTCCTGGTAGTAAATCGATTGGTCACCACCTTTGATAAAAATAACATCTGCATCTAGGAGAAGATTATAAACAGCATCTGTTTGGGCCGAATTTCTATCCGGCACAGAAACGTTATATGATTCGACAGCACCTAGAGAATTGAAATAATCAGGAAGCCATTCAGATGGATTCTGATCATAAGTTAAAATAGCTACTTTTTTATTTTCACTATTATCTATTGCCCATTGGTAAGGTGTATTACTCCATCCCCAGGATTGATCTTTCTCTGATCCTCCTCCGATAAGAAGTAATTTCCCCTGACCTTTTAAATCAGAAAGGCCTAATACCACTAAGCAAATTAAAAATGGAAATATAGATTTCATTTAAGTTAACACATAGATAAGTTCTAATTATATTCGATATGAAACAAATAGAACGTGCTAACAATCAAAGACGGGCTGTAAATTACGAAGGCTTATCGGCTTAAAAGCACCCGATAAGTCACGAAGTTTTGGATTAATATGTTCGTAATTCACTTTCATTGATTCCAATATTAATAAAAAATCAATTTTTAAACAAAAATAAATTTTAAAGAAAATATTGTCAACGAATAATAATCAGATAAAATACGGTGTCAAAATATGCCTAAAACAAAAAAAGCACCTGTAAAAGGTGCATTTAATAATATTTTATTTTATGATCTTATTTATACTGCAAAACTTTCTCCGCATCCACATGTACGAGTAGCATTAGGATTGACAAACTGGAATCCCTTTCCATTTAGTCCGTCGCTAAATTCAAGTGTTGTACCGGCCAGATAAAGTAAGCTCTTCTTATCAACTAACACCTTAATCCCTTTATCTTCAAATACCTGATCTGAGTCCTGTATATTTTCGTCAAAATCCAGGTCATACATTAATCCGGAGCAACCGCCTCCTTTTACAGATACTCTCACATGGTGATTTTCCGTCAGGCCGTCTTCAGCACGGAGAACATCTATTCGGTCTTTTGCTTTATCTGAAATTTGAATCATAATTCCTCTACCTTTTTATCTGTAACATAAATACGCTTAAATTGCGCATATGTTTTCCCTTTTTGGGATTTAATACAAAAATAACACTTGAAATACCATAAAAACAACTTTAACTGATGATAGATAAAATTGAACACCTGGGTATAGCTGTTAAAGACCTGAAAACAGCATCTGAAACTTATGAAAAACTGTTAGGTATCAA